>JBEKFH010000027.1:0-23654 GCA_050013415.1 Streptosporangiaceae bacterium | reverse complement strand
CGTCGAATCAGCCGTCCCGCCGTTCTCGCAGCTCCCGTCGGTGCCCGCGTTGTACCCGGCGTCGGCCCACGACCCGCCCGCCTGGTCACAGCTGCCGTCAAAGATGTCCGCCGCCACCGCCACCGTGCCCGACCCGTAGAAGTCGCCGTTGTCGATCGTCCCGCCATCTGTGGCCGAGTTGCCGGCGAGGGTGGAGTCCGACACGGTCAGCGTGCCGCTGCCGTAGTCGTCGCCGTTGTCGATCGCCCCGCCATCCCTGGCCGAGTTGCCGGTAAAGGTGGAGTCCGACACAGTCAGCGCGGCGCCGCCGGTGTCGGCGTTGTCGATCGCCCCGCCATCGTAATGGGCCGAGTTGCCGGTGAAGGTGGAATCGGACACGGTCGCCGTGCCGCCGCCGCCGCCGTCACCGTTGTCGATGGCCCCGCCATCATCGGCCGAGTTGCCGGTGAAGGTCGAGCCGGACACGGTCACCGTGCCGCCGTCGTCGGAGTTGTCGGCGTTGTCGATCGCCCCGCCATCAGTAATGGCCGAGTTGCCGGTGAAGGTCGAGCCGGACACCGTCAGCGTGCCGTCGCCGGAGAAATCGGCGTTGTCGATCGCCCCGCCATCCCTGGCCGAGTTGCCGGTGAAGGTCGAGCCGGTCACGGTCAGCGTGGCCCCGTCGCCGTTGTGGATGGCGCCGCCGAGAATTGTTGTGGTGTTGCGGGCGTCCTGGATCGTGACACCCTGCACCGTGGCGTAGACACCGCCGCCGATGCTCAGCACCGGGCCGTCGCAGCTGCCGGTCTGGCAGGTCCCGGCGCTGGTGCCGTCACCGTCCAGGATCGGCGCGCTGGCCAGGCCCGGCGCGGGCGCGATGGTCACCTGCGCCCCGGCCGACGTGCCCGCCGTGGCCACGGACCAGTTCCCGATGTAATACGTCGACGCCGTGCCCTCGGTGCCCGGCTGCACCAGGTACACCGTGTCCCCCGCCGCCGCATCGGCCAGTGCGGTCGCCAGCGTGCACGCATCCGCCGCCGACGAGCAGTCCCCCGTGCCGGCCGCGGCGGGAGCCGCGTACAACCCCGCCCCCGCCAGCGCCGGGCCCGCCGCGGCCGCCAGCCCGCCCCACAGCCCCGCCGCAGCCAGCACCGCCGCCACGACACCGGGCAGGCCGGCCAGGACGCGCCTGATCATGATCCCTCCCCAGCACAAGGAGCGCCCCGGACCTGACCCCGGCAGGCACCCCGACGCACCGCCAAACGAGCACATTATCCCCTGGCACACAGGTAACGGAAGGGACAATCAGGTAACGCAGGAGACAAATCCGTGCCCTTCCGCCCGGCCGCCCGCTGGGCGCCGGGACGGTGTACGGCGCGGTCACCGGGCAATTAGCATCGGGCTACTGGCGGCTCTGGCGGCCCGGCCGGCCCGCCGCGATCCGTTCTGCTCGAAGGTTGTTCCGGCCGTTACATGGGAGGCGAGCCGCTTGGGTCCGCTGGATGGAGTGCGGGTCATCGAGATCGCCAGCCTGGCGCCTGCCCCGTTCGGCTGCATGATCCTTTCCGATCTGGGCGCGGAGGTGCTGCGGGTCGACCGCGCCGAGAGCTGCGGGCCGGCCGCGGCCGCGCCCCGGGACCCGCTCAGCCGCGGCCGCCGGTCGATCGGACTGAACCTCAAGGACCCCGGCGGGATCGGCCTGCTGCTGAGCCTAGCCGAGGATGCCGATGTGCTGGTGGAGGGGTTCCGGCCGGGGGTGACCGAGCGTCTTGGCTGCGGGCCGGCCGAGTGCGCGCGGCGCAACCCGCGGCTGGTCTACGCGCGGATGACCGGCTGGGGGCAGGACGGCCCGCTGGCGCCCGCTGCCGGGCACGACATCGACTACATCGCGGTAGCCGGCGCGCTGGAGCCGATCGGGCGGGCCGGCCAGCGCCCCGTCCCGCCGCTCAACCTGGTCGCCGACTTCGGCGGCGGCGGGATGCTGCTGGTGGTCGGCGTGCTCGCGGCGCTGCTGGAGCGCGAGCGTTCCGGCCTCGGCCAGGTCGTCGACGCGGCGATGGTGGACGGATCCGCGCTGCTGACCTCGTTCCTGCACGGAATGCGCGCCGCTGGCGCATGGCGGGACGAGCGGGGGGCGAACCTGCTCGACGGCGGCGCGCCGTTCTACGACACCTACCAGACAGCCGACGGCCGGTACGTGGCGGTGGGCGCGCTCGAGCCGCGGTTCTACGCCGCGCTGCTGGCGGGCCTCGGGCTGGCCGGCCCCCGTCCTGGCGGCCGGGACCTGCCGGGCCAGCATGACCGGGCAGGCTGGCCGGTGCTCCGGGACCGGCTGGCCGAGGCATTCCGCAGCCGGACCCAGGCCGAATGGTCCGAGGTCTTCGCCGGCACCGACGCGTGCGTCGCGCCGGTGCTCGGGCCGGGCGAGGCACCTGGCCATCCGCACAACGTCGCGCGCGGCACGTTCATCGATGTCGGCGGTGTGGTACAGCCGGCCCCGGCACCGCGTTTCGGCCGGACGGCCGCCGGGGTGCCGCAGCCGCCGCCCCGGCCGGGCCAGGACACCGACGCCGTGCTCGGCGGGCTCGGCTACAGCGATGCGGAGATCACCGGCCTGCGGGCGCGCGGGGTCGTCGCCTAAACTGCCGCGGCACTCGGTTCAGCGGGGGTGCAGGTCTTTCCGCACATACAGGCGCAGGTCACGGGTGTGGCCGGCGACGCGCACGAAGTTGGCCGTGAAGTAAGCGGTGAGGGCAGGGTTCCAGGCGATCCGGCGATGGTTGAGGCCGGTCAGCCAGACGTACTGCGCATGCTCAAAGGCCGAGCGCCACAGGGCGGCCACCGCCGGGACCCGGCCGGCCCCGGTCAGCGCGCTTCGCCCGCCGGTGAGGGCATAGTTGGCGCCGGTTCCGTCATCGATGGCCGGGCAGCCGGGGACGTCCGACAGGAACCTGTTGGTCGTGATCGTGTAGGCCACGTTGTCGGCCAGCACGCAGGCGCCGGGCGGGATGATCCGCTGGCCAGCGGCCATCATCGCCACCGGCGCGTCGGGCTCCAGCGTGCTCTCGAAGG
This sequence comes from Streptosporangiaceae bacterium, assembly GCA_050013415.1. Taxonomy (GTDB): domain Bacteria; phylum Actinomycetota; class Actinomycetes; order Streptosporangiales; family Streptosporangiaceae; genus Palsa-506. Next base: position 20,603 of record JBEKFH010000027.1, on the reverse strand, counting down.
AGGCCTGGTTCCACCCGCCGACCGCAATCCCCGCGGCCGCCAGCCCGGCCGCCGACCAGCGCAGCAGGCGCCCGGCCCGCGGCCAACCGCCGGCCGGCCGACCGCCCCGGGACTGGCCGGCCCGGGACTGGCCGGCCCGGGACTGGCCGGCCCGGGACTGGCCGGCCGCTCCGATGCGGCCGGTGATCGCGGTCACCAGCCGGGACGCGGGCAGGGCTACTCCCAGGCCGAGGAAGGGCGCGAGGAAGCCGGCGAAGTGGTAGTGGAACTGCGCTGGCCACAGGAACACGGCCACCACGGCCACGGCGCACCCATAGGCGAACCATTCCAGCGCGGGCGGCAGCCGCCGGGTGATCAGCAGTGCCACCGCGCAGGTTCCGAGGACGAAGGCGACGATGAGCGCGATCACGCCGAGCACGACGGCCTGCCGGACATCGGGCTGGTCGGCGAACCCGGCAATATGCCGCAGGCGGTAGGCCAGCGGCATCCGCGTCGCGTCCACCCGGCCGCCGACCTGCGCCGTGATGACGTCCTGGTAGAAGCCCCGCGGCGCCAGCGCGGCGAAGGGCAGAACAGGGATCAGGAAGCCGGCCGCGACGCCGCCCAGGTAGGTCACTGCCTGCCGTGGCCGCGGCAGGCAGAGCACCGTGACGACCACCACCGGGATGATGGCCCACGCCTCGATCGCGCCGCCGAACCCGAACGCCACACCCCCCCAGAGCAGCCGCCGGCGGCTGCCGGTGATCCGGTCGCCATCGAACACCGCCACCGCACCGGCCAGGCAGAACAGCACCAGCCACGGCTCGACGAGGAGCGTGTGCGCGGACGCGACGCTGTCCGGATAGACCGCCACCACGCCGCAGGCGAGCAGCGCGGCGAGCACCCCCCGGTGCCGGACCAGCAGGCCGGCCAGCGCCACCCCGGCGGCGCCGGCCAGCATCGTGAGGATCCGCGCCACCGCGAGGCCGTCGTCGGTGCCGATCACCCTGGTCGCCGCGGCGACCGGGGTCATCAGCAGGGTAATTCCCGGCGGCTGCACGAACACGAAATCGCGGTAGGGCAGCTGGCCGTGCACGAGGCGCAGGGCGCTGCCGAAGTAGGATCCGTCGTCGTACTCGGTTACGCCCAGCAGGTACCCGGGCCTGGTCAGGTAATACAGCCGGAGGCCCAGGCCCAGCAGCGTCACCGCGGCGATGACCATGGTGACAGGCGTCAGCCAGGCCGGGCGGCCTGCCGCTGGCCGCGCGGGCGATCCGGCCTCTCCTGGGGCGGCTGGCTCCGTTAGCTGCGTTCCGCTCACATCTGGAGACTCTAGGGCAGGTCGAATTCGCCGTCCGTCACACTGGCGGCGAAAGCGAGCCATTCATCATCAGGCCCCGCCGAGGCGGACCGCCGCGACCACCAGGAGCACCACGGACACCACGAGGTAGGCCCGCAGCAGCAGCACGCTGAGCTTGGTGCCCGGCGACCATGCGACCGGCTTGAGCAGGGCCAGCGGCGGCATCCGCCAGCTGTTGCGCTGCGCGCGGGACATCCCCGCGCCGGGCCGGGGGCGGGGTCCCTGGCGGCCGCGGACGATCCGCAGCCGGATGGCGGCGGCCAGCAGCCCGGCGGCGAGAACGGCGGACAGCCAGATCAACGTGGCTGCGGCGTTGATGTGGGTGAACAGAGTGGTGGCGACCAGGGTGCCGGACAGCATGACGAGCACGCCGACGATCACGCTCGCCAGCATGTTCAGCCAGGGCGGGTTGACCCACGGGCCGAGCACTTCGGAGTCGTTGCAAAGCAGCAGCAGGAAGACGCTCGCGCTCGGCAGCAGAACGCCGGCCAGCGCCTGGACGCTGACGGTGATCAGCCCGAGCGGGGCGTGCGGGATGAGCACCACGCTCGCGGCCAGCAGCACCAGGGCCGCGTAGCTGGCGTAGAAGGGCTTGGCATCACGGAAGCTGCGGTGCAGCGAATGCTTGAGGTTGAAGACGTCGCCGAAGGCGTAGCTGGTGGAGAGAGTCACCGCCGAGGCACCGAGCACGCTGGCGTCCAGCAGCACGATGGCAAAGATGGCGCCGAGCCCCCCGCCCTGGTGAGACAGCGCGCGGGCCACTCCCAGGGCGTCGGTGAAATGCCCGGCCAGCGACGTTCCGCGCACGGCAAAGGCAGCCACGACGATGACCGCCGCCGCGCCGAACACGACGACGAACGACCCGAGCACGGTGTCAGCGCGCTCGTAGGGGATGAACCGGGGCGTGATGCGCTTGTCGATGACGTTGGACTGCTGGAAGAACAGCTGCCACGGCGCCACGGTCGTCCCGACGATGGCGATGATGAGCAGGATGGCGGTCGAGTTGATGCCGCCCTGGATCCCGGGCACCACGAAGTGGTAGGCGATCTGGCCATAGTGCGGGTGGGACAGCAGCGCGAGCGGGATCAGCAGCAGGCTGGCGCCGATGAAGACGAACATGGCGCGTTCCCAGCGGCGGAAGCTGCCGCTCAGCGTGATCCCGACCAGGAACACCGCGGCGAGCGGCACCGCGATGTAGGGGCTGACGCCGAAGTAGGCGAGCGCCAGCGAGACGCCGATGAACTCCGTCACGATGGTCAGGAAGTTCAGCAGGAACAAGTCCCCGACGCTGAACCAGCCCCAGAACTTGCCGAACCGCTCGTTGATCAGCCGGGCGTGGCCGACGCCGGTGACCGCGCCGAGCCTGACCACCATCTCCTGGTTGACGATGAGCACGGGGATGAGCAGCAGCAGTACCCAGAGCAGGCTGTACCCGTAGTCCTGGCCGGCCTGCGCGTAGGTGGACACGCCGCCCGCGTCGTTGTCCCCGACCATCACGATCAGGCCGGGCCCGACGATCGCGAGGAACGTCACCAGCCGCCGCCGCAGGTTGGAGCTGTGCTCCTCGTCGAGCCGGATCCGGCCGAACGCGCCCTCGATGTCGCCGAGGTGCGCCTCGTCGAGCACGGCGCTCGGCTGGGACAGACTCAGCTCCGGCCGGGCAATGCCGGGAACGGGGTGCGGCCTGCCGGGTGCTGCGGCGCCCTGCGCCGCGGCGCGCTGCGCGGAGGCCGATCCGGCGCTCTGCGCGGCGGCCGATCCGGCGGTCACCGGGGTCTGCCGCCCCGCCGGGCGCCCATCCGGGACCGGGGCGCTGGCCGGCGCCGTGGCCGGGACTGGCGCGCTCGCCGGGACGGGTGCACTCGCCGGCACCTCGGCCGGGACCGGCGGCTTGGCGGGAACCGGCGGAACCGGGACCTGGGGAGCGTCGCTCACGTCGGCTCCCCGCGGTGGGAGTCGGGCGGCTGCGCGGCCTCCCGCCGCCGCCAGTCCTCGGGCAGGGTGACCTCGAGAACGTCGTCCACGGTGATCACGCCGATCATCTTGCGGTGATCGTCGACGACCGGGATGGTAATCAGGTTGTAGTCGCTCATCAGCACGGCGACGTCCACCACGTCGGTGTCCGCGCCGACCCGTACCGGGTCATCGTCGTAGACGTCGATAAGCCGGGCCGCCGGATCCGACTGGACGATGGTGACCAGCCTGGCGACGCCGCACAGGCGGCCGCGCTCGTCCAGCGCGTGCACGCTGGTGAGCGCCTCCGGCTGCAGGCTGGTCGACTGGCTGACTGCGTCCAGTGCCTGCTGGACGCTGACCTCGGCAGGAACGGCCAGGAAGTCAACGCCCATCAGGCCGCCCGCGCTGGTGGGATTGAAGCCCATCAGGGTCAGCACCTTGGTGCGCTGGCCCACCGGCAGCAGGTCGAGGACCGGCTGACGGCGGCGCTGCGGCAGCTCGGCGATGGCGTCGGCGGCGTCGTCGGCGCGCATCCTGGCCAGCACGCCGGCAATCTCGGTGTCCGTCCGGGCACCGAGCAGCCTGGTCGCCTGGTCCTCATCGAGCTCCTCGAAGACATCCGCCTCCAGCTCGGGGTCAGCGTGGACGTGGCCGAGGATCTCGGTCTCCTCCTCCTTGGAGGCGTCCTCCAGCAGGTCGGCGATCTGGGCAGGCTTCAGCCGCCGGATGCGCGCGAACGGCCCGCGCAGCAGGGCGCTGCTCGTATGGCCGATGAGGGGCTCGAACTTGGCCCATTCCCGGAACGCGTGCTCGTCCGGCTCGCCGGCGGCTGTCCCGCCCAGCCCGAGCCACCGGCGGGGCCGGCGGCGCGTGTCCACGCCGGTGAGCACCCAGTCGCCGCCGCGCTGCTGCAGCTCAAGATCGGCCGCCTTCATCAGGTGCGCCCGCTCCACGTCGATGAGCCGGTGCCCGAGCACGTCAGCCCGGAGCAGCACCTCGCCGTCGCGCCGGTCGAACCTGCGCAGGTCGAGCTTGGCGCTGGTGAGCTTCAGTACGTCGCCGTCAAACGAGCTGACTTGCTCGATGGGCACGTAGACCTCCCGGCCGCCGACCGTGGCGACCAGGCCCGTGACCTGCGGGTATTCCTCGCCGCGGAGCCGTACGATGACATCGGAAAGCCGGCCGAGCGACTCGCCCCCACGATCCGTCAGCGGGCGCCGCAGCAGCTCAGACAGGCGCAGCGTGCGCACGCTGCCTGCCTGCGGTGCCGGTGCGGGCGGTGTCGTCGTCATGGCATTACCTCTCTGATCGGGTAGCCCGTAAGCCCCGCTGACCGGGTAGTCCGATACCTCGTTCTTCCGGTGCCTAGACCAGCCAGATTCTCATCCGGACAAGCCTGTCACGGCCCCGTGATCCGGATCACGTTGGCAGGGGCACCAGTACCCGGATCACGGTGGCAGGTCACAGTGAACGCGGAGTTACGCTGGTGCGCGCACCACTGAGGTGTCCGCCGCCTGGCGTCCGGGTACGTTCTGACGTGCACTGGCCACGCCGGGCTCGGCGGCCAGCCGCCGCGATGGTATGAAGGCCACGTCAGGGGCGCGATCGAGCGGAAGGCGCTGGCGTGGCAATGCGCAAGGCGGAGAGACTGCTCGGCGGGTCCACGGACATGCCGGAAGGCCTCGGATACTCCCTCAAGCAGCGGCTGCTCGGGCCGCCGCTGGTCAACGAGGAACTCGGCGAGCAGCGCCTGTCCAAGCGGCTGGCGCTCGGCGTGCTCGCCCCCGACGGCATCTCCTCCTCCGCGTACGGCACCGAGGAAATCCTGATCGAGCTGCTCAGGGGCGGCCTGGCGGTCACGGCGTTCACGCTCATCCTGCCGCTGACCGGGGTTGTCCTGTTCGTGATGGCCCTGGTCGTGCTGTCCTACCGCGAGGTCGTCTCGGTCTACACCAGAGCCGGCGGGTCCTACGTGGTCGCCCGGGAGAACTTCGGCCCCAGGGTCGCCCAGGTCGCCGCGGTGGCGCTGCTCATCGATTACGTGGTCACCGTGGCAGTGCAGGTGGCAGCCGGAACAGCGGCCGTCGCGTCGGCCTGGCACGCCATCGACAACTCGACGACCATCACGCTGATCTCGATCGGCATCGTGATCTTGATGTGCTACGGCAACCTGCGCGGTATCCGCGAGGCCGGGCGGTCGTTCGCGGTGCCCACCTACCTGTTCACCGCATCGGTGACCATCATGATCGTGGTGGGCCTGGTACGCGAGGCGCTCGGCAGGCTCGGGCACTATCCGTACCCGGTGGCGGGGCAGTACACCCACGCTCCGGCCGACAGCGGCCTGATCGCCGTCGCCATGGTCTTCGTCCTGCTCAAAGCGTTCGCCAACGGCGGTTCCTCGCTGACCGGCATCGAGGCCGTGTCGAACGCGGTGAGCGCGTTCAAGCCGCCGGAGGGCATCAACGCCCGCCGGGTGCTCGTGACCGAGGGCGTGATCCTCGGCTCCCTTGTCGCCGGAATCTCCTGGCTGGCGCATGTAACGCACGCCGCGCCGTACGTCTCCGGGGTGCCGACGGTCATCTCCCAGGAAGCCAGGATCGTCTTCGGCCACTCGGTCTTCGGCACCGGCATGTGGATCCTCGTCCAGGCCGCCACCGCGCTGATCCTCTACACCGGGGGCAACACCAGTTTCAATGGCTTCCCGTTCCTGGCCAGCTTCGTGGCCGAGGACGCCTTCCTGCCGCGCTGGCTGACCAAGCGCGGCCACCGGCTGGTCTTCTCCAACGGCATCATCGTGCTCGCCGTGCTGTCCTCGGTCCTGCTGGCCGCCGCCGGGGCCAAGGTCAACAACCTGGTCCCGTTTTACGCGATCGGGGTCTTCACCGCGTTCACCATGGCCGGGTTCGGCATGGCGAAGTACCACCACACGGTCAGGGAATCGGCGTGGCGCCGCAGGCTGGTGATCAACTTCTCCGCCGGCGTGACCTCGATGATCGTCGTGCTGATCTTCATCGTGGTCAAGTTCACCGAGGGCGCCTGGCTGGTGGTGGTCCTCTTCGCGGTCGGCGTGCCTACCCTCATCCGGCTGAACAGGGAGTACCGGATGGAGGCGGACGTGCTGGAGCGAATCGGCAGCCGGGTCAGGCGGCCCGAGCCGCCGACCTACGCGCGCCGCACGGTCTACGTCTTCGTGGACGACTGCGACCTCGCCACCTTCGCCGCGCTGAGGTACGCGCGCAGCCTCCGGCCGACCACGCTACGCGCCGTGCATTTCGTCATCGACAGCGCGCAGGCCGATGCGCTGCGGCTGGCCTGGGTGCGCGCGAATACGGGCGTCGTGCTCGACTTCATCGACTGCCCGGACCGGCGGCTGGCCAGGGCCGCAGCGGAACTCGTCGATGCCGAGGCGGAGCTGCCCGGTGTCGGGGTCACCGCGATCCTGCCCCGGCGCAGTTACTCCCCGCTGCTGGGCCGGCTGCTGCATGACCGGACCGCAGACAAGATCGCCGGGGTGGTCAGCAGGATCCCGCACGCGGCGGCCACCATCGTGCCGTTCGATGTCCGCAGCAGGCTGCAGACCCTGCATGAGCGCCAGGCCCAGGCGGCTGCCGAGCAGGCGGCTGGCGGCGACGCCGGGCCGGCGGCGTCAGTGACCGGGCCAGGATCGCCGGACCAGCCAGGGGACCCCGGGAAGCCGGGGCACCCCGACGAGCCGGGACGGCCCGCCCGGCAGCCAGGGCACGCCCTCGGGACCGGTGCCGCTGGCCGGCCCGGGCCCGGCCGGCCAGCACCCGCGGCCGGACCAGGGCCCGACGCGCGGCCAGCGCGCGCCGCGGGGCTGGGGCACGGGCCCGCCGGAACGCCGGGGCGCGGCCCCGCCGGTACAGGGCCCGCTGGACAGCCAGGACCCGCCGGGCCCGTGCCCGGGCCTGACGGGCCGGGAACTGCCGGACCGGGAACTGCCGGGCCGGGAACTGCCGGGCCGGGAACTGCCGGGCCGGGGCTCGGGCCTGACGCACAGCCGGCCCGCGCGGGCGAACCCGCGGCAGCCGAGCAGCCAGCGCGCGCGGCCGAACCAGAGGCGGCCGGGAAGCCGGAGCATGCGGCCGGACCGGGGCCCGCGGGACAGCCGGAGCATGCGGCCAGACCTGGATCGGCCGAGCAGGCAGTGCCCACTCCGGCGGGCGGCGGCGCCACAGCGAAGCCCGGCCAGCCGGCGAACGCTGCGGACGCCTACGACCGGCCTGTCCCGCCGCCGGGCGTCAACTCGATCGGGTCGCTGACCAGGCCCGGCCGGGCAACGGTGGAGGGGCGCATCTACGCGGTCGAGATCCGCCCGGTAGAGCACAACACCGTGCTGGCCGCCGAGATCGCGGATTCGACCGGTCAGCTGACGGCCCTGTTCTACGGGCGCTCGCACATCCCGGGCCTCGACTGCGGGGCCCGGATCAGGTTCCGCGGCCCGGTCGGCATCCAGGACGACGGGCCTGTCATGATCAACCCTGCCTACGAACTGCTCGGACATGGCACCGCCAACCCGCCCGGCGCTTCCGGGCGTGAGGGGGGTAAGCCGCGACGGGACCGCCGGAACCCCGGCAAGGAGAAATGACCCCGCAGCGCACCCACGGCCCCGGACCGGCCGGGCACGGACACTCACACTCCCGCGGGGTCACCGCGACGGGGCAGCACCGCCGCGCGCTGACCGCCGTCCTTGCCCTGACCACGATGATCGCCATGGCCGAGGTGACCGGCGGCCTGATCACCGGCTCGCTCGTCCTGCTCGCCGACGCGGCGCACATGGCGGCCGACGCGGCGGGCGTCGGGCTGTCCCTGCTCGCCGCCTACTTCGCCGCCAGGCCGGCCACCACCCGGCGAACCTTCGGTTACGCGCGTGCCGAGATCCTGGCCGCGATGGTGAACGCCGTGCTGCTTTTCGCCATGGCGGCGTTCATCTTCACCGTGGCCATCCGGAGGCTGATGTCGCCTTCGGCCGTCAACAGCGGGCTTCTCGTGGTGTTCGGCGTGATCGCCCTCACCGCCAACGGCACCTCGCTGCTGCTGCTCCGCCGGGGCCAGGCCGACAGCCTCAACATGCGCGGCGCCTTCCTCGAGGTGGGCTCGGACGCGCTGGGCGCCGCCGCCGTCATCGTCACCGGAATCGTGATCGCCATCACCGGCTTCACCCGCGCTGACCCGATCGCCTCGCTGGCCGTGGGCTTCCTGATCCTGCCCAGAACCTGGCGGCTGCTGCGGGAGGCCGTCGACGTCCTGCTGGAGGCGAGCCCGCGGAGTGTCGACCTCGCCGAGGTCCGGCGGCACATGACCGAGCTCGGCGGCGTCCGGGGCGTGCACGAACTGCATGCCTGGACGATCACGTCCGGCTTGCCCGTGCTCTCCGCGCACGTGGTCGTCGAGGCGGAAATCCTGGCCGACGGCCGCAGCGGGGTGATACTCGACCGGCTGCAGGAATGCCTGCGCGGGCATTTCGACGTGGAGCACTCGACCTTTCAGCTTGAGCTGGCCGGCCACGTCGATCATGAGGACCCGATGCACCAGTAGGCCCGCTGGCCGGGCCGCGGCGCCCGCGGCCGGGTGCAGGAGGCCACCACGACGTCGCGGGTGGGGGTACCCACCGCAGACTGGTCGTTCCGGCACCCTTGCAGCCGGCCCGGGCGTGCCGTCTACTCATGCCCATGAAGGGCGTGGGGAGCCGTGGCCGCGTGACAGGTCGCGGCCCAGCTGATAGCCGGGGCAGCGGGCCGTGCTGATCACGCTGACCTGGTTGCGCCTGGACGCGCGCCGGCGGTGGCGGTCGCTAGCCGTCCTGGCCCTGCTCATCGCGCTGGCTACCGCGACCGTCCTGACCGCCATCGCGGGCGCCCGCCGGGGCGAGACCGCCTGGAACCGGCTGTGGGCCCGCACGCTGCCCGCGACGGTTACCGTCTTGCCCAACCAGCCGGGGTTCGACTGGGCCAGGATCGCGGCCCTGCCCGAGGTCGCCGCACTGACTAGGTTCCCGGTGGTGTTCGGGTTCGAGGCGCAGGGCTATCCGGCGGCGAGCACCGGGTTCCCCCTCGCCGACGACCAGATGACCAGGACCATCGAGCGCCCGGTCATCCTGGCCGGGAGACTGTTCAACTCGCACCGCGCCGATGAGGTCGTGATCACGCCCAAGTTCGCCGCCACCTTTGGTAAGCATGTGGGGGACTCGCTGACGCTGGAACTGTCCAGCGTGCAGCAGGCCGATGAGGGCTACGACGGGTCCTCCGGGGCACCGGCCGGGCCGAGGATCCGGGTGCGCATCACCGGGGTGATCCGCAGCACGTGGGCGGTCAGCGACGACACCCCAGGCTCGCCTGGCGGCATCATGACGACGCCCGCCCTGTTCACCCGGTACCGGGCCGACATGATGGGTGATAGCGGACAGACCTACATCAACGCGCTGGTCCGGCTCAAGGGAGGCGAGGCGGCCATCCCCGCGTTCCGCGCGGCCCTGGCCCGCGAAACCGGGCGTTCCGATATCGACGTGTGGGACAACAGCGTGAACTTCGGTGACCCGATCCGCCGGGTCACAGCCTACGAGGCCGCCTGCCTGCTGGCGTTCGGGCTCGCGGCGCTCGTCGCGGCCCTCTTCCTCATCGGCCAGTCCGTCGCCAGGTACACGTCGGCCACCGCGGCGGATCTTCAGGTGCTGCAATCCGTCGGCATGACCCGCCGGCAGGCCATCGCGGCCGCCGCGGCCGGGCCCTTCCTGGCCGGGCTGGCCGGCGCCACGCTCGGCGTGGCCGGCGCCATCGTGGCCTCTCGATGGATGCCGATCGGCCTGGCGTCGATCGCCGAGCCCCATCCGGGGATCGACGTGGACTGGGTGGTCCTGGGGCCCGGCTGGGTCATCGTCCCGGTGCTGACCCTGGCCGGGTCGGCGGCGGCCGCGGCGGCCGCGCTGAGCGCCGGGCGGCGGCGGGGGCCGCAGCGCCGGTCCATGGTCGCGGCCGCCGCCGCGAACTTCCCGGTTCCCCTGGTGGTGGGGACCCGGTTCGCGCTCGAGCCGGGCCGCGGGCGCTCCGCCGTCCCCGTCCGGTCGGCCCTGGTGGGCGCCGTGGTCGGCGTACTGGGGGTGCTGGCGGCGTTCACCTTCTCGGCCGGGGTCTCCGATGCGGCCAGCCACCCGGCCCGGTTCGGGCAGACGTGGCAGCTGACCACGTTCCTCGGCTACAACGGGCACGATTTCGGGCCGGCCAGCCGGGTGCTGCGCGCCGTGGCAGCCGACCGGGACGTGACCGGGGTCGACGACGCCCGCATCGGCGGCGCGCAGTCCGGCCGGGTCTCGATCGAGAGCTTCACCTATGCCCCCGTGGGCGGCAAGCGGCCGGAGGTCGTGCTCACAGCCGGGCGGATGCCCGCCAGCCCGGACGAGATCGTGCTGGCCCCGACGACCGCGCAGGAGATGCACGCGAAGACGGGCTCCGTGGTCCGGCTGACCGGCGGTACCCCCATCTCGAAGGCCGTCCGGGTCACCGGCATCGGCTTCGTTCCGCCGGGACCGCACAACGGGTACGCGGATGGGGCCTGGCTCACTCCCGCGGGGTACGACCGCATCTTCGACGGCGCGCACTACGGGTTCAAGTTCCACGCCGCGACCGTGTCGCTGCGGGCAGGCGTGGACGTCCAGGCCGCCGCGCGCCGGCTCGACGCGGTGGCGGCGGCGATCCCCGGCGGCAAGGCCTTCACCTTCACGCCACCGGATCCGATCCCCGAGGTCCAGGTGATCCAGGACCTGGAACTACTGCCCGTCGCGCTGAGCGCCTTCCTGGCCCTGCTGGCTATCAGCGCCGTCGGTTACGCCCTGTCCATGGCGGTCCGCCGCCGGCGTCACGACCTGGCGGTGCTCCGCGTGCTCGGGTTCACCCGGCAGCAGGCGCGGCTGGTGGTCACGACCCAGGCCAGCCTGCTGGCCCTGATCGGCCTGATCTTCGGACTGCCGCTGGGCATCGCGGTCGGCCGGGCCATCTGGCGCACGGTGGCCGGTTTCACCCCCCTGGCGTACCACCCGCCGGTGGCCCTCCTGGCCCTGCTCCTGATCGCCCCGGCTGCCCTCCTGGCTGCGAACGCGCTGGCCGCCTGGCCCCAGCGGCGCGCCGCGCGCCTGCACGCCGGGCAGATCCTGCGCAGCGAGTAACCGGCTGCCGGGCGGGCCCGGTACCCTCGCCCGGGACGCGACTACCCGGGACGCGGAGCCTGCGGGCGTACTGCTCGTGAGGAACGGGCCTCGAGGCGCTGATGCGGGCCGACGAGGAAAGTCCGCAGCCGAACTGATGGTTCGCCGCGCCGCGGTCAGGCGGCGCGGGCTGGGGGGCTGTGGCTGTGCAGGGTGCGCTGCCCGTCGGGGCTGGTGGCGGTCACGGTGCCGTCGGCATTGAGGGTGACAAGCCAGCCCCAGCGGTGCACGGCGATCAGGTGGTGGAAAGCACAGAGCAACATCAGGTTGGCCAGCTTGGTGATGCCGCCTTTGCGGCGGGGCCTGATGTGGTGGACCTGGCAGGCGGCCGGCCGCTGGCGGCAGCCGGGGAACGCGCAGCGGCGGTCACGGGCGATCACCGCGCGGCGCAGGTGGGCCGGGATCTGCTCGGTGGCCTTGCCGACATCCAGCGGCAGGCTGATGCTGGCGGCGGTGCCGTCCAGCAGCCCGGTGCGCAAGAACGCGGCCAGACCGGCCGGGCCAGACAGCACCTCGGCGGCGTGCCGCAGCAGCAGCCGGCGGACCCGGGCAGCCATCGGCGACCGCGGCCCGTACGGCGACCGCTGAGGGGCGTCCTCGCCGAGCAGCGCCTCGGCGAGCCTCTCCAGGGCAGCGGGATCAACGTGGCCGCAGACCACCGGGACGATGCTGGCGTCGCAGTCGCTGCCGGGCGCGGCGGCCGGTCCGCGGGCGGTCCAGGCGGCTTCTGCGTCGGCAGCGCCGTCCAGGCCGCGCAGCTGATCGAGGGTCATGTGGAGCTGTATCTGCGTGGACTGCCCGGCACGGTCCGGCAGGCACTCAGAGCCGACGAGCCGACGGCAGGCTTCCTCCAGCGCATCATGATCACGCTGGCCCTTCGTCCGGGCGTCCTCAGGGCCTGCTTTACTGCCCAGCGCCTCAAGTACCGCCCGCAGCGCGGCGGCGCACTGCGGGGTGAGATCGCCGTCCACCCGGCCCGCGCCATGCAGGGTCAGGTCCAGCCGCAGCCACCGGTCAGCGAATCCGTCATCGCCGCCGTCGGAGTCCGGCCCGGCGCAGCGGCGGTGCATCTCCTCCGCCAGGGCGGCCAGGTCCGCCAGGTCCGCGCCGCCGGCCGCCGCCGCCAGCAAGATCGCGTCAGCGTCCGCGCGCTTATCTTCGGGCAGCTTACGGGTCCAGCCGCAGATCTCCCGCGCCCACGACGGCGAGATACTCCCCGCGGCGAGCGCCTCGCCGACCGCCGGGTGATCGGCGATACGCCGGACCCAGCCCACCGCACCGGCCGCCGCGCCGTTCGTAATCCTGGTCTGCCACCGCAGCCATGCCCGCGCCGAGCCCTGCCCGTCATCCTCGAACCCGCCACCGGCCATGAACGCCGCCAGCACGCCCGTCCGCGCCGCCGTCTGCAGCGACTCCAGCCGCCCCAGCTCACGCAGGCAGTCAGCCTGCGCTGCCGACGGCACCGACCCCATATCGGCAGTCGCGAGGAAGGCCAGTCCCGACTGCGCCATCGCCACCGCCTCGGCTGCGGTCACCGGAGCGGCAGGACGTGCGGGCCGCTGGCCGGGTGAGCACACGCCGACACCTCCTTGCCCGAGCTGATCAGCGCCCGGGCGCGGCCTAGGTTGCCCACGCCCACGACAGATCATCTATTCGAATCTATGTTCCCACACTACAGACGACCTCTGACAAAACGTGGTCACGCCTTCGTGGCGGTGCGACAAAATCGCCAGGAGTTCACCGTGGCTGGTAGCTGACCGCCGTGAACGGCCATGCAGCGGACAGCCAGGTGCTGACGGCATCGTGGAGAGCCTTGTCCAGGCTGGCCCGGTCGGCCCGCACCCACGACCGGACATGAGCGTCATGATCCGCGTCGCGAGCGGGATAGATGTAGAGGCAGCCGATGGTCTCGCCGCTGGCGACCTCGATGACGGTATACGTGAAGCCGGCCCGCCGGGCGAAGTCGTCCGCGTGCCGCTCAAGGTCGCGGAGGTTGTCTCCCGCCGACATCCCCGGATCGGGCCAGTCGCGGCCGGCGAAGCCCGGTGTCGCGCTGATGTGCTCGATGCTGGACATCCACGCCGCATAGTCCTCGCTGTTGTGCTGCGGCCCGAGCGGCTCAAGCCGGAAAGGCGGTGAGATCAGCTCGCGCGGGACGTCGAAATCGCCCGGGACAAACGCCTGGCCGGTCATCCGTCGAGGTTAGTGCGCCGCTTCCGCGGTCGCACTGATTCCGCAGTCACGCACCGCTTGCTCAGCAGCTTGCTCGGCTTCCTGGGCCGCACCCGCCGGCATACGATCACCACGTGAACGATCTTCCGATGCCACAGTTCCCGGCCGGTTTTGCCTGGGGCGCCGCCACTGCGGCTTATCAGATCGAAGGCGCAGTCGCAGAAGATGGCCGGTGGGAGTCGGTCTGGGACACGTTCTGCCGGCGGCCCGGCGCGATCCGCGACGGCCACACCGGGGACGTCGCAGCCGATCACTACCATCGCTGGCCCGGGGACATCGAGCTGATGACCCGGCTTGGCATCACGGCGTACCGGTTCTCCATCGCCTGGCCCCGGGTGCAGCCGCCTGGGCACGGTCCCGCTAACGACCGGGGTCTCGACTTTTACGACCGGCTGACAGACGCGCTGCTGGCGGCGGGCATTACGCCGGTGCCCACCCTGTTCCACTGGGATCTCCCGCAGCCGCTCGAGGATCTGGGCGGCTGGCTGGCCAGGGACACGGCCTACCGCTTCGCCGACTACACGGCGCTGGCAGCCCGCCGGCTCGCCGACCGGATACCACTCTGGATAACGCTGAACGAGCCTTTCGTCGTCACCACCCTGGGATACGGGCTCGGCATCCACGCACCGGGCCAGGCACTGGGGCTCGGGGCACTGCCCACAGCACATCACCAGTTGCTCGGCCACGGCCTGGCCACCGCCGCCCTTCGGTCGGCCGGCGCACGGCAGGTGGCCATCACCAACAACTACGCCCCGGCGTGGCCTGCCAGTGACAGCCCTGCGGACGTGACCGCGGCCCGTGCCTACGACAGCCTGCACAACCGCCTGTTCACCGATCCGGTCCTGCTCGGGGCCTATCCGGACCTGTCCGCCTTCGGGATCGTCGATGCCCCCGGCTACGTGCGGGACGGCGATCTTGCGCTGATCTCCGCTCCGCTCGACGCGCTGGGGGTGAACTACTATTCGCCCGCCCGCCTGTCGGCGCTACCGGATTCGCCGCTGCCGTTCCACCGGGAGCCCATCCCGGGATACCCGGTGACCGCCTTCGGCTGGCCCGTCGTCCCGGCCGGCCTGCGCGAACTGCTGCTTCTCCTGCGAGAGCGTTACGGTCAGGCGCTGCCGCCGGTCTACATCACCGAGAACGGCTGCTCGACTGACGACGTAGTGGCAGCCGACGGGACCATCGACGACCAGCCGCGGATCCGGTACCTGGACGAGCATCTCAGGGCATTGCATGAGGCCATCACGGCGGGCGTCGACGTGCGCGGCTACCTGACCTGGTCGCTGATCGACAACTTCGAGTGGGCTGAGGGCTACAACCAGCGGTTCGGACTCGTGCACATTGACTTCTCGACCCAGCAGCGCACCCCGAAGTCCTCGTTCGGCTGGTACAGAGCTCTCATCGCCGCGCAGCGCAGCGGACCCCCCGCAGCGCAGCGCACCTGAACACGGGCCCGGCTCAGCACGCGAACGGGCGGCCGGAACGAAAGGACGGCCGGACATCAGCCCGCCGCCTGCTGGGGCCTGCCCAGGTCGGCCAGGGCGGTCCGGGCCGCGCCGACGCCGCACATGCCGTGCACCCCGCCGCCCGGCGGGGCGGACGCCGAGCAGAGGTAGACCCCCTCCAGGGCGGTCCGGTAGGGGTGCCACCGCGAGGTGGGCCGGAAGATCGTCTGGCGCAGCGTCCCGGCCCCGCCGTTGATGTCCCCGCCGACATAGTTCGGATTGTGCTTCTCCAGATCCGCCGCGGTGCGGACCTCCCTGGCCAGCACCAGGTCGCGGAACCCGGGCGCGAACCGCTCGATCTGAGCCTCGATGCGGTCCGCCATGTCCGCCGTGGATCCGGACGGCACATGACAGTAGCCCCAGAGCGTGTGCTTGCCTTCTGGCGCGCGGCTCGGATCGACGACGCCGGGCTGCGCGACAATGCAGTAGGGGCGGCCGGGGTGCCGCCCGGCGGCGACGTCGGCCTCGCTGCGGGTGATCTCGGCCAGAGTGCCCCCGAGGTGCAGCGTGCCGGCCTCCCGGCACGCCGCGGCGGCCCACGGAACCGGGCCGTCCAGCGCCCAGTCGACCTTGCACACGCCGGGCCCGTACCTGAACCTCTCCAGGGCCCGCCGGTATCCCGCTGGCATCTGGTCCCCGGCGATCCGCAGGAACTCACGCGGCGAGATGTCCAGCAGCACCGCCCGGGCCGGGGGCAGCTGGTCGAGCCTGCTGATCCGGCAGCCGGTCACGAGCTGCCCGTCGAGTGAGGCCAGCTCGCTGGTGAGCGCATCGACGAGCCGGGCGCTGCCGCCTTCCACCACCGGCCATCCCGCCGAGTGCGCCAGCATCGCGAGCAGCAGCCCGAATCCGCCGGTGAGCGGGGCCGTCAGCGGCTGGATGGAATGCGCGGCCAGGCCAGCCAGCAGCGCCCTCGCCTCCTCGGTCTCGAATCGGCGCGCCAGCAGGGTGGCGGGCAGCAGGCCCCGCTGACCGAAGCGGGCGAGCGCGGCCGGGTGCGCGGGAACGGACCGCAGCGGGGCGAGCACGGCGGGCACGATGGAACCTGCGTCCCTGACCAGCGGAGCCAGCAGCCGGCGGTAGGCGTCCGCGTCCGCGCCGAGCGCGCTGGCCGTCTCCTCCACTGAGCCGCCGACGGCCGCGGCCCGGCCGCCGTCGAGGGGGTGCGCGAAGGCGACCTTGGGAGCGAGCAGCCGGACGCCGCGCGCCTCCAGGTTCGTGCCGAGGAAGAACGGCGACGCGGCGGCGAGCGGATGCACGGCCGAGCAGATGTCGTGATGGAAGCCGGGGAGGGTCAGCTCCGCGGTCCTGCATCCCCCGCCGGGGCTGGCCGCGCCCTCGAAGACGTCCACGGCGAACCCGGCGCGGGCCAGCGTGAGAGCGGCCGCGAGCCCGTTCGGGCCGGTGCCGACGACGACCGCGTCTGGTGCTCTCACCGCTCTGGTGCCCTCACAGGCTGATTATCGCCTGCTCGGCCGCCACGGTGACGGGCAGCGGCGCCCCCGCGAGCCGTCGGCCAAGCTGATCGAGCTCGTCGTCGGTGCGTTCCGGCCCGTGGTGCAGTAGCAGCACGTGCCGGGCTCCGGCCCGCCCGGCCAGGCCGACCGCGTAGTCGGCGGCGGCGTGACCGAAGGATGCCTCGACGGTTAGCTCGCCGGGCAGCAGCGACGCGTCGTGCATCAGCAGGTCGGCGCCATCGGCCAGCTCGAGCGCCGCGCGGTGATACTCGCCCCAGCCGTCGGGCCCTGGTCCGAGGCTGGTCGGGCAATGGTCGGGGATATAGGCGACGACCGACCTCCCGTCACTGACCCGGTACCCGAACGTCCGGCCGCCCTTGTGCGGGACTTCCCGCGCCTCGACCGAGAACCGGGCCGCCTTGAAGCACCCGGCGGCGACACTGCCGAACTCCCAGTCGCCGCGCAGCTCGTCGGGCCGGATCGGGAAATGCGGCGGCGACATGCCGCGGCGGAGCGCCGACTCCGCGCTGGCGCCGTCCTCCTGCTCGGGCAGCAGCAAGGTCACCCGGGATCCGGCCGTGTCCCCGCCCCGGAAGAAGGGTAGCCCGTGCACGTGGTCCCAGTGCAGGTGGGAGAGCAGGATCACGCCGGCGTACGGCTGGCCGCCGAGCAGGGAGGTGACGCGGCGCACGCCCGTCCCCGCGTCGAGGATGAGCGTCGGCACCGTGTCGCCGTCATGGACCAGGGCCACGCAGGACGTGTGACCCCCGTAGCGGACAAACTCCGGTCCCGGCGCGGCGGTCGAACCGCGTGCGCCGCAGATATGAATCCGCACTGGTCAGTCGCCGGCGGTGTCTTCGCGGCGGTGGCCGCCGGAGAGTTCCTGCAGGGCGGAGCGGTCGAGCCGGGTGGCGTCGACCGCGGCCAGCCGGCACGCGGTGACCGTGACGAGCGAGGACGTCCGGATGCCGCCTTCCAGGTGGGCTCGCTCGCCGAGCAGCGCCCCCGGCCCGTACTCGGCCAGCCGCTCGCCGTCCCGCTCCACCCGGATGACGCCGTCGAGTACCAGGTAGACATCGGTTCCGCGGTCCCCCTGCCTGACCACCGTCGTGTCAGCCGGGAAAGTCTCGATCCTCGGCTTCGCGCCGCCGTGCATGAGCTGCACCGACAGCGACCGCTCCAGCGCGGTCTCCACCGCGGTGACCAGAGCCGGGGAGTCCTCGTCGCCCCAGGGGCTGTGCGGGCCGAACGACGTGCCGTACCAGTCGCTGAAGTCGGTAAGGCCGGACTTCTGCGAAAGCCGGCCCTGGTCGTCGTAGATCCAGTGCCGTGGGAAGACGCTCGCCCCGGTCATCGCGAACTCGGCGCTGCCGTCGCCGTGCAGGGTCAGCGACAACGTCGTCCATACCAGCGGCGCCTGCCACTGCACGTACGGCGGGCGCTGCACCCGCCGGGGCGCCGGCAGCCCGGTCCGGCCGCCTGTGGTCTGCACGAAGCGCACCGAGGTGTCCGTCTGCTCCGGATCACGCCGCAGGTCGGGAAGCTGCACGGCCTGGAAGCGGTAGCGCAGCCCGCCGAGCCGGACGGTGGTGGAGCCCATCAGGCCGCCACCGTCGTAGCCGGCGCCGGTGATGCGGCCAGAGCCGTCCACCTCGATCCAGGCCCGAAGAACATTGGCGAAACGGAACCTGTCGGCCGCCTGCAGTTCGCCGATGACTCCGAGTTCATCCGGCGGAGGGTCGTCGTAGTGGGTGAATCCGGCATCGAAGGCCAACCGTGTTCCTCCGGTGACCGCCTCGGACGGAATCCAGGACAGTGAGGTGACGCAGCTCTGATGACGCATGGGCCCATGCTCGTCCTGCCGCAGCGGGCGCGCCAGGGTAATGGCTGGCATTCTCCGGGGTGGTGGCTGGCATTCGCGGGTGTGACTAGCACCACCGCCATTCCGCTGGGCTGCGCACTGGCATTGATGCCCGGGGCAGGTAAAAACTAGCGGGATGGATCACTCCGCGGCGGCCCAGGGGCACATCATCGACGTCTTCCTGGCCGACGACAACCTGATCGTGCGCGAGGGAGTGCGCGCGCTGATCGAGCGCAGCGCGGATCTTCGCGTGGTCGGGGTGGCCGCTGACTATGACGAGGTCATCAGCGGCTGCGCCGGGTCCGCGCCGCAGGTGCTCGTCACCGACGTCCGCATGCCGCCGTCCTTTCACCGCGAGGGCATCGACGCGGCGAAGGAGGTGCGCAAGCGCCACCCGGGGACCGGGGTCGTCGTGCTGTCCCAGTACGACGACCCGGAGTACGCCGTCTCGCTGCTGGCCGAGGGCTCGGCTGGCTACGGCTACCTGCTGAAGGACCGCGTGGCCGAGGGCAATCAGCTGGCCGATGCCATCCGCTGCGTGGCCACTGGCGGCACCGCGCTGGACCCCGCGATCGTCGAGGCGCTTGTCCGGCCGGTCGTCTCGCCGGGAGGCCTGCTGCCCGCCGAGGAGGAACTGCTCGGCATGGTGGCCGAGGGCAAGCCGATCAAGGCCATCGCGGCGGCGCGGCAGGTGCCGCCCGAGGCGGTCGACGCCGAGGTGGAGGCGGTCTTCGTCAAGCTCGCCACGGGCGTCGCCTCGGGCAGCCCGGCCGCGCTCAACCGTCTCCGGCTGCTCCATCAGGCGATCGTCGATCGCGAGGAGCAGGGCGAGACGCTGTCCCGCCTGCTGCCCGGCGGGCTGGCCGAGAAGCTCCGCGGCGGGCACCAGCGCATCGGCGAGACCGAGCGCGTCGTCGTGACCGTGCTGATGAGCGATATCAGGTCCTACTCGGCCATCGCCGAGCACGCCGACCCGAGCCAGCTGGCCGGGCAGCTCAACACTCACCGGGCGGCGATGAACCACGCCATCCTGGGCGAGGGGGGGACCGTGATGCAATTCGTCGGCGATGCGGTGATGGCGGTCTTCGGTGCCCCGTTCCCGCAGCCGGATCATGCTGACCGCTCGGCCATGGCGGCGATGTCCATGCATGCACTGCAGGCGGAGATCAACGCCCGGTGGGCGGTCGCCGGGTTGCCGGCCTTCGGCCTGGGCATCGGCCTGTCAACCGGCGAGGCAGCCGCCGCGCTGCTCGGCTCCGAGGAACGGCTGGAGTACACGCTTGTCGGTGACACGGTCAACCTGTCCCAGCGGCTGCAGCAGCTCGCCGCGGCCGGCGAGACCGTGCTGTCGGAGGCCACCAGCAAGGCCCTGACCGTGCCAGCCAATCTGGTCGCGCTGCCCGCCCAGCTGGTCAAGGGCCGTGATACCGCGATAGTCGCCTACAAGGTCGCGCAACTCGACCTTCCCGCCCTCGCCGCGCCCCGGGGGCATTCGTGACCCATGACCGCGATGACGCGATTTACCCTATGACCCACATCCGATGCCCGATGATCCAGGGGACCCGATGAACGAGATGCTGCCAGCGCTCACCGTGCGGGGCGTGCGCAAGACGTTCGAGGCCGAGAACGCGCCCGTGCGCGCGCTGCGCGGCGTTGACCTGACCGTGGCCGCGGGCGAGTTCGTCGCGCTGATGGGGCCTTCAGGCTGCGGCAAGTCGACGCTGCTGAACCTCGTGGCCGGGCTGGAGCTGCCCGACGAGGGCACGATCATGGTCGCCGATGAGGAGGTCACCGGGCGCGGCGAGGATGACCTGGCCCGCCTGCGCCGCAAGCACATCGGCATCATCTTCCAGTTCTTCAACCTGCTGGAGGGCATGACGGTGCTGGAGAACGTGGCCCTGCCCGCCGTGATCGCCGGCCGCAAGCGGCGGATGGCCGAGACGAGGGCCCGCGACTTGCTTGACCTGCTCGGCATCGGCGACAAGGCGGCAGCGGCTCCCGGCGTGCTGTCCGGCGGCCAGCGGCAGCGGCTGGC
>JBEKFH010000026.1:0-24145 GCA_050013415.1 Streptosporangiaceae bacterium | reverse complement strand
TGGGTGTCGAGCACCTGGGCCAGGGACGGGATGAGCAGGGCCCGGACGAAATGGCGGAACAGGATGATGATCTTGTCCGGCTTGCCGCCGGTGCTGCGCGGCTCGGTGACCGGCCCGTCGGCCCGGACCAGCACCGCCCCGTCGATCCCGTAACGCTGGCCGAGCGCGCCGACCACCTTGTCGCCTGCCACCTTGTCGCCCGGCACCGTGTCACCGGCGACCACCGGCGCCGCCAGCGAGCCCAGCTGGGCCAGGTTCGCGGACAGATCCGCGTCGGTGTAGCAGACCACATGGCGGCCGGCGCCGTCCGCCCGCGCCGGACCGGTCCGGACCGCGGCGTCCAGCCCGGCCAGTATCGATCCGCCCTTGCGGGACTGCCCAGTCGAGATCAGCCGGTCGAATGCGGGGCTGATCGGGATGTCACCCCCGATCACCTCGGCCAGTCTGAGCACCGTCACGCTGCGGTGACCCTTCCCCGGGTAGCCCTCGGCCGCCGCGATGTCCGTCATGAGGTCGGCACTCGAGGGCCGGTCCGGGCATCCGTCGTCGCAGGCGATGATGCTCCACGTGACGCCGGGCAGGCCGCCGGTCAGCCAGTCGAGCTGGCGGACCTTGGTCCGCACGAAGTCCTCCCCGTGCGGGTGCGCTGCGCGGGGGACCATGCGGCCCGTCTCGCCGTACATCGCCCATACCACGGTCAGGTGGACCGGCCCGGTGAGCTCGCGCAGCCGCCGCCGCGAGCGGGCCGCCGCCATCGCCTCGGCCGCCACCGCCGGACCGTGGCTGCCCGCGGCACGCCGCGCCGCCGCGCCGCCCTCGGCCAGCGCGGAGGCCACGTCGAGCACCGCCTGATTCTGATCGGAGTCCGTGAGGTCGCGCACGGGCGCCATTGCCTTGTCCACGGGTGCCATTGCCTTGTCCATAGCCCGAGGATGCCAGAGCCCCCGGCACCCGAGCCGGCGGGTCGCCGGAGGTCAGCGCTTGACGCCGGCGCGGCTCTCGCGGGATGGCTGGGATCTGCCGGTGCGAGGTAGCCTGCATGTCCTTGCGGGCATAGACGACTTCGAGGGCGCGGGCAAGGGAGCGGCCGGTGAACGGCACGGCGCTGGTACGCGCACCCAGTAGCAGGCTGGCCGAGGGCATCGTTACCCACATCCGGCGGACCCCGGTGGATGTGGACCTGGCCCGGGCCCAGCATGGCGCGTACGCCGGTGCGCTGGCGGCCTGCGGCTGGATGATCGCGCAGGCGCCGGCCGCCGAGGACTGCCCGGACTCGGTCTTCATCGAAGACACGGTGGTGCTCTGCGAGGACCTGGCGGTGCTGGCCCGCCCGGGCGCGCCGGCCCGCCGGGCCGAGGTGGCCGGCGTCGCCGGGCTCCTCCGGTCGCTGGGCCTGCGCACCGCCGCGATCCGTGAGCCGGGGACTCTCGACGGCGGGGACGTGCTGCAGGCCGGCCATACCGTGTACGCAGGACGCGGCGGGCGGACCAACAGCGCGGGCATCCGCCAGCTGCGCGAACTGCTGGCGCCGCTGGGCCGCACCGTGATCAGCGTCCCGCTGGGCAACGTGCTGCACCTGAAGTCCGCAGTGACCGCGCTGCCGGATGGCACGTTCCTGCTGCTACCGCAGCTGGTGCCAGCCGGGCTGTTCCCGGCGGTCCGCCCGGTGGACGAGGAAAGCGGCTGCCATGTCGTCCCGCTGGGCGCCGGCCGGGTGCTGATCGCCGCGTCCGCTCCCCGCACCGCTGAACTCCTGGACGACCTGGGCTTCACCCCGGTCGTCGTGGACATCAGCGAGTTCGAGAAACTTGAAGGCTGCGTCACCTGCCTCAGCGTGCTGCTACCCGGGCAGCAACACCGGGCCGCTGGCGGCCAGCAGGCCGAGATGGCCACCGGTGAGGCAAGACCCTGGCCGGCGCGGTTGCCGCCGCCGGGGCTGCCGGGCTGAAGCGGCCTACCTCGACCTGGACTTACCTGGTGCAGGACAATCCGTTCGGCACGGACATCGACCGCGCGATCCGCAGCATCGGCCGTCTCCTGCGCAAGCCGCCAGGACTGATTCCTAAGCCATCAGGGCCGGATCGCCGCTACTGCATATCATCGCCACATGCCGGTAGCGCATGGGCGTGTCGCCTTGGTGACGGGCAGCTCGCGCGGCCTGGGCGCGGTGATCGCGCAGCGGCTGGCCCGCGACGGCCTGGCCGTCGCGGTCAACGGCCGGCATGGCGGCGGGCCGGCCCGGGAGGTCGCCGGCAGCATCCGCGGCCGCGGCGGCGTCGCTGAGGCCTTCGGCGCCGATGTCACCGATGAGGCTCAGGTCGCCGGGCTGGTCGCCGCGATCACCAGCCGGTTCGGCCCGGTCGATGTGCTGGTGCTCAACGCCACCGGCCCGCAGCCCGAAGCCCCGGTGACCGAGGTGGCATGGGCCAGCTACGTTGCCCAGCTGGATTCCTTCGTCAAGAGCCCGGTTCTGCTCGGCCGCGCGGTGCTGCCCGGGATGCAGGCACGGCGGTATGGCCGGATCGTGCATATCGACTCCGAGGTCGCCGCCCGGCCGCATCCCGGCAGCTCGGCCTATGCCACCGCCAAGAGCGCACAGATAGGCCTGGCCCGCAGCTGGGCCCGCGAACGCGCCGACAGCGGCGCAGCGACCGTCCGTGGACGCCGCTGGAGGAAACGCTGCGTAGCTGGCTCAGCCAGCAGGTGCCGGCCGGCTCTTCGTCAGGGCTCGGGCCCGATCACCCTCGGCATGCTCGAAGGCCGGCTCCATGACGTCAAGGTCGCGTTGCAGCAGCCCGTGGGACTTCGCGACGGTGCGCCAGCGCGTCACCGCCCGGGTGACCTCAGCCAGGATTTCGAGCGCATCGCTGGCATCCAGGCGGAAGTAGTCAGCGACCCTCATGAGGGTATCCACGCTCGCGCGCGTGTCTGTGTAGTCAATGGCGGTGCTGAGGTCCTTCGGGCCGGGATGCGGGCTGGGGTTGAGGTCAAAGGCCGGCGAGAGCATCCACGAATCGCCGCGCTGGTGCAGGAACCCGTGGTTGCGGAGGTGGTCATCGGTGTTGGAGATCAGGACCGAGAAAGCTATCCGGCGCCATAGCTGGCGCAGTTCCGCGGTCGCCGCGGCGGACCGCTGCTCGATCACCGCCGCGATCTCGAGGTAGCTGCGCTGCTCGCCGTTGCCGGCCTCCAGCATCGTCATCGCGCTGGCGTAGCCGGTACGGGCCGTGCCGCGTCGATCGAACCGGTCGATGACCAGCACGCTGCGGTCCCCGATGCGGATCAGCTGAGAGCCGGGAACCGTCACCCCCGCATCTCTGGCGAGGTCAAGGGCCACCTTCTCCCACGCCATCACGTTCCAGGTGTCCCAGTTCGCGCTCGGGAACTTGGCAATCGCCACGCGGCCCGCAGCATCCAGGACATGCGCCTTCGGGCGCGCGCCGCCCAGCGAACTGCCAGCCCGCAGCAGCCGCACGAGGTCGTCGTAGCCGGCGGTATCCCGCTCGGCGCGAGCCGCGATATCCAGCAGCGCCGGGAGGTCCGCCAGGGCGGGTACCCCCGAGTCCTCGGTCGCGAGGAACGGGCCCTGGTCGCCGAGCCGGAACCGCAGCGCTCCCTGACGCAGGTCGTCCCGGACGCCGAGCAGCAGATCGACCTCGCTCATCGAGCGCGGGGCCGTTCCTGCGGCTCTAGCCCGGGCCCGCTCGGCACGCTGGACCAGCGTCCGTCCCCACCGGTCCGGCAAACTATCCGCGAACGCGCCGAACAGCCCGCGGCCAACCGGTGTCTGCAGCGTGCCGGTGACCAGGGGCAGCCCCGGGTCCAGGGCGCAGGCGCCCGGACCGGCAAGGTACCTGTCGTCGTAGACGAAGCTGGCCGACTCGACCCCCCGGCGGCGGTGAGGGTACATCCGGCCGGCCAGGATGTTCTCCTGGCCGGCGGCGACATAGACCTCGATGTCGCCGCTCACGATCTTCGCCCCGGCCCTGGCGGGCGCACCCGCTCCGGCAGCGCCTCCGCCGACCGCAGGCGGCCCTCGTCGGTCGCATACGGATCCAGCGCCCCCACCAGCGAGTCAAGCACCCCTAGCGCCCGGGCCACCCTCAGCACGCTTTCCATGCTGGCACCTTCACCGTTCTCCAGCCGCATGACAGTGTGGCGCGAAACCCCGGCCCGGTCCGCGACCTGAGCGGCCGTCAGCCGCCGCAGTCGCCGCCAGGTAGCGAGATCCTGCCCGATGCGCCGCTGGCCGTTAGCCACCGCGATCGGCGTCCTCGATACCGCCATGGAATTCCTAAAGTTTATTTTCTGCAACCCTAAAAAATTTAGAGTAGCATAAATACAACTTTATAGAGGAACTGCTTCGCACGGCTCACAGTGCTGAGCCGGGGCGGCTTGACACAGCCGGGCCGCCCCCGGTCCGCCCGGCTAGACGTCGCGGAACCGGAATACCAGGGCCCCGGCCAGCAGCGCGGCGCCGGCCCAGATTGCCAGCACGCCGAGTCCGGCCCAGGGGGTGATCGCCAGGCCGCGCAGGCCGGTGGTGTCCTGGATGGTCAGACCCGCGACCGTGGGTGCCCACCGCTCGAGCCGGTGCTGCCAGTGCTCGTTCCCGATGAACGAACCAATGACCGGGAACAGGTACAGCAGCGCGAGGACGACCCCGATGGACACGGCCGGGTCCCGCATGATCACCGCGACGCCGAGGCTCAGCAGCGCGATCAGCGCCAGGTACAGCACGGATCCGCTGGCTGCTCGCAGCGTTGGCCCGTAGCTCAGCCAGACCGGGGGAAAGCCGCGCGCGGCGGTAAAGCCGTGGCCGGGCAGGATCAGGTGCCCGGCCAGCACCGACCCTCCCGCCGCCACGGCGCCAGCCACCAGCACCAGCGCGGCCAGCAGGATCGCCTTGGCCGCCAGCACCACCTGCCGCCTGGGCATCGCCGCGAGCGTGACGCGCATCATGCCCGTGCTGTACTCGTTGCCGACCATCGCCCCGGCCAGGATCGCGACGACTGCCTGCCCGAACTGAATCCCGGTCAGGCTGAGCCTGGTCGTGTCGACCGGGCAGGCCAGGTTCCGCGGGCAGTGCGTGGCCCCGGCGGCCGCGGCGCTGACCGCGATGGTCAGCGCCGCGACGCCGAGGAGCAGCCAGGCGGGTCCGCAGACCGTGCGCAGCTTGGTCCACTCGGCGTGCAGCGCGTGGCGCAGGCTCGCCCCGCGCGCTGCCGCCGCGGCCATCGCCGCCGCTGGCTGCGCCGCCGCTGGCTGCGCCGCCGTGGTGCTCATGCGTCCCGCCGCCGCAGCATGACCAGCGCGAGGGCAAGGGCCGCCGCCGCCCACAGGCACAGCACGGCAAGCCCGGCGTAGGGCGGCAGGGGGTAGTAGCCCCGCACCGGCGAGATTACGGTAGCGACCTGCGAGTAGCGCGGGATGCTCTGCTCGATCGCCAGGCCCGCGGCCGGGGTCACCCGCAGCAGCCAGTCGCCGACCCCGGCGGGCACGACATTGAGCGCGGTCAGCAGGAAGGGCATGACGACCGTGACGACCGCGATCGTGATCGCGGCGGCGCTGCGCCGCAGGATCGCCCCGAGGGAGACCGCAAAGACCGCGGCCAGGGCCAGCATGGCTGCCGTGCCGACGATGACCCGCACCTCGGTCGCCGCAGGCACGGTCAGGAGTACCTGACCCTGGTTCTCCTCCCTCGGCACGCCGACGGCGATCGAGACCACCACGGCCGCCAGCCCGGTGGCGAAGGCCACCGCGCCGATCACCGCGGCCTTGGCGGCCAGCACCGTGGCGCGGCGCGGGGTGGCGGCCAGCGTGGTACGGATGAGGCCGCGCCGGTACTCGGCGGTAAAGAACATCGCCGCCACGACCACGATCACGATCAGCCCCAGGAAGGCGCCGACCAGGCTCTGACCGATCGTCACCGTCGGGAGCGGGCTGCCTGGCCCCGGCGTGACGGGCGCGATGTCGCCGGAACCCGTCAGCGTGTAGCTGCCGCCGTTGCGGGTGAACGCCACCGACCCGCCTCCCCCTGGCCCGGGCCCTGCGCCGGCCGGGCCCCCGCCGCCGACCGTGGTGCCGGCCCAGGTGCCGCCGGGTGCCCCGCCCGTCAGGCTGACGTGATCGAAGACGCCGGTGGCCTGGGCGGGGCCGCTGTTATTGCTGCCGCCGCCGAACGAGTTCTGGGTCACCGTGTAGCCCGGCGAGGTGGCGAACATGCCGGCCTGGACGGTCGACGGCAGACCGGTTAGCCGGACCGCGGCGACCTGGGTCCAGTGCGCGCCGTCGGCGGAGTCGTAGCCGGTGATCGTGTCGCCGGAACGAGTAAGCCGCAGCCAGCGCGGATGCGCCGCAGTGACGGCACCAGGCATCCCGGCGGTGTCCCCGGTGAAGTTGTACTGCATCCGGACCCCGTGACCGCCCGTCACCATCATCGCCGCGTAAGCGGAGCCCTGGCGGGTGCTCTGCTTGACGATGATTCCCGCCTTGGCCCACTCCACCAGGCCGGGCACCATGCCGCTGCCAACCTGAGCGGGCCCCGAGCCGAGGTTCGCGTGCTCGCCGGACAGCGAGATGACGCGCGCGATGATGGTGCCGTTCCCGGTCAGCGGCTGGCGCGCGAAGGAGAAGCTGTCGGTCACGATCTCGCCGCCCGGCCCGTGCGGGATGTAGGGCAGGCAGGCCTTGCCCGATTTCGGCGGACCGCCGTTGATCTGGCAGCCGACGCTCGCGTTAGCGGCCGCGAACACGCCGAGGAAGATGGTCAGCAGCGCGGCCAGGATCATGCCGATCACCCAGCCGCGCACACTGCGGAACTTGATCCACTCGGCCCGCGCCGCAGAGCCGAAGCCGCCGCCGCGGGGTCCGTCGCCAGGCCCGGCTTCGGGCCGCGGCACAGAGATGGCCTGGGTCGTCATCGCGGCACCTCCTGCGCCGCATCGACGTCGAAGCCGGCCGGGCGGAACTCGACAGCCTGCTTGGTGAGCTCCATATAAGCCTGCTCCAGGGTCGCCCGATGCGCGGAGACCTCGGAGAACGGCACTGCCAGCCCGCTGAGCAGCGCGACCACCCGCTCGGCCGGCAGCCCGGAGATCGTGAGCACGTCCTGGCCGCTGGCAACGGCGGTGGCCCCCGCGTTCTCCAGTGCCGCCTTCGCCTGCGGCCGGGCGGACGTGCGCAGCGTCACCCGATCCCCGGACGCAGCTGCCAGCAGGCTCGCCACCGTCGTGTCGGCGATGACCTTGCCGCGGCCCACGACCACGAGGTGATCGGCAGTGTCCTGCAGCTCGCTCATGAGATGGCTCGACACCAGCACCGCCCGGCCGCCCGCGGCGAGCGAGCGCAAGAACCCGCGCATCCACACGATGCCCTCCGGGTCCATCCCGTTGAACGGCTCGTCCAGCATGATCGCGGCCGGGTTGCCCAGCATCGCGGCGGCGATGCCCAGCCGCTGCCGCATGCCGAGCGAGTAGCCGCCCGCCCGCCTCCTGGCCACTCCTTGCAGGCCAGCCTGCTCGATAACCTCGTCGACCCGCCGGGCGTCCAGGCCCTGGGAGTGCGCGAGCCAGAGCAGGTGGTTGCGGGCGGACCGGCTCGGCTGCAGTGCTCCGGCGTCGAGCAGCGATCCGATCACCCGCATCGGCTGCCGCAGGCTCGCGTAGGACGTGCCGCCGACCGTCGCGCTGCCCTCCTCGGCCGCATCCAGGCCGAGGATGACCCGCATCGTGGTCGACTTGCCGGCCCCGTTCGGGCCGACGAAGCCGGTCACCTGGCCGGGCTGGACGGTGAACGACATGCCGTCCAGCGCCAGGGTCGGACCGAACCGCTTCCGCAGTCCGGACACTTCGATCGTGGCTTGCATTTACGTTTCCTTCTGTCGTCGAACTTGCCGTGACCTGGTTCTACGGGAACGGCCATAACATGGGCCGTACGCAAGCTGTTATCCCGTTGTTAGGCCCGCCGCGGCATGCTGAGGTAGATGGCCGGGCGCAAGCCCCCCGATCAGGGCATTTGCCGGCGGAAGGAAGAGGCGTATGCGAACCCAGCGCCTGCCCGGGCTGCCGAAAGTGCTGCGGCTGCGCGGCCGTACCGTGCGCGTGCGGCTGACCGCCCTGTACGGGGTCTTGTTCGTCGTATCCGGCGCGGTGCTGCTGGCGCTCGCCAGCGGTGTCGTCGTGGCGCGCTCGTCGTCGAGCCAGGCCTCCCCCGCCCCGACCCCAGGTCAGGCCCTGCCCGGTTCCGCCCTCGCCCAGGCCCAGGACCGCGTCCAGGCGTTGCGGGCCCAGCTCCAGAACCTGCAGTCGCAGACCCCTAGCCCGGCGGGCCAGGACAGGCTCTCGCATCAGCTGCTGATTGCCTCGCTGATCGCGCTGGCCATCATGACCGTGATATCGGTCGCGCTCGGCTGGCTGGTGGCCGGGCGGGCGCTGCGGCCGGTCCGGGAGATGACCGCGGCGGCCCAGCGCATCTCCGAGGACAGCCTGCACGAGCGGCTCGCCAGCCGCGGCCCGCAGGACGAGCTCAAGGAACTCGGTGACACCATCGACGGCCTGCTGGAGCGGCTGGAGGTCGCCTTCAACGCCCAGCGCCGGTTCGTCGCCAACGCCTCGCACGAGCTGCGCACCCCGCTGACCACGATGCGCGCGGCCATCGACGTGGCACTGGCCAAGCCCGAGCCCGCTCCGCCGCAGACGGTCGCGCTGGCGGAGCGGCTGCACACCGAGCTTGACCGGATCGAGAGGCTGCTGGAGGCGTTCCTGGTGCTGGCCCGGGCCCAGCACCGGCCGATGCCCGGCCAGGCCGTCCTGCCACTCGACTACATCGTGGGCTCCGCGCTAGCCGATCAGGCAGCCGCCATCAGGGCCATGGATCTCACCGTGCAGGACTCCAGCGGCCAGGGCGGCGCCTGGGTGGCCGGGAGCCAGGCTCTGCTGAGCCGCATGGTGGAGAACGTTATCGACAACGCGGTCTGCCACAACACCCCGGGCGGCTGGATCGCCATCACGACCAGGGCTGGCGGCGGAGGCGCCCGGCTGGTGGTCGAGAACGGCGGCCAGGTCCTCGACCAGCAGCAGGTAACCGAGCTCTGCCAGCCGTTCCGGCGGCTGGAGGCGGACCGGGTCGGCACGGACAAAGGCTCCGGCCTCGGCCTGTCCATAGTCGCGTCGATCGCGGAGGCCCATGGCGGCACGCTGGACCTGCGGGCCAGGCCCGGCGGCGGGCTGCGCGTCTGCGTCAGCCTGCCCGCAGCCGCGGCGACGACATCGGCAGCCGTCCCGGCGGGAGTGCCGGCATGAGAGTGCTGGTCGTCGAGGACTCGCGGTCACTGGCCGACGTCCTGGTGGAAGGCCTGCGAGACCAGGGCATGGCCGTGGACGCCGCTTACGACGGGCTGGCGGCAGCCGCGAAGCTCGACCTCAACTCCTACGACGTCGTCGTGCTCGACCGCGACCTGCCCGGCATCCACGGCGACACCCTGTGCCAGATGATCACCGACCGCGGCGACCGGGCGATGGTCCTCATGCTGACCGCGGCCGAGGCGCCCGGCGACCGGGTGACCGGACTGGCCCTGGGCGCCGACGACTACCTGGGAAAGCCGTTCCACTTCCCGGAGCTGGTCCTTCGGGTCCGGGCGCTGGCCCGTCGGCAGCCATCCGCCCGGGCCCGCACGCTGCGCGCCGCGGGGATCGAGCTCGATCCGATGCGGCGGACCGTAACGCGGGACGGACGGCAGCTCGACCTGTCGGTCAAGGAGTTCGGCGTGCTGGAGGCGCTGCTTGTCGCCTCGCCTGCGTTCCTGCGCGCCGAGGATCTGCTCGAGCAGGTCTGGGACGAGCAGGCCGATCCGTTCACCAACACCGTGACGGTGACGATCGGCCGATTGCGCCGCAAGCTCGGCGACCCGCCCGTGATCGCGACCAGGCCCGGCGTCGGCTACCGTATGTGCGATCAGCCGGCCTGACAGGCCGCGCCGTCCCGTCGCGCCCGATGACGTCCTCGGCGGCAGGACTCACTGGCGCACCGACAGGTACTGCGCGAGGTGATCGATCACCTCGCGCGCGTCGTCCTCGATACCGCAGATGAACGTGGACCTGCGCCGCCGCAGCACGGGCAGCCCCAGGGCGTACAGTCCCGGGCTGCCGGCCACGCCGCCCTCGTGGTTCAGCCGGCCCTTCGCGTCGACCACCGGCACGTCGAGCCACCCGTAGTCAGGCCGGAAACCCGTCGCCCACACGATCGCGGCGATCTCGCCGCTGCGCAGGTCAATATGCAGCCGCGTCGACTCGGGCACGCGTGTCGCCGCGAAGCGCTCGGGAGGGCCGACCTCGGCGTCACAGCCTGAAGCCTTGGCCCACTCGTCGAACGTGCCCAGCAGGCGCTCCATCTTGAGGTCCGCGAGCGAGAACACGTTGCGCAGGCCACCGGACAGCAGCGCGCGGCCGTCACGTACCGCCGCCCAGCGGCCCACCAGCTCGACGCCCATCGAGGCGAGCGCGTTGAGATCCAGCGTCGCCCGCTCAGGGGTCCCGACGAGCTGGGGCGACGGCAGCCGCCGGGCCCGGGTGAGATCTTCGACCTCGTCGTACCGCTGGTCCCACACGCCTGAGGAGTCCATCCACCACAGCACATCGCGTCCGCGGTACGTGCGCGGCAACCGCACGTGCTCCCCCACCGAGAGAGTCACCGGCCGGCCCGACCGCCTCAGCTCGGCGGCCAGCTGAACGCCGGTCGCCGACGCTCCAACGACGAGCACGCCGCCGTCCGGAAGCTGGGCGGGGTCGCGGTAGCGCAGCGGCGTCAGCTGCCCGACGGACGCCGGCACGCCGTCGCGCAGCGGCGGCACCGCCGGCTGATTGCAGGCGCCGCTGGCGATGACCACGGTCCGGCAGCGAATCTCGCCGTGGCTTGTCGTGACGTGGTAATCATCGCCGGCGCGCCGCACCGACGTGACAGTCACTCCCGTCCGGACGGGAGCCCGCGAGACCTTGGCGAACCGCTCGATGAACTCGGTCACTTCGCCCACTGTCATGTAGCCGTCGGGATCCGGGCCTGCATAGCGAAGGCCCGGCAGCCGACTCTGCCAGTTCGGGGTCAGCAGCCGCAGCGAGTCCCAGCGTTCGCGCCGCCAGGAGTTGGCCACCTCGCCGCGCTCAAGAACGACGTGGTCGATCGAGGCGTCGCTGAGGAAGTAGCTCGCGGCGAGACCTGCGTGGCCCGCGCCGATGACGACCGTGGTGGTGCGCTCGATGACGCGGTCCCCCTGTGTTCTCGGAGCGCGCGCGTCGGGCAAGCCGCCGCGCGGCCGCTCAGGCGACTTCGACGGTGACGTTCGTAGGATTCGTCAGCGCGTCGAACACGGCGGAGCGCTTCTGGGACTGGGCAACCAGCGCCTCGATCTCCTGCCTCGACGCGTCCGCGTCGATGGTGAACGTCACCTTGATGTCGTTGTAGCCGTTGCGGACGTCGCTGTCGGCACCGAGGATCCCGCGGATGTCGTGCCCGCCCTCGACCGTGGACTCGACCGAGCGCAGCTGGATGCCGCGGTTCTCCGCGACGGACGCAATACCCCCGGTCAGGCAGCTCGCCAGGCCGACGAGGAGGTACTCGATCGGCGTGATGCCGTTGTCCTCGGCCGCGAAGACCGCGGGGTGGTCGGCTTCGAAGGTCCACTCTTCCTTGTGGTTCTGCTCCTCCCCGAGGCCGAAGAAGCTCTGGACCTTGATCTGGCTGTGCACGCCGCTCTGCCACTTGGCGGACGCGCGCCAGGTGAACTGAGCGGCCTCGGGCGCGCCCTTGAGCACCTCGCGCGCGTCGAGCAGTGCCTGAACGTTGACTCCGTTGGTGACTGTAGTCATGTCGCGCTACCTCCTGGGTTCCTACCGCATTCCCTATTTGGATGGTTGACAATATACCGGGGCGAGCCGGGCTACCATAACCCCATGGCGGAGCCAGCCTCAACGCTCGCGGCCGGCTCAGTTGGCACGGTCGAAACGCAGTACCTCGACCTGCCGGAGCCGGTGCGGCTCGACTGCGGGCGGGAGCTGCACCCGGTTCGCGTAGCTTACGAGACCTATGGTGCCCTATCACCCCGGCGCGACAACGTCATCCTGGTCTGCCATGCGCTCAGCGGCGACGCCCATGCGGCGGGCTTCGCGAAGACGCCGCCCGAGGAAAGCACGCGTGACGGGTTCGGGGCGCAGGATCGCGACGGAGTGGCCCGCAGGGGGCTGGGCTGGTGGGACGGGATGATCGGCCCCGGCAAGGCGTTCGACACTGACCGCTTCTTCGTCGTCTCCACGAACCTGCTCGGCGGCTGCCGTGGGACGACGGGACCATCGTCGATCGACCCGGCCACCGGCAATCCGTACGGGCTGGACTTTCCGGTGATCACTGTCGCCGACATGGTGCGGACCGAGCGCGGGTTCCTGACCGCACTCGGCATCGAGCGGCTTGCGGCGGTAGCCGGCGGCTCGCTCGGCGGGATGCAGGCATTCGAGTGGGCGATCCTGTTTCCCGATCAGGTCGATGCCGTCGTGTCGATCGCCAGCACGCACGCCCTGCACCCGCAGGGCGTGGCCTGGAACGCGATCGCGCGGGAGGCGATCATGCGCGACCCGGCCTGGCTGGGCGGCCACTACTATGGCGCGGGCGCCGGGCCCGACGCCGGCCTGGGCGTGGCGCGGATGGTCGGCCACGTCACGTACCTGTCCGCACTGGCGCTGGACGACAAGTTCGGCCGGCGGCTGCAGTTCGCCGACGACATCCGCTACACGATCACCGAGCCGGAGTTCGAGGTCGAGAGCTACCTGCGCCACCAGGCCGGCTCGTTCGTCAAGCGCTTCGACGCCAACACCTATCTTTATACTTCGCGCGCGCTCACGTATTTCGATCTCGCACGGCAGTACGGGAAGCAGTCGCTTGCGCGCGCACTCGAAGGCGTGTCGGCGCGCACGCTACTGATCGCGTTCAGCTCCGACTGGCTGTACCCGCCGTCGGCGTCACAAGAGGTCGCCGATGCGCTCCGCAGTCTCGGCAAGCCAGTCGAGTTTCATATCATCGAGGCACCGTACGGCCACGACTGCTTCCTGCTGGAGGAAGCCCGGCAGACGCCCATCATCCGCCAGTTCCTGAGCAGGCACAGCTCTTTGAGAAAGCACGGCCTGGCTGACGGCGGGGCCGGGGAGTGACGTCGAGGAAGGGGTCCTCGTGACCGACCAGCCCGCCCCAGGCGGGACTGCGCCTGCCGAGCAGGGCCGGCCTGTCGAGCAGGACCGCGCGTTCGGGTTCGAGACACGGCAGCTGCACGCCGGGCAACGGCCCGACCCGAACACGGGCGCACGTGCGGTGCCGATCTTCCAGACGACCAGCTACGTGTTCGAGGACCCGGAGTCAGCGGCGGCGTACTTCAACCTGCAGGAGTACGGGAACACCTACTCGCGCATCATGAACCCGACCGTCGCGGTGTTCGAGGAGCGGGTAGCGAACCTCGAGGGCGGGGCTGGCGCGGTGGCGTTCGCCAGCGGGATCGCCGCGCAGGCGGGCGCACTCTTCACGCTGCTGCAGCCGGGTGACCACGTCGTCTCGTCCGCAGCGCTCTACGGCGGCACGGTGAACCAGTTCAAGCACCTGCTGCGCAAGATGAGCGTGGAGCTGACCTGGGTCGATCCCGACGATCCGGGCGCGTGGCGCAACGCAGTCCGCGCCAGCACGAAGGCGTTCTTCGGCGAGACGATCGGCAACCCAGGCGGGAACGTGCTGGACATCGAGACGGTGGCAGCCATCGCGCACTCCCATGAGCTGCCGCTGATCGTGGACAATACGTTCGCGACGCCGTACCTGTGCCGCCCGATCGAATGGGGCGCCGACATCGTGATTCACTCGGCGACCAAGTTCATCGGCGGCCACGGCACGAGCATCGGCGGCGTCGTCGTCGAAGCTGGCACGTTCAACTGGTCCAACGGGCGGTTTCCCGTAGTGGCGGATCCGTCGCCGGCCTACCACGGCCTGCAATTCCACGAGACGTTCGGGATGTATGGCTACCTGATGAAGCTCCGGGCCGAGACCCTGCGCGATCTCGGCGCGGCGCTCTCGCCCTTCAACGCCTTCCTGTTCCTGCAGGGGCTCGAGACGCTGTCGCTGCGGATGGAACGTCACGTCGGCAACGCCCGGGCGGTCGCGGCGTACCTCCAGGCGCACGAGCTGGCGTCGAATGTGACCTATCCTGACCTGCCGGGGAGCAGGTACCGGCCGCTCGTGGAGAAGTACCTGCCGCGCGGCGCCGGCGCGGTGTTCTCGTTCGACTGCGCCGGCGGCCGGGCCGGCGGGCAGGACCTCATCCGCGGTGTCACGCTCTGGTCCCACCTGGCGAACGTCGGCGACGCGAAGAGCCTGATCATCCACCCGGCCAGCACGACCCACCGCCAGCTGGGCGACGACGAACTGCGGGCGGCCGGAGTCGGGCCGGGCACGGTCCGGCTGTCGGTCGGGACCGAGTCCGTCGAGGATCTCATCTGGGATCTGGAGCAGGGTTTCGCGCGGGTCGCCGCGACAGCGAAGAAGGCAGCGACGCCGTGACCGATCTCTCGCGGTACCAGGACCCGCTGACGATCCAGCGCGTGCTCCACACCGCCAGCACCATCGCGATCGTGGGCATGTCCGGCAGCGAACTGCGGGCCAGCTACTTCGTTGGCTACTACCTCAGGCGGCACGGTTACCGCGTGATCCCCGTTAATCCCCGTGAGAGCACGATCCTCGGGGAGTCCTGCTACCCGAGCCTGCTGGACGTGCCCGTGCCGGTGGACGTGGTGAACGTCTTCCGCGCGCCGGATGCACTGCCGGGGATTGCCGAAGAGGCGGTGGCGATCGGCGCCGGCGCCCTCTGGTGCCAGTTCGGCGTGATCAACGCCGAGGGCGCGCGGATCGCCGAGGACGGCGGCGTAACGGTGATCATGGACCGCTGCCTCAAGGTTGAGCATGCGCGCTACCTGGGCCGGATGCACTGGCTCGGCTTCAACACGAAGCGCATCACGTCCGTCCGCGCCGGGCTCCAGTAGCCGGCTACTCCACCGGAGAGCCGGTCATCAGCACGAGCTTCCCGCGCGCGTGACCGTTCTCGCTGACGCGGTGCGCCTCCGCGACCTCGGCGAGCGGGAAGGCCTGCGTGACCGGGAGCGAGAAGCGCCCCGACTCGATCAGCTCGCCGATCCCGGCGAGCGCGTGGACCGCGCGGCCGGCGTCGCCGCTGCTGAACCGCACCCCGTGCTCGCGGGCGCCACCGAAGTCGGCGATCGTCACAACGCGGCACGGGCCGCCCGCGAGGTCGATGAGCTCGGGCAGCACGCCGCTCCCGGCGACGTCGAGCGCGGCGTCGACGCCGTCGGGCGCGAGCGCGCGAACCCGCCCGGCGAGGCCCTCGCCGTAGGCGACGGGCTCGGCCCCCAGCGAGCGAAGGTAGTCGTGGTGTGCCGGGCTGGCGGTGCCGATCACCCGCGCGCCGCGGACCACGGCGAGCTGAACCGCGGCGCTGCCGACGCTGCCGGAGGCGCCGTTGATGAGCAGCGTGCCGCCGCTCCCGGCGCCAAGCTGATCGAGCGCGCGGGTGGCCGTCTCGATGGCGGCCGGCAGCGCGGCAGCGCCGGGGAAGTCAAGCGACGGCGGGATCAGCGCATAGGAGGACAGCACCGCCAGCTCGGCCTGCGCCGCCCCCGCGGCGGAGAAGCCGAACACCCGATCGCCGACGGCCACGTCCGCAACGCCCTCGCCGAGCTCGTCGACGACGCCCGCCGCTTCGTGGCCCAGGGTCTGCGGGAGCTCCCTGTCCATCAGGCCCTTGCGCTTCTTCCAGTCGCTCGGGTTGACGCCGGCCGCGCGCACCGCAATCCGGACCTGGCCCGGACCCGGATGCGGATCGGGCAGATCCACGATCTCCAGGACCTCCGGGCCCCCGAACCGGCTGAAGCGAACTGCCTTCACCACTGTCTCCGATCCCGGCTCAGGCTGTCGCGCCAAGGCTCAGCTCTTGTGGGGCGGCCACGTCGTCGTGGCCTACGGCACGGCCGACGGCTGCCCCTCCAGGTGCTCGTGCTCCGGGCTGGAGTACCGGAAGAGCTTGCTCGGCCACCACACCCAGCGGCCAAGGTCCAGGTTGAGCGCGGTGACCAGCACGGACCTGACCACGATCGTGTCCAGCAGCACGCCGAACGCCACGGCGAAGCCGAGCTCGGCCAGGAAGGTGACCGGCAGCGTGCCCAGTGCGCCGAACGTGCCGGCCAGCACCGCGCCGGCCGAGGTGATGACCCCGCCGGTTGCCGACAGCCCGGTCAGCGCGCCACGGCGGGGACCATGCCGGCCGGCTTCCTCGCGCACCCGGGTCATCAGGAAGATGTTGTAGTCGATGCCCAGGGCAACGAGGAAGACGAAGACGAACAGCGGGAACGAGTTATCCGCGTTGCCGAAGTGGAACACGTTGTTGAAGAACAGCGCGCTCACGCCCAGCGCCGCGGAGTACGACAGCACCACGGTGGCGATCAGCATGATCGGTGCTATCAGCGCGCGCAGCAGCAGCCCCAGGATCAGGAACACCAGCACCAAGATGATGGGGATGATCACCTCGCGGTCGTGGTCCGCCGCGTTGGCAA
Source organism: Streptosporangiaceae bacterium (assembly GCA_050013415.1). Classification (GTDB taxonomy): domain Bacteria; phylum Actinomycetota; class Actinomycetes; order Streptosporangiales; family Streptosporangiaceae; genus Palsa-506. The sequence goes on along the minus strand of JBEKFH010000026.1, from coordinate 7,502 downwards.
TGTCCAGGGTGACCGCCGTATCGCCGCCGACCATCGCATCCGCGCCGGGAACGGCGTGCACGGCGGTCCGGACCCGGCCGATCGTGTCGAAGGCCGCCTGGCTGTCCGGCGCCGAGGTGAGCGTTCCTTGCAGCCATGCGTGGCCACCCCTGATCACCGGCGGCGTCACGCCGGTGATCCCGGACGTGGACCGCAGCGCCGCCAGCAACTGAGCCGCCTGCGGCTCGTTGCCGACCACGACGACCGGCTGGCCGGCGCCCGCCGGGAAGTTCTGGTCGATGACCGTCTGCCCGACCACCGAGTCCGGATGGTGCCCGACGAATGCCTCGGCGCTGGTCAGGCCGCTGGCCTTCAGGCCGGTGAGACCCAGCGCCATCGCGCCGAGCACCACCACGGTACCTATCCAGACAATCCGCGGCCTGGCGGCGATGCGGCGGCCGACGTTCGCCCAGATGCCCCTGGTCGTAGGCTCCGCCGAGCCGAACGCGGGCTTCACCGGCCAGAATATCCACCGGCCGAAGATCACCAGCAGGGCCGGCAGCAGGGTCATCATGGCAACCAGCGCTACCCCGACGCCGATGGCGAGCACCGGTCCCAGGCTCTTGGTGGAGTTCAGCTCGGCGACGGTCAGCGTCAGCAGGCTGAGGATCACGGTGCCCCCGCTCGCGATGATGGCGGGCCCGGCCCGTCGGATCGCGATGGCCATCGCCTCGTGCCGGTCCTCGTGCCGCCGCAGTTCCTCGCGGTACCTGGCGGTCAGCAGCAGGGCGTAGTCGGTCCCCGCGCCGAAGACCAGCACGTAGAGGATGCCGGCGCTCTGCGCGTTCACGGTCAGGCCGGCGTGCTTCGCCAGCAGGTAGACGAGTGCCTCGGCGCTGGTCAGGGCGATGCCCGCGGACATCACTGGCAAGAGCCAGAGCACCGGGCTGCGATAGGTGATGAGCAGCAGCACGATCACGACGATCAGCGTGGCGACCAGCAAGGTGCCGTCGATTCCCTTGAACGAGTTGGCCGAGTCGGCGGCACTGCCCAGCGGGCCCGCGATATGCGTGGCCAGGCCGTTCGCGTTGGCGCGGGCGATGGTGCGCAGCGCGGTCGCGGCCGTCGCGGCACCATTCCAGCCCTTCGAGCCGAGGTTGACCGGCACGATCGTCTCGATCGCCACGGCGTCCCTGGCGACGAACGGTCCCGCCACCTGACCGCGTACCACGCCCGGCACCTGCGCGAACCGGCTAGCGTCGGCAATGGCCTTGGTACGGTCCGCGTTGGTCAGGCCGGACGGGCGGTCATAAACCACGACGCCGGTGAAGATATTCGGCGACTGGAAGCGGGACTGCAGGTCAAGCACCTTGGTCGACTCGGCCTTGGCCGGGAGCCAGGACGAGGAATCGTTCTTCTCTGCCCCGGTGAGCTTGCCGGCCAGCGGCCCGGCCACGGCCACGATGATCAGCCAGAAGACCAGGACCGCCCATTTGGTCCGGCGTCCGCTGGCAATGCCGACGATCGCACGGGCTCGGCTCATGATGATCCCCCAAGAGGTGGCCGGGCTGTCAGTCGCCCCTGGCAACACTATCGAACATGCCCGGAGGCAAAGTCAAGACATATCGCGTCTGCCGAGGCCGACGCGCGGTCGGCGTTACCGAGGGACGAGAAGGTTACCAAGTTTATCCGGCGCAAAGCTGCCGATTTTTCGGCCCGGCCAGGGCTACCGTATGGCGACCAGGCCCGCGCGGGCACTACCCGGCCGGGCCAGCTTCCGCATGAACAGGAGCAGCCGTGCCGGTAATCGCACTCCTCGATGTGCAGCTCAAGGCAGACTCGCTGGCCACCGGAATCGAAGTGATTCACGAGACTCTCACCGGCACCCGCGCGTTTGCCGGATGCCTGGGCGTCGCGGTCCTGGTCGACAGCAAGGACCCGGCGCATGTGGTCCTCCATGAGAGATGGGAATCGGCTGAACACGACCGGGCCTACCGGGAGTGGCGGGCCGGCGCTGGCGCCTCGAAGCTCGGCTCGGTCCTGGCCGCCCCGCCCAGGCTCCATGTATTTACGCTGGCTGAGGGCGTGTAAGTACGTTCAGCGCCGGAACGAGCCCGGCTGGCAGCCGTTCCGGGTTCGGGGCAGACCGCGGTTCAGCCGCCGGTCTTGCGGCGGAACGAACGCCGGCTCCGGGCCAGGCCGCCGGCGCCGTGCACCTTCCCGGCGTCCTTGCCACCGCGGGTCGCGCTCGCATCCGCGTGCCTGGCATGCTTGCGCTCCAGCGCCTCGCGGAACTTGCGCTTGATCTCTTCCTCGGAACCTTCAGGCTCCGGCGCGGCGTCAGTCATGCGGATCTCCTCCGGGACGGCCATATCCACAGCTTCGCACATGTGATACCGGCGTGCCGCCTGGCAGGGTCGCTGATAGTGACAGGTCGCGGGGCTGCCAGCGCTTCTGGCTTCCACTGCCACTGCTTCTGGCTTCCACTGTCAGAGCGCAGCCAGCAGGATAGAGGGCATGCGTGCTTCACGCCGGCGGGTCGCGATCCTGGCCGTCGTCATCCTTGCCTGCAGCTCCCCTGCCACCTTGGCGGCGGCTGCGGTGCGGCCCGGCCAGGTCACCCAGCCGCCGCCACCGGTCACGGCGAGCGCGTTCCCGATCGAGCCGGAGGGAACCGCTCCGGCTGACGGCGACGGGCTGATCCCCAATCCGCAGACCCCATCCGGCGTCCCGATCGGAGCCCCGGGCTCCTGCACCCTGACCTTCTCTTCCGCCAGCGGTAGCACATCAGCCGACGTGAACTCGTGGATTGCCAGCAACGAGAACTCGATCACCGCGACCACGGTGGTGTGCCTGTCCGGCACGTTCAGCGACCCGATCCACGTGTGGGGCAAGTCCTCTGCCGCGCTGCTGGAGATCGCCCCGGAACCGGGCTCGGCCGCCACGCTCGACCTGGGCGAGGTGCGGTCTGCCGACACTGACCCGAACCAGTACTGGTCAGACTCGGGCGGCATCAGCATTGTGGACTCGCGCAGCGTCGAGATCTACGGACTGACCGTGGAGAACTACACCTGGGACGGGACCGCGCACACCCCGGCGGGCATCTACGTAACGGTGCGCAGCGACACCACGAACATCAACCAGGGCACCTACCCGCACCTGTCCGCCTGCTTCCTGGACGGCGGCGCGTGCAGCGACATCTACATCCTGGACACCACCGTGCGGGACATCACCAACACAGCCGACGAGAACCATGCCAGCAAGTCCGCGTGCGGCAACGGCAACGTCGATGCCTACGGCATCGCCGTCATCGCGGCCGGCAGCAGCACATCGCCGGCCCTGCAGCACCTGGTGATCGAGGGGAACACGGTGACCGGGACCCGGACCGGGCAGAGCGAGACGGTGACCATTAACGGCGATATCACGGACTTCCTGGCCGCCAGCAACACGATCGACAACACCGACAACATCGGGCTGGACACGATCGGCTGGGAGACCGGCACCGCCCAGGCCAGCCACGGCCTGGTCCAGGGCAATAAGGTCTACAACGTCGACACGTACAGCAACGCCGCCTACGGCACGTGGGACAACGCCACCGGCACGTGCGGGCCGCTGCCGGAGAACGCGGCCGGGCTCTACGATGACGGCGCCTCCTACATCTGGATCAACGACAACGTGGTCTGGAACACTGACCAGGGCATCAACCTGGACGTGGAGACTGCGAACAAGGACACCGGCCACCTGCTGGTCTCCGGCAACACGGTCTACGACGACCCGGGGACCTCTGCAGCTGATCCCAGTGACGGCACCAACCCGCCCGGGACCAGCGGGACATCCACGGTGGCCGGACACGACCCTTACGCCATGTACATCGACGCGTTCGGCGCCAAGGCGTCGATCACCGACGTGTACGTGCACGACAACACGTTCCAGAACCAGAGCCAGTACTTCCTGACGCCCGATGACGGGATGCCAGTGGTCGATCTCGGTGGCATCTGGTCGAACGTCCAGATCTGGCACAACACGATCGCCGGAAAGGGCGCAGCCGACCGGTACAACCCGCTGCTTGAGGTGGACACGCAGCCTTCCGGCGGCACCACTACGGTGAATTGCAACGACTACGAAAACCTGGCCACCGCCGCTGACACCGTGAACGGTAACTTCGCGCTACCAGACAACGACTGGCTGACGCTGGCCCAGTGGCAAGCCCGCAACGGGCACGGCTGGGACGCCGACAGCGAGGCCGGCGCCTTCTCCGCCCGCTGTCCCGCGCACTCCATCTCCTAATGGCCGGGCTGGCGTAGGTTGAACCATGGACTATCGCACTTTGGGGCATAGCGGCTGCGCGGTGTCGGCTCTTGGCCTGGGGTCCATGACCTTCGGGGCAGAGACGGACGAGCCGGGCGCGCATGAGCAGCTCGACCGTTTCGCTGCGGCGGGCGGCACACTGGTCGACACGGCCGATGTCTACAGCGGCGGGAGGTCGGAGGAGATCATCGGCCGCTGGCTGGCCAGCCGGCCGGCCGAGATTACCGAGCCGGTGGTGCTGGCTACCAAAGGCCGCTTCGCGCTGGATGATTCTCCCAACGGCGCCGGGTTGTCCGCGCGGCATCTGACCCGGGCGCTGGACGCGTCGCTGCGCCGGCTGGGCGTCGAGGCGGTTGACCTGTATCAGGTTCATGCGTTTGATCCGTGGACGCCGCTGGAGGAAACGCTGCGTACCCTCGACGGGTTTGCCCGCGCGGGCAAGATCCGCTACTGGGGGCTGTCGAACTTCACCGGCTGGCAGCTGACGAAGGCTGCGCACCTGGCCCGCGCGCTCGGTGCCGCCGGGCCGGTGACGCTTCAGCCGCAGTACAGCCTGCTGGTGCGGGAGATCGAGTGGGAGATCGTGCCCGCGGCGATGGACGCGGGCCTCGGGCTGCTGACCTGGAGTCCGCTCGGCGGCGGCTGGCTGTCGGGCAAGTACCAGCGCGGCCAGCGGCCGTCCGGCGCCACCCGCCTGGGCGAGGACCCGGACCGCGGCATGGAGGCCTACGACCGGCGGGGCACGCGGCGCACCTGGGCCGTCATCGACGCTGTGCAGCGCATCGCCGAGCAGCGCGGCGTGTCCATGGCCGAGATCGCGCTGGCATGGGTGAGCGACCGGCCGGCAGTGACCTCGACCATCCTCGGCGCCCGCACGACCGCGCAGCTACAGACCAATCTCCGCGCCGCTGACCTGCATCTCAGCCCAGCCGAGACCGCCGCGCTCAACGCCGCGAGCGACCCGCAGCCCACCGACTATCCCTACGGCGAGCTGGGTGTCCAGCAGCGCGACCGCCGGCTCGGCGGCGGTGACTAGCCCGCCGCGGAGGTAGCAGCGACCCGCCTCAGACGCGGAGGACCACCACGTCCGAGAGCGACCCGAGGAACCGAGAGAGCAGAGTTGACGCGGTCAACGCGGGGGGCCATGCCGGCAAGGGAACGAACATGACCTCCGCCCGTGGCGTCGAGGGAAGCTCCTATCGCTGGCCCATGCTCGCCGTGGTCAGCCTCGGCATCGTCGCACTCACGCTGAACTGGTTTGACGTCGCCACGGCATTCCCCCTCATCGGCGCCGAATTCAAGGTCGGGCTCGGGTCGCTCAGTCTCCTCATCTCGCTCTACATCGTTGGCTACGGGCTCACGCACATCCCGGGCGGCGTGCTCGCCACGAAGATCGGCATGAAGAGGACCCTCGTGCTCGGACTACTCGTCCAGGGGGCAGCTGGCGTCATGTCCGGGCTCTCGCACAGCTACGTCGAGCTCGCCATCTTCCGGATTGCGAGTGGTGTCGGGGGGTCAGTGTTCGTCGCCATGACCGCCGCCTCAATGGTCGTCTGGTTCCACGAGAAGGAGGTCACTCTTGCGCTCGGCGTGACCGGTGGAGCCGCCTTCAGCGCGGGAGCCGCGCTCGCCCTCTACGTCTGGCTGTACGTCCAGCGCTCTGCAGGCTGGCACACCTCGATGGTCCTAGGCGGAGTATTCGAGCTGCTGGTCGCCGTGGTCACCATTGCGGTTTTTCGGCTCCCTGAAGGCGGCCACTCGCTCGGTGGCATGAAATTCGACCGTGCCGCACTGTGGTCCGCGCTCATGACCCGGGACTTGTGGATCTACGGCATTGCGCTTCTCGGCGGATATGGTGCCTACTTCACCACATCGCAGTTGTTCAGCCAGTACGTGACGACAGATCGCCACTTCGACCCGTCTGCGGGCGGGCTGTTGTCCGCCCTCATCCTCCTGGCCGGCGTCCCGGGCAGTGTCATCGGAGGGCACTTGGCCGACCGCAGCACGAACCTGCGGATGTTCGTGGTCGGACCGCTGGTCGCCGTCGCCGCTTTGCTGGCTCTCATCCCAGTGGCGCCCAGCATCTTGCTCTGGCCCCTCGGGATCGGAATCGGCTTCTTCCTGATCTTCGGCTTCGCCGCCTGGCTGGCGGTGCCTTCCAGGGTCAGCAACATTCGCGCCGAGCACATCGGCTCGGCGACCGGCCTGATGCTCACGCTTGCGGCGATCGGCGGCTTCTTCATTCCCATCATCTTCGGGCACCTCGTGCCCGAGACGAGCTACGGCGCGGGCTGGGTCTTCCTCGCCTTCGTGTCTTTCGCTCTTGCGCTTGTCGGCTTGACGGGAGGCAACCCGGTCACGGCCGGAAACCCGTGATGGCAATGCCGCGGCCCAGCTCTTGGTGCACCAGGTCACCCTTGTATGACATGTGGTCTCCTTGCAGGTCCCGTCAAAGGCGTTGGACGAACCGCGGACAAGCAGCCAAAGGGTCACATCGCGGTGCCACCATGCGGCCATGCCGCCACCATAGAGGCCAGTCACGCCGGGAGTTACCAGGGCGGCGTCAATGGCCTTTGGGAAATCCGGTAGCGCTGGCTGGGCTGGCCGGCGTTGCGAGATTCCCCGCGAGGCCTTCGTTCCCACGGGCCTTTCAAGGGAGCCCGCCGCCGCGACAGCGTGATCTATAGCCTGCTTTCCGGCGAGTGGAGTGCCGGCTCCGCCATCCCCCAGCGGGAAAGGCTGCGCTGCCGCCCGGGGGACGCCTGTGCCGCAACCGCCTACAGCCCCGGCGGGATTGCCAGGCCTCTGCAGCCGCCAGTGTTGGCCGGTCCCGACTCGTCCGGCGCCTCGACGAAACGACGTGGTTGACTGGAGGGTAAAGGCCCCGTCGTAAGCGGGGCATGAGCCCGACCGGGTGGAGGTGCCTGTGGCCGAACCCGCGCAGCCCGTAGAGCGAATGGTGGTGTGCTACTTCATCGTTTCTGATGATGTCGAGCGCTCCCGGCGCTTCTATACCGACATACTCGGTGGCAGGGTGGTCTTCGGCCCAGAGCCGACCAATATCGCACTCGCCAACAGCTTCATCGTGATCAACGGCGGCGGAGGCCCCACCGACGACAAGCCCACGGTCACCCTTGAGACGCCAAGCGACCCCGACCGGGTCAGCAGCTTCCTCAATATCCGGGTCGCTGACATCCACGCCGTGTACGCCGAAT
>JBEKFH010000025.1:0-24354 GCA_050013415.1 Streptosporangiaceae bacterium | reverse complement strand
CCCTTAATTCAATCGTGACATTCCCCCTTAATTCGGTATTGTCCCGGCGTTCTACGGCAAGCTGTGCCTCATGAGCCCGCTACTGCCGCCAGGCCGACGCCGCCGCGCCGTGCTGATCGCGGCGGCGGCGGCGGCCGTGGTCGCGGTCAGTGCCGCCCTGGTGGTACCCGGCGGCGCGCCGCGGGCCGGCGGCGTTCCCGGCGCTGGCAGCATCCCGGCCGGCGGCCGCGGGCCGTCCGCCCGCGTCATGACGCGCGTGGTCTCCGTGGTCGCCGGGCCGGCTGCCACGGTCGAGCTTCAGGCGGCGCAGGGACAGCTGACCATCGTCGGCTCAGCCACCGGCGTGGTGACACTGACCGGCCAGCTGCACTGGACCGGCCATGCCCCGATCGCCAGCACCAGGCTCAACCGCGTCGCCGGGATACTCCGGCTGTCCTACCAGTGCGCCGCGGCGAGCCCGTGCGGCGGGAATTACCGGCTCGTCGTGCCCCGGCGCACCGCCGTGGTCCTGCACGAGCCATCGGGCCACGTGATCATTACCGGCCTGGCCGGGCCGTTGCGCATCACCGCCCGCAGCGTCGACGTCAGCGCGACCGCGCTGCGCTCGCCCTCGCTGGCAGCTTGGATCACGTCCGGGCACCTGAGCGCGGCCTTCGACGCCGCGCCCCGCCGGGTCAGCATCACGCTGCTATCCGCGCAGGCCACCCTCCGGCTGCCGCCCGGCGCGGCCTACGCGGTCAGGCAGCGGGTCACGTCGGGATACGTCGATGTGGGGATCCCGCGGGCCGCGGGCGCAGCCCGGACCATCACCGCCCGGATCAACTCCGGCGAGCTGCGGCTGCTACCCGGCCTGTGACGGCTCGTCCAGGTCGATCCCGACAACTCGTGCCACCACGGTCGAGATCTACGTCGCGGGCGAGGATGGCGGCTCGCTCCCGCCAGGCAACTGCGGCGATCATTGGCTCCCCGGTCGCTATGAGTTCCGAGATGCGCTGGTCGGTTGCGCTGCCGGTCGCCTGGTCGTATTCGACCCACGCTGAGGTGTCCGCCAGAATCACGTGGCACCCTGGGGATCGGTGTCTTCGGGGATCTCGGCGATGGCGTGAGCGCCGCGCATCGCCAGAGCCTCATCCCGCGTCATGGGCTGCCCGGCCAGGTGGCGCAGGGCGAACTCCCGGTGGTAATGGCCTCGGTCAGACCAATCGAATTACGCGGCTAGCGGCTGCAGCCGCCCCGGCCGTAAAAGGCCGGCCCGGCCAGGCCCGGCCCGGTGATCCGCGGCCGGCTGGCTCCGCCGCCCGCCGGGTAGGCAGTGTCGAACCACTGGCCGAAGAACTGACCGAGCCTGGCGCCGCACGCCGGGCTCCGGTCCGGCAGCCACTGCCGGAAGCCGGCCTCAAGCTGCGCCTCGGTGATGGTCCCGCCGCCATACTGCCGCTGCATCTGCTGCAGGGCGCCATCGAAATTCCGGTGGCCGAGGATCTGCCGCAGCGCGACGTAGGTGATGCCGGGACGCGCGTAGGTGGAATCGGTATCGAACAGGCTGTACGGCGTCGGGTCTGACGGCGGGAGGGTCCAGAAACTGCCCTTGCTCTGGTAGACCCGGTTGAACTGCCTGGCCAGGCTGCGCTGGAACGCGCGCCGGCCGGCCGCGGTGCCGGGCCCGCCCGCGGCCTGCCGGGCGACCCTGGCGTGGAAGAGATACTCGCCGAGGGTCGCGAGCCCTTCCTTGTAGAAGGTCAGGTTGTAGTTTGCCTCGGTGACGTGGTCGCCCCACCACTGGTGCATGTTCTCGTGGTACAGGGTGTCGGTATCGATCTCTCCGCCGGAGAAGGTGATCATGGTTTGCATCTCCTCCTCGAAGGAGGCCGACGGCCTGCCGACCACGACCCCGTCCGAGGTAAAGGGGAACGGCCCGTTGAACTCGCTCTCGAAGTTGCTGATATCGGGCTGCTTGTTCATGATGGCGAGGTTCTTCCTCCGCTGCGCCGGGCTGAGCGAGCTGGCCTGGGCCTCGTAGTACGGGATGCCGCCGGAGATCCGCTTCGTCAGGTGATAGCTGCCGACACTGTCCTCGACCAGGTAGCTGGCGACTGGCGCGGCCGAGTGCCAGCGCCAGGTCACCGAGCCGCCAGGAAACTCGGCGTCCGGCGGATGGCTGGTCCGCGAGATCAGGATGCCGTTGGCGAGTACGGTCTTCCCGGCGTTGACCGTGTCGTCGAAGTCATAGGTCGGCTTGGCGCTGGGATGGTCGTTCAGCGGCATCCAGTCCTCAGTGCCGACCGGCTCGGTGGTGACGAAGCCGCCATCGCCGCGCGGCTTGTCGGACCTGAACCAGCCTTCGGTCGTGCCGTCTCCGTCGGTGTGCACGCCCGGCCGGCCCGTGTAGCTGACCGTGACGGTAAAGACCGACCCGTCGGTGATCGGCGCGGACGGCGTAATCACCAGCTTGTTGGCCGGGCACTGCTGGCCGTTCTCGGAGTTCCGTCGCGCGAAGCTGGTGGATTTCAGCTCCGGCGAGCAGGCAGGCGGCAGCGGATTATGGTCTGGCCCGCCGACCGGATCATTCTGGGATGCCTCGTGGGCGAGCGGGCTGGGGTCGCCGGGGCCGTTCGGGTCACCAGGGTAGGTCGGCTGCGCGAACGAGAACGCGGCCGGCTGGCCGCTGACCACGACCGAGTGGACGGTCATGTCCGGGCCGATCGACACGTTTGCCGTGGACCGGCGCTCGAAATCCAGGCTGAAGCTGGTCAGGCACTGCGTGGCCCGGTCGGTGAGCACGACGTGGTTGCCGGGCAGGAACCGGTTGGTCGTGGCGTCGTAGACCAGGTCCACGTCGGTATGCAGGCTGGTGTATCCGCCGTTGCCGGTGTCCGGGTAGACGTGGTCGCCGAAACGGGACAGCGTGCGGGCGCCCGCGGAGCACTCCCCTCCGCGGCGGGCCGTCCCGCTGGTCCCGGCCAGCGCGGCGGAGCCCAGGCCCAGGGCCGACAAGCTGACAGCGAGCCCAGCGGCGATCGCGAATCTCAGGCGGTGACTGGCCATCGTCGGCACTCCCTGTCTGGCTGGCCGATCGGCCAGCACGGCGGACTCCGCATCGCTGAAAGACCAGCTAACAGGCTCATCTCCGCTAGCTATTACGTATATCGCATGAGATTTCTGGCGGCTGGTTATCACCCGTTCTGGCACGAACTCGCGGGCCCCTGGCTTCTCCGCGCTGGCGTCATCGGGCCGCTGACCAGCAGCGTGATCCGTGGCGCCGCGCTCCCTGGCCGCGGCGGGCGCGCTGTTATCGTTGCCTTGCAGCAGCCAGGCGCGGTCTCCCATCGCGGTAGAGGATTTCTGCACATGCTCAGCCAGCGGTCCATTGTTGTCAGCGGTGATCTTGGCAGCGGGAAAAGCACGGTCTCGGCGGACCTGGCAGCGCGCCTCGGGCTCCGCCGGATAAGCGTGGGCGATCTTTACCGCGAGATGGCACAGTCGCGCGGGATGTCCGCCCTGCAGCTGAACCTGCACGCCGAGCTTGACGACGCGGTCGACGGCTATGTCGATGAGCTGCAGCGCGAGGTGGCACTGTCGGACGACGAGCAGCTGGTCGTGGACGGGCGCCTCGCCTGGTTCTTTTTCACCAGGGCATTCAAGGTCCACCTCATCACCGATCCGGCCGTCGCCGCTCAGCGGGTCCTGCTGCGGCCTTCCGATGACGTCGAGGCCTACTCGTCCCTGGCCGAGGCCAGGGAGCGGCTCGGCACGCGCAGCGAGAGCGAGCGAGCCCGATTCCTGGCCCGCTACGGGGTGGATAAGAACCGGCTGCGCAATTACGACATGGTGTGCGACACAACCAGGGCTTCGCCTGACCAGATCGTCGACCGGATCGTCGCGGCCTTCTCCGGCACACTGGGGCAGGACATCATCTCGCAGTCCCCGCCGCTGCTTCTGCTCGATCCGAATCGGGTCCTCCCCACCCGGGTTCTTGCGGACCCCGGAGAATTCCGCGCGCCGGGCGCGGCCGGCCGCCGGGAATCCCCGCCTCCGGCGCCGATCACGGTCGGATACGCCGGCACATCCTTTTACGTCATCGAGGGGCACCGGCAGCTGAGTGCGGCCCTGCAGCGCGGGCTCGGGCTCATCACGGCCCGGCTTCTCGCGGAGGGCGAGGAGCGCGTCGCCGGTGGGCTGACGTCGCTGCAGTACTTTGAATCGGAAGTCGATCCCGGCAAGATCCGCGCCTGGGAAGCGATACACCACATTGACCTGCCGCTGCCCGCACGGCTGCGGGATCATGCCCGCGAACCCGCCGGAGACCACGCCCCCGAATAGGCGTCGAGGGCGGGTCTCTCCCGTTGCGGGACCCGCCGGGCGGGAACGTGGCCAACATCCCCCGGAATAGGCGTCGAGGGCGGGTATCTCCTGTTGCCCCGTCACCGGGAGGGGGGGTCCGCGGCGAGGGGTGAGGGGGAGGCGCCCGTCCTCGACGGCTCGATAGTACAGCGCCGGTTTCGCCCGCGCGGCCCGCCCGGCCCCGGCGTCCTTTCGCCGGATCCAGCCGGTCTGCCCGATCGGAGCTGACCGGCCTGCCTACCTGTCATGATTACCGCGTGCACGGTGATCTGCCGCCAACCGATACCCGGCGGGCGCGGCTCTGGCAGGCCGCGGAGTCCAGGAACGTCCCGCTGCGGGCCATCCTGGTCACCGTCGCCGTGGTGGCCCTGGCCTACCTGGCCGGCAAGCTGGTCTACCGGCTGCGGGACGTCATGCTGCTCATGGTCGTGGCGGGATTCATCGCCGTGATCCTGAATCCGCTCGTGCTGGCCGCCGGACGCCTGGGGATTCGCCGCCGCGGCTGGGCGGTGGCCGTGGTGGCCGCGCTGGGCCTGCTTGCCTTCGTCGGCCTGGGACTAGCGTTCGGTTACCCGCTGGCCAACGGGATCACGCACCTCGCCCGCGGGCTGCCGTCCTACGTGAATCAGGCGGAGAGCGGCAAGGGCTGGCTCGGGCACCTGGTACGCAAGTATCACGTCCAGGCATGGGTGCGTAGCAACGTGCCGAAGCTGGTGGGACTGGGGAAGGGGCTAGCGAGACCGGCCCTCGCCGTGGGCAAGGGCGCGATCTCGCTGGTGATCGCGCTGGTGACCATCTTCGTGCTGGTGCTGCTGCTGCTGCTCGAGGGGCCGAGGATGCGGGTCAGCCTGCTGCGGCTAATGTCCCCGCAGCGGGCCGAGCGCTATTCCCGGGTGGCGCGCGAGGTCAGCCGCTCGGTCACCGGGTACATGCTGGGGAACTTCCTGACATCGCTGGTCGCAGGGACCGTCGTGTTCGTGACCCTGCTGGTGCTGCGGGTCCCGTTCCCGTTCCTGTGGGCGCTCTGGGTAGCGCTCGTCGACTTCATTCCCATGATCGGCGGCGCGCTGGCGGGCATCCCGACCGTGCTGTTCGCGGCTGGTCACTCGCTGACGGCCGGCCTCGTCACGCTGGTCGTGTTCCTCGTCTACACCCAGCTGGAGAACCACGTGCTCAACCCGGTGGTGATGAGCCGGACGGTCCGGGTCAACCCGCTGCTGGTGCTGGTGTCCATCCTGGTCGGTGCGTCCATCGGCAGCTCGATCGGCGGGGTCTTCGGTGCTCTGGTCGCGGCGCTCCTCGCCATCCCGAGCGCCAGCGCGATCCAGGTGATCATCCGCGAGGCATGGCGGGAGACCGCCCCGCACCAGCCGATCCTCGTCGCTGGACGCGACCATGACAGCGCGGGCGGGTAGCGATCGCGGGGCTGCCCAGTACGGAGCCGGCCAGCACGGAGCCGGCCAGGGATGAATCGCGGGGCCGGCCCACACGGAGCCGGCCAGGGATGAGGGGAAGCACGAGAGTGAGCGAACCGCGGTATGACTTCGTCATCGTCGGCGGCGGCTCGGCCGGGAGCGCGCTGGCGAGCAGGCTCAGCGCTGACCCGGACAACCGCGTTCTCGTGCTGGAGGCCGGGCGCCCCGATTATCGCTGGGACGTCTTCATTCACATGCCCGCTGCCCTGACTTATCCCATCGGGAGCAGGTTCTACGACTGGAAATACGAGTCGGAGCCGGAGCCGTTCCTGCGCGGGCGCAGGATCTATCACGCCAGGGGGAAGGTGCTCGGCGGGTCCAGCAGCATCAACGGGATGATCTTCCAGCGCGGCAATCCGATGGACTACGAGCGGTGGGCAGCCGACCCGGGGATGGCGACCTGGGATTACGCGCACTGCCTGCCGTACTTCAAGAAGATGGAGACATGCCTGGCCGGCGGCGGGAAATGGCGCGGCCACGAGGGACCGCTCGTGCTGGAGCGCGGCCCGGCCACGAGCCCGCTCTTCACGGCGTTCTTCGCGGCCGCCCGGCAGGCGGGGTACGAGCTGACCGATGACGTGAACGGCTACCGTCAGGAGGGCTTCGCCCCGTTCGACCGCAACGTTCATCGCGGCAGGCGGCTGAGCGCGGCGCGTGCCTACCTGCACCCTGTCCTGGGCCGGCCCAACCTGCGGGTGGAGTGCCGGGCATTCGTCACCAGGATCCACTTCCAGGGCGGCCGCGCCGTCGGCGTGACGTACCGGCGCGGCCCGGGGCCGGCCCGGGCCGCGCAGGCCGGAGAAGTGATCTTGTGCGGCGGCGCGATCAACTCACCTCAGCTGCTGCAGCTGTCCGGGGTCGGCAACGCCGGCGATCTGGAGAGCCTCGGCGTCGGCGTCGTGGCGGACCTTCCCGGCGTCGGCCAGAACCTGCAGGATCACCTGGAGGTCTACGTCCAGTACGGCTGCAAGCTGCCGGTCTCGGTGGCGCCGGCGCTGAAGTGGCAGAACCGTCCCTGGATAGCGGCCAGCTGGCTTTTCCTGCGCAACGGCCCTGGCGCGACCAACCATTTCGAGGGAGGCGGCTTCGCACGGAGCAACAAGGACGTCGGCTACCCCAACCTGATGCTCCATTTCCTGCCGATCGCGATCCGCTATGACGGCTCTGTCCCGGCAGGCGGCCACGGCTACCAGGTCCACATCGGCCCGATGTCCTCCGACGCCAGGGGCTCGGTGAAAATCACGTCAGCCAATCCGCGCGTCCATCCCGCGCTCAGGTTCAACTATCTGTCCACCGCCCAGGACCGCAGGGAATGGGTCGAGGCGATCCGGGTCGCCCGGCATATCCTCAACCAGCCCGCGTTCGATGAATACAACGACGGCGAGCTCTCCCCGGGGCCGGAAGTCGAGGCCGACGAGCAGATCCTGGACTGGGTCGCCAGGGACGCGGAGACAGCCCTGCACCCTTCCTGCACCTGCCGGATGGGCACTGGTGACGGCTCCGTGGTCGACCCGGTGACCATGAGAGTGCACGGGCTCGAGGGCCTGCGCGTCGTGGACGCGTCGGTGATGCCCTATGTCACCAACGGCAACATTTATGCACCGGTGATGATGCTGGCCGAGAAGGCAGCCGACGTGATACTCGGGAATACCCTGCTGCCCCCCGAGCCGCTTGAGTTCTACCGTCACCGCAAGGCGGTCCCGCCAGCCCGCTGAATCACCTCGCCGATCGAGGGGACCTGGCCGTAGCGGCGGCGGATCACGTCGGCGATCAGCCCGGTCCAGCCCGTCTGGTGCGAGGCGCCGAGCCCAGCCCCGTCGTCGCCATTGAAGTACTCGCTGAAGATTAGGTTGTCCCGCCAGGCCGGATCATCCTGCAGCAGCCCGGTGCCCCCGAAACAGGCCCGGCGGCCGTCTGGCCCGCGCGTGAAGATCGAGATGAGCCGGTCCCGCAGGTCGTCGGCGACCATCCCCAGCGTGACCTGGCTGCCCGACCCGGTCGGGTACTCGATCGTCAGCTCACCGCCGAAGAACCGGTCATAGCGCTCCAGCACGCTGATCGCCAGGTAGTTCAGCGGGAACCAGACAGGCCCGCGCCAGTTGGAGTTCCCGCCGAACATGGGCGTGGTCGACTCGGCCGGCTCGTAGTCGATGGTCGCGCGGTATCCCTCGACGTCGATCTGGTAGGGGTGATCGCGGTGATAAGCCGACAGCGCGCGCAGGCCGCGGGCGGACAGGAACTCGGCCTCGTCGAACAGCCGGGAGAGCATCGGCCGCAGCCGCTCCAGGCTGACCAGGCTGAGCAGCAGCCGCTGCTCGCCGGGCGCGCCCCGGAGCAGGCCGCTTGCCGCCATGTCCGCCGGATCCGGCATCTTGCGGGCCTGCAGGAGGCCGGCGAACTGCTTGCCCAGCACCAGCGAGCGCGTCAGCATCTCCTCGTCGATGACGCC
This sequence comes from Streptosporangiaceae bacterium, assembly GCA_050013415.1. GTDB lineage: Bacteria > Actinomycetota > Actinomycetes > Streptosporangiales > Streptosporangiaceae > Palsa-506. The sequence continues at coordinate 16,089 of JBEKFH010000025.1, read as the reverse complement.
GACCGCGAGCGCCGGGATGATGCCCGCCATGGACCGGACCCGCACCGGCACGGCGTCACCGGCCGGTGTGACCAGGCGGTCGTAGTACAGCGCGTCGGCAGCGTCCCACAGGCCCTGGCCGTCCAGCGCCTCGCGGATCGCGGCGAAGTGCTCAAGGAACTTGAGCACCAGGTCCAGGGCCGGCCGCTGGCCGGACCGGTGCAGGACCACGGCGATTGAGGCCATCGCCATCGAGAAGAACCCCATCCAGCCGGTGGCGTCGGACTGCTCAAGGACGCCGCCCACCGGCAGGTGCGACCGGTCGATCGGGCCGATGTTGTCCAGGCCGAGGAATCCTCCCTCGAAGAGGTTGTTGCCCTCCTCGTCTTCCCTGTTGACCCACCAGGTGAAGTTGACGAGCAACTTGTCGAAGATCCGGCTGAGGAAATCGGTGTCCCGGCCGCCGTCGACGGTGAACACTTCAAGCGCTGCCCACGCCTGCACTGGCGGGTTCACGTCACCGAAGTCCCACTCGTAGGCGGGCAGCGCGCCGCCCGGATGCTGGAACCATTCCCGGCACAGCAGGATCATCTGGTACTTCGCGAACGCTGGATCCACGTGCGCAAGCGCGACGCAGTGGAAGGCGAGATCCCAGGCGGCGAACCAGGGATACTCCCACTTGTCCGGCATCGACATGATGTCGAACGCGTCGAAGTTGCGCCACCGGCAATTGCGGCCGGTCCGGCGCGCGGCGGGCGGCGGCGGCTGCGCGGGATCGCCGTCAAGCCAGCGGGCCACGTCATAGTAGTAAAGCTGCTTGCCCCACAGCATCCCGGCGAAGGCCTGGCGCATGACCATCGCCTCGTCGGCGGTCGCGCCGTCGGGCGTCAGCTCAGCGTAGAAATCGTCGGCCTCGGCGAGCCGCGCCGCCATTACGCGATCGAACCCGGCGCCGAGAGCGACCCGCGCGTCCTGCGCGTCCACCGCTGCCGGCCTGCCCGTCGCTGCCCCGGCCGCTGCTACCCCGGCCGCTGCTACCCCGGCAGTACCCGCTCCGGCAGTACCCGCCCCGGCCGCTGCCGCCCCGGCCGCTGCCGCCCCGGCCGCTGCCGCCCCGGCCGCTGCCGCCCCGGCACCTGATGCCTCGGACGATGGCTCGCCTGACGGCCGTAGCCGGAGGCGCAGCTCAGCCGTCGCGCCGGGCGGCACCGTCAGCTGGTACCAGAAAGCGCACTTCGTGCCCTGACCGGCCGGGTTCACGGTGGCGGCTCCGCTGACCACGTGGTCGTTGATGCCGTCCTTCGGGTACGGGGTAAGCGGCTCGGTGCCGAACAGGCGCCGGGTGTTGGTCTCGTTCTCGCAGTACAGCGCCACCGGGACGGAGTCGCCCGGGCCGGGGCCGGCGATCAGCTCCAGCGGCCCGAGGAACGGGTGCTCGATCGCCACCGATGCGGGCCCGGCGGCCGTCAGTACCGGCCGGGGCACGCCGTCGTCCCAGGACCAGGTGTTGCGGAACCAGGCGGTCGGCAGGACGTGCAGCGTCGCCGGATCCGGCCCGGCGTTGGTCACCGAGATCGCCATCAGCAGGTCGCGCGGATCAGATTTCGCGTAGTGCACCTCGACAATCCAGTAACGGCTGTCTTCGAAAGCCCCGGTGTCGATGAGCTCGTATTCCGGCTGGAGCCGGCCCCGGGCTGCGTTCTGGCTTATCAGGTCCTCATACGGGAAGGCGGCCTGCGGGTAGTGATAGCGCCACCGGTTCCACGCGTGGCTGGGCAGCGCGTCCAGGTACCACCAGTACTCCTTGACATCCTCGCCGTGATTGCCCTGCGCGCCGGTCAAGCCGAAGGCGCGCTCCTTGAGTATCGGGTCACGGCCGTTCCACAGCGCCAGCCCCAGGCAGAGCCGCTGCTCGACGTCGCAGAACCCGGCGAGTCCGTCCTCGCCCCACCGGTAAGCGCGCGACCTAGCGTGATCGTGCGGCAGGTAGTCCCACGCCTCGCCGTCGGCGCTGTAGTCCTCGCGTACCGTCCCCCACTGGCGCTCGCTGACATAGGGCCCCCACAGATACCAGTCGCCGGCCTGGCGCAGCCCGTCCTCCAGCCGCCCGAACCCGGCAACCCGCTCGCGCTCAGCACCCACGCCGCACCGCCGTCCTCCGATGATCGCGTCGCCTATCCAACACCGTTATCTCGTCCCGCGGAAGCGCCGCAGCCCGGCTCGCGAGGTAATCGGAGGACCACGCCATACAGCAATATGTTGCATGGATAGCTAAAAGTCCGAATATCGTTCTAGTATTATCATGGTATATAAAATAGATTATGCGAATTTATCATATTGCATCTAATTTATTGTATATTGGCCTGACGAGGACGGGGCGACGCGCATTCAGCGATGGCAGCTGGCCCCCAATTTCGGCTGCGCTCGCAGGCGTGCTCCTTAGGTTTCCTCGCCTGAGATAGCAAGGAGTACAAGCATGAGAAAAGCAAGGATTCGCCCGAGAAAGTGGCTCGCTGGCTCGGTGGGAGCGATCGCCATCGCCGGAACGGCGCTGACGCTGGCCGCCTTCAGCGCCGGGGCATCGGCCAGTGCTGGGGCGTCGGCCAGCACAGCCACTCACGGCAGTATCGTCAGCCACGCCCGGCCACATGGCGTCGCCCGGCAGAACGGGACACCCGCGGCGTCCGCCGCAACGTCGCACCCGGTGACAGCTCTCACGCAGGAGTTCGGCACCAACACGACCCCGTTCTGCCCGGCTGGCAGCGGCAATGTGCCGTGCGACGGAGCGTCCGGCGACTACGGCACCATCGACCGCATCCCCTCCGGCTTCTCCGACGGCGGGGCCGGCAACTACGCTCCCTCGACCCCGGCTCTCGTCGGCGGCTGGATGGCGCTCGTCTCGGGAAGCACCGTCCAGAACCAGGGCCTCGGATGCCCCGGCACGGGAACTGAGCAGTGCTCGGGCCCGTACGCGCTCTTCGGCACCGGAGCCTCCCAGGGCGTCGAGAACGTCTTCCCGACGAACGGGTTCACCGTCACCGACGACCTGTACCTGTCGCCGAGCACGGCGTCCACCACGACCACGCCAGCGTCCCTGATTGACGACGATGTCGAGCTCAACACCAGCTCTGGCGGCTATGGCATCGACAACATCATTACGGCGTGCCCGGTGTCGGGCGGCTTCGTCATCAACTTCGGCAACAACTCCCCGGGCTCGTGCGGGGGGACGCCGGTGGTCACGACGGACGGCTGGTACCGGTTCATCTTCACCTTCAGCGACCTCGGCGGCAACGCCTACGTGACCGAGTCCGTGCGGAGCGAGCCGCACGCGACCGTGGTCGCCAGTTCCGCGACGAAGCCGGTGGGCGGCACTGTCACGCCTGTCAGTAGCTGGGGCGGCCCCGGCTACTTCTGGCTGCCGACAGAAAACATCAGCGGCGTGCCGCTGGCCAACTTTGCCCTGCAGCTTGGGGCCCAGACAGCCGGTCACAAGCCGTAATCAGTTTCCCGGCAATCATGCCGGGCGGACACGGGAGGCCGGGGCATCAAGCCCCGGCCTCCCGCGCGTTCCCGGGTGCCCCCACGCAGACGGGAGACCTCAGCATGCCCGGCAAGGCGCCGCCGGCCCGCGGCGCCGCGCCCGGCAAGGCGAGGCTGCTCGCGGCGCCGGCCGGCGGTGGCCGGGAGGCGGCGGTGGCCGGCGGCAGCAATGGCGTGGCTGGGACTCCGCTGCAGATACAGCGACAGTAAAGTCCCAACCACGCTTTTGCGCAGCCGGGGCGAGGCCGCCAGCGGGCGGCGGGCGCCGGGGCGGGCGGCGGGCGCCGCGGCGAGCGGGCTGCGAGCGCCGCGGCGAGCGGGCTGCGAGCGCCGCGGCGAGCGGGCTGCGAGCGCTGCGGCGAGCGGGCTGCGAGCGGGCGGCGGGGCGGGCGGCTGGCAGCTACCGGCTGGAGGGCTGGTGCGGCCGGATGACGGTGACCCCCGGAGTGCTGCCGGCGCTCATCGCGACGAGCGCGTCGGGTACCTCCCCGAGCCCGATGACGCGGGTGACCAGGTCACCGGGATGCAGCCTCCCGGAGCCGACCAGACCGAGCATCTCGCCGTACTCGCGCGCAGCCATCCCGTGACTGCCCAGCCACTGCAGTTCCCAGCGGATCAGCGCCGTCATCTCGAGGCTGACATCGCCCGGCAGTAGCCCGATCTGCACGTGCCTGCCGCGTGGCCGCAGGGCGCGCAGCGCCGACTGCACTACCTCGGCCGAGCCGATGGCGTCGATGCTGATATGGGCGCCGCCGCCGGTGATCTCCCTGACGTGCTCCGCGAGGCCGGGGGCCGAGGCCAGCGTCTGCTCCGCTCCCTGCGCCGCGGCCAGCGCGAGCGCGCCGGGGCTGACGTCGATCGCAATGACCCTGGCGCCCGCTGACGCGGCGATCATGACAGCCGACAGCCCGACCCCGCCGCAGCCGAACACTGCCATCCACTCGCCCGGCGACACCTTCGCGACATGCCGGACGGCGCGGTACGCGGTGGCGAAGCGGCAGCCCAGCCCGGCGGCCGCGTCGAAGCTAAGGTCGTCGGGCAGCCGCACCAGATTCGCCTCGGCCCGTGGCACGGCGACGTACTCGGCGAAGGACCCCCAGCAGGTGAACCCCGGCTGCTCCTGGTTCAGGCAGACCTGCTGGTTGCCCTCCCGGCACTGCGCGCAGGCACCGCAGGCGCAGATGAACGGAACGATGACGCGGTCCCCTGCGGACCATCCGCGCACATCCCGCCCGACCGCTGCTATCGTCCCCGCCACCTCATGACCGGGCACATGCGGGAGCCGGATGTCCGCGTCGTGACCCAGCCAGCCGTGCCAGTCGCTGCGGCACAGCCCGGTCGCGTCGACCCGCACCACCACCCCGTCATCGGCGGCGGCTGGGTCAGGCACCTCAGCCACGGCCGGCCGGACTCCGAACTGCTCCACCACGATCGCGCGCATGGCCTCATCCTGCCTCCCGCGCCGAACGCTCCGCGCCGGGCGTCCGCGCCCTGCGACCGGCCGTCCCCCGCGACCGGGCATCCGCACCTCGCGACCGGCCGTCCCCCGCTACCGGGCGTCCCCCGCGACCGGGCGTCCCCCGCGACCGGGCGTCCCCGCGACCGGGCGTCCGCACCTCGCGACCGGCCGTCCCCCCGCGACCGGCCCTCCGCGCGCGCTGGCCCTCCCTTCGGCCGGCCCTCCCCGCTCGGCAGCGAGCCGGAGTGGGCATCATCGCCCCATGGGAATTCAGGGGCGAGAGTGGATCCGGCAGCTTCCTGCCGGGCTGGCCGGGCAGCGCGCGATCCTGGAGCGGCTGCTGACGCTGTGCGAGGCCGATGATGACGTTGCCTGGCTGCTGATCGGCTGCTCGCTGGCCCGCGGCGCGGCGGACAGCCTCTCCGACCTCGACGTCGCCGTGGGAGTCAGGGACGACCGATTCACCGACGCCACCCACGACTTCCGCGGCGCGATGGAAAGCCTCGGGAACCTCATCGACAGCTACCACCATCAGATCCCTGGCATCGTCACGCCGCACGAGCGGATCTTCGCGCAGTACTCGGACCGCTGCCAGCTCGACCTGGTCATCTTCGCGGCGGAGGCATCCGGTGGCTCATTCCCCGGCGCGGTCGTGCTGTACGACCTAGGCGACCGGATCGCCGGGCCTGGTGAGCGGGAGCCGGTCACCCCCGAGCAGATCCGCGAGTGGGCCTTCCGCGCCTGGTGCGCTCTCGCCGACCTCGGCAAGTACCTACGCCGCGACTCCCGGTGGGAAGCACTCGAGCAGCTGCACCAGGCCAGGAGCCAGCTATGGCAGCTGATCGCCGCCGCCAGCGGCGTCCCTGACCCTCAGTACGGGCTCACCAGCATCCTGGATTTCGCCCCCGGCGCCCTGCCGGCCGAGATGGCCGGTACCGTTGCCGATCTCGACCCCGCCCGGCTGCTGGCCGCCGCCAGGCGGCTGGCGGCACTGCTCAGCCAGGCTGGCGAGCGGCTGCACGACGACCAGCGGGCGGCGCTGCCGCTCGCCATGGCCCGCTACATCACCGATGACCTGGCATCCCTTGACCTGGCATCCCCGCTGGCCCGGCGGCATGGCAGGGACGACAGGGCTCAGGTGCAGTGATGGCGAGGGGCGGGGGTTCCGGTCGCCGCGTCGACCAGGATCGCGGCGACCGCGCGTGCCGCGGCGGCTGCGGCAGGGTCCCGGTCCATCCGGGCGGACACCGTTGCCCCGTCGTAGAGCAGCGCGAGCTGCCGGGCCAGGCCCTCCGGGTCAGCCGCGCCCGCATCCCGGCCCAGCTCGGCAAACAGTGACCGCACCCAGCCGCGGGAGACATCGCAGACCTCCTCGATCGCGCTGCCGGGACGCGCCTCCGCGCTCGCGTTGACGAACGCGCATCCGCGGAACCCCGGCTCGGCGATCGTCTCGCCGAGGACGTCGAACACCCCTAGCAGGCGCTCCCGCGGCGCGGCATAGCGCGCGAGGTTGCGCGTCATGCGCTGCTGCCGGGCCGCGTGCCTGGCCTGGAGATAGGCCCGGATGAGCTCGTCCTTGCTGCCGAACGCGCTGTACAGGGTCGCCTTTGCCACGCCGGCCCGCTCGATCACCCGGTCGATGCCGACAGTGTGCACGCCTTCCTCGTAGAACAGCTCGTCGGCAGCGGCCAGCAGGCGCTCGCGCGCCGAGCGCCGCTCAGTCACCCCCGGCTGCCGGTCAGCCGTCTTCGTAGTCATGGCTTGACAATAACAGACAGGTCTGTCTAGTGTCGAGCTAGCAGACAGACCCGTCTGTTCAAACGACTCAGATCCGGAGTGATCATGGCCGCTACCGACCACGGCGACCTGCGGGACACCACGGCCCTCGTGACCGGCGCGACGTCTGGCATCGGCCGCGCGATCGCCGTGCGGCTGGCCAGCGAGGGCGCGGACGTCATGGTGCACGGCCGCGACGGCGGTCGCGGCGCCGAGACCGTCGAGGCGATCACCGCCGCAGGCGGCCGGGCGCGCCTCGTGACGGCCGACCTCAGCGATCCGGCCGCCATCGGGCGCCTGGCTGACGACGCCGGCGACATCGACGTTCTGGTCAACAATGCCGGGCACGCCGTGTTCGGCGCGACCGCGGACCTTGATCCCGACGCGTTCGACGCGATGTTCGCCAGCAACGTTCGCGCGCCGTACTTCCTCGTCGCGGCATTCGCGCCGGGGATGGCGGCCAGGCGCAGCGGCAGCATCGTCAACGTCAGCAGCATGGCCGCCCGGGTCGGGCTGGCCGGCGGCGCGGCCTACGGGGCGACGAAGGGCGCCCTCGAGTCGATGACACGCTCCTGGGCCGCGGAGTTCAGCCCCAGCGGCGTGCGGGTGAACGCGGTGGCCGCCGGACCGGCTTACACCGGCGGCGCACCGGCCGAGCGCACCGAGGCGCTGGGAAGAACTACGCTGCTCAGCCGGGCCGCGGCGGCCGAGGAGATCGCCGAGGTAGTCGGATTCCTCGCATCGCCGCGAGCGAGCTACGTCACCGGCGCCGTCATCGCGGTCGACGGCGGGCGCTCCGCGATCTAACACCGCGGCCAGCGCGGTCGATAACTCTCGCACCGACCAGGACAAGCCCGTCACCGGCACGGACCGTGCCGCGGCACGCCAAGGAGCAAGATGCCTGATTCATCAGCCGCCGCCGTGATCCCAGACAGCAGGCCTCCAGACCGCCCGGGCCACCCCGGCAGCACCGGCCGTCCGAGCAGTTTCGGCGGCACAGGCCACGCCCCCAGCACGGGCCACCCCGGCAGTCCCGGCGGCACGGGCCACCTGGGCAGCATGATCCACGGCCGCCTGTCGCACCCGGTCGCCTTCGCGGCGGTCACCGCGATCTTCATGCTCTTCGCGGCGGCATCGAGCGCGCCGTCGCCGCTCTACGTTGTCTACCAGCAGGAGTGGGGCTTCTCCGCCACGACGCTGACGCTCGTGTTCGCCGTGTACGTGCTCGCCCTGATCGGCTCGCTAGTGGTCGTCGGGGCACTGTCGGACTATGTCGGCCGCCGCCCGGTGCTGGCAGGGGCCATCGCGCTGGAGGCGGTGGCGCTGGCGGCGTTCATCGGAGCCGGCAACGTTACCGTCCTGCTGGCCGCGCGAATCGCGCAGGGCTTCGCCACCGGCGCGGCGCTGACCACGCTCGGCGCGACGCTGGTCGACCTGAACCCGCCGCATGCCCCCGGCCGGGCGGGCGTCGTCAACAGCGTCGCGCCGGTCGGCGGTCTTGCCCTCGGCGCGCTCGGCTGCGGAGCCCTGGTCCAGTACGCGCCCGCACCGACCCGCCTCGTCTTCGCGCTGCTGCTGCTCGGCATGGGCCTGGCCGGGGTTGTCGTCGCCCGGCTGCCGGAGACGTCGGCCCGGCGGCCGGGCGGGCTGGCCTCGCTCGCGCCCCGGCTCGGCGTCCCGGCCCGCCTCCGGCCCGACGTCTACGCGCTCATCCCGATCCTGGTGGCCAGCTGGGCGCTCGGCGGGCTCTACCTCTCACTCGGCCCGTCGGTCGCCGCCAGCCTCTTCGGCCTGGCCAATCATCTCGTCGGCGGGCTCGTCGTCACCCTGCTCTGCGGAACCGGCGCGGTCACCGCCTTCGCGCTGCGGTCCTGGCCGACCGGGCGGGTGCTGCGGGCCGGCGCGCTGCTGCTCACCGCAGGGACGGCGCTGACGCTGGCAGGCGTGGAAGCCCACGGGATGGCGCTGGCCGCCGCCGGGACGGTCATCGCCGGCGTCGGCTTCGGCGCCTCCGCCCTGGCCTGCTTCGGGACGATGGCCAGGCTGGCCGCGCCGGCCGAGCGCGGTGAGCTGTTCTCCGTCGCGTACGTCATCGCCTATCTCGCCTTCAGCCTCCCGGCCGTGGCCGCCGGCCTCGCCAGCACCTACGCGGGACTGCGCGCCACCGCGCTGGTCTACGGCCTCGCCGTCGTCGCCCTCGGCCTCACCACGCTGGCCATCCAGCGCATCCGGTCAGCGCGGCCGGGCAGCACAAGCGGCCAGCGCGGCCGGCTAGCGCGGCCCGGCCGGGGCTGATCTCGTAAGCTCGTGTCCCAGGCAAAGGGGCGCGCACGGCAGCGCCTCTGGCGCAGCCGCTGGCCTGCCACGCCGGCCTTCACCGGTATCGGCTCCGGCAGCGCCGTACCCTGCGGCAGAGCCGTGCCTGCGGCCGAGCCGTGCCCGCGGCCGAGCCGTGCCCGCGGCCGAGCCGTGCCCGCGGCAGTGGCCTGCCCTGAGTGTCGGAGGAGTCTGAATGGCTGAGCGCGCGCGAGATCACCTGGGGCGGTTCGGCATCTGGCGGGGCGCAAGCCAGGTGACGCCGGAGCTGGCGGCCAGCCTGGAGCGGCTCGGCTTCGGGGCGCTGTGGCTAGGCGGGTCGCCAGGCGGCGACCTGACGGACGTCGAGCGGCTGCTCGACGCGACGACCACGCTCACCCTGGCCACGGGCATTGTCAACATGTGGCAGGACGACGCCGGCACGGTTGCCGCGTCGTTCGCGCGGATCGAGGCACGGTACCCGGGCCGGTTCCTGCTCGGCGTGGGCGCCGGCCACCGGGAGGCCACCCAGCAGTATGCCAGGGCGTACGACACCCTCGTCAGCTACGTGGATGCGCTGCTCGGCAACGGCGTCCCGGCCGACAGCCTGGTGCTGGCCGCGCTGGGCCCGAGGGTGCTGCGGCTAGCCGCGGAGCGGACGGCCGGCGCTCACCCTTACCTGGTCACGACCGAGCACACCCGCCAGGCGCGCGCGATACTCGGCGCCGGCCCGCTGCTGGCCCCCGAGCAGAAGGTGGTGCTGGAGACCGACCCGGAGAAGGCGCGCGCCATCGGCCGCCCGAGGGTGGTCAGCCCCTACCTCGGCCTGATCAACTACACGAGCAACCTGCGCCGCCTGGGCTGGGGCGACGACGATCTCAGCGACGGCGGCAGCGACGCGCTGATCGACGCGCTGGTCGCCCGCGGCAGCCCCGGCGACGTGGCGGCGCGGCTCAACGAGCACCTGCAGGCCGGCGCTGACCACGTGTGCGCCCAGCTGCTCACCGCGCCCGGCGCCGACCCGATGGACGGTTACGCCCAGCTCGCGCAAGCTCTGTCGCTGTGACCCGCTGCCCGCCCCCCGTTTCGCGGTAAAGCAGTTATAACCGCCAGGCCGGCTGCGCGCCTTCGGGCGCGGTCACCGGCGATGGCCGTGGCGGCCCGGGCGCGGCGCGGCTCAGGGCTGGCTCGCGGTGACCGCGGGCCGGGAGTTCGCATCTACCCGGCGGTAATCAGGCAGGATCGGGACATGCCTGACCACGGATATCACCCTTCCCCGGAGAACCCGCTGCTGATCATGGCGATGGACCACCGGGCCTCGTTCGGCCGCTCGCTGTTCGGCGTCTCCGGCGACCGTCCGGACGAGGCTCAGCTCGCCGCTATGGAGAGCGCCAAGCAGCTGATCTACGCCGGGCTCGCCCGCGCGCTGCCGCGGCTGCCCGGCGGCCGGGCCGGCGTGCTGGTCGACGAGCGGTACGGGCAGCCGGTCATCGAGGCGGCGCGACGCGACGGCGTGGTGCTGGCCGTGCCGGTAGAACGCAGCGGCCGGGACTGGTTCGAGCTGGAATGGGGCCAGGACTGGCTGGAGCATGTCACCTCCGCCAGGCCGGCCTTCGCCAAGGTGCTGGTCCGCGACAACCCCGCGTTCCCGCCCGGCAGCCGCGAGCAGCAGCTGCGCGCGCTGCGGGAGGTCAGCGACGCGCTGGCCGCGGCGGGCGTGCCGCTGCTGTATGAGCTGCTGGTCCCGGCCACCGACGGCCAGCTCGCCGCGGCCGGGGAAAAGGCCGACGCCTACGACCGTGACCTGCGGCCCGGCCTGGTCACCCGCGTCATCGCCGACAACCAGGCGGCCGGGATCGAGCCGGCCATCTGGAAGGTGGAGGGACTGGAGACCGCCGACGCAGCGCGGGCCGTGGTGACCCAGATGCAGGCCGGCGGGCGCGACCATGTCCGCGCGATCGTGCTGGGCCGCGACGCTCCCGCCGCGCGGCTGGACCACTGGCTGGAGGTGGCTGCGCCGATCAGCGCCTTCGTCGGGTTCGCGATCGGCCGCAGCATCTGGGAAGACCCCATCGCCGGTCATAACCGCGGCGCCCCCGAGGATGACACCGTCAGCGAGATCGCCAGCCGGTACCTGGACTTCGCCCGCCGGTACTGCGCGGCCAGCGGCGCCACCCCCGCCGGAGCCTCATAGCCGGGACCACCCCCGGCCGGAGCCTCGTAGCCGCCGGGCCAAAGCCAGGGCGCCACATGAAGCCCACAAGCCCCGCCAGTCCCATTCGTTAAGATCATCTCGTTAGCGGTTAGGTTCTGTCCGGCGCGAACCGGACTAAACCTAACCGCTAACGCGCCCAGCCCTTCCCTTCCCAGCACAGCCCAGCCCGGCCGCGCCCAGCCCTGCCCAGCCACGCGCGGCAGCGGCGGCTGGCTCACTGGTCCAGGATGCGGAGCCGGCGCGGGTCGTAGAATGGCGCGATCTGCAGCCGGGCGGGGACGTCGCCCGCCGGGGTGCGGACCCGGAAGTCGCCGCCTTTCAGCCACTCGCCGGTGACGCCGTCGGGGCATGCCACCTGGGCCAGGCCCACCGCGCCGCCGACGGTGTAGCCGTAGGCGGCTGCGCGCACGTAGCCGGCCCACTCGCTGCCGGCCAGCACCGGCTCGTTGCCGAACAGGTCGACTGCCGGGTCGTCGACCAGCAGGCCGACCACGCGACGGCGCGGCGGTCCCTCGTCCCGCGCCCTGAGCAGCGCGTCCCGGCCGGTGAACCCGCCGGGCTTGTCCCACGCCACGGCGAATCCGAGCCCGGCCTCCAGCGGGTTGTCGGTGTTGTCGATGTCGACGCCCATGTCGCGGTAGCCCTTCTCCAGCCGCAGGCCCGACATGGCCGACAGGCCCACCGGCCGCAGGCCCAGTTCGGCGCCGGCCGCCATCAGGTCGTCGTGCACGCCGAGCGCGTACTCGGCCGGCACGTGCAGTTCCCAGCCCAGCTCGCCGACGTAGGTGACCCGGATCGCCAGCACCGGCGCGTACCCGACGTCGATCTGCCGCGCGGACAGGTACGGGAATGCCTCGTTGGACAGGTCGGCGTCGGTCAGCCGCCCGATCAGCTGCCGCGACGCCGGGCCCTGCACCGACAGCAGCGTCGTGCCCGACGTGACGTCGGTCACGGTGACGACCTCGCCGGGGCGGGTGGCCCGCCTGATCAGCGGCTCGATCCTGCGGTGGATGATGTCGCTGGCCACCACCAGGAACCGCTCCGCCGCCAGGCAGGTCACCGTCACGTCGGCGACGATGCCGCCGGCCGCGTTGAGCCACTGGGTGTAGACCAGGCGGCCGGGCCCCTGGGTCACATCGTTGGCCGACAGCCTGCTCAGCACCGCCGCGGCGTCCGGCCCGGCCACGGCCAGCTTCGCCATCAGGCTCATGTCGAGCACGCCGGCGGCCTCGCGCACCGCGGCATGCTCGCGCCCGACGATCGCGTGCGCGCCCCCCCGCCGGTACCCCGGGGTGACCGCCGACGCCTCGCCCGGTCCGGCGAACCACTCGGCGAACTCCCAGCCGGCCGACTGGCCGAAATGCCCGCCCGCCGCGACAAGCCTTTCGTGCAGAACGGAGCGCCGCACGTTCCTCCCTGTCGACGGCTTCCATCCCGGCCAGACGGCATCCCCGAACAGCACTCCGAGCTGCTCGACGGTGCGCTCCGCGCGGAACCGCCGGGAGGTCTCGTAGTCCGCGGTGCGGTCGACGGAGATGCCGGTCGCGTCGACCGGCGGGACCCCGTCCACGATCCAGTGCGCGAGCACGCTGCCGACGCCGCCGCCGGACAGGATGCCGAGCGAGTTCAGGCCGGCCGCGACGAAGTAGCCGTCAAGCTCGGGGGCGGGCCCGAGCAGCGGCCGGACGTCGGAGGTGAACGACTCGGGCCCGCAGAAGAACGTCCGCACCCCGATCTCCGCCAGCGACGGTATCCGGTCCATCGCTTTGGCGAGGTAGGGCTCCATCCGCTCCCAGTCCGGCGGCAGCGTGCCGAACGCGAAATCCCTGGGCACCCCGTCGAGCGACCACGGCGCCCCAACCGGCTCGAACAGCCCCACCAGCATCCCGTCGCCCTCCGGCCGGTAGTACCCGTAGCTGTCCGGGTCCTCGATCACCGGCAGGTCCGGGCTCATCCCGGGCACGGCGGCGGTCAGCAGGTAGTAGTGCTCGGCCGCCTGCAGCGGCACCCGAACCCCGGCCAGCGCGCCGAACTGCCGGGCCCACATGCCGGCCGCGTTCACCACCACCTCGGTCTCGATCGTGCCCGCCTCGGTGAGCACGGCGCTGACCCGCCGGCCGCGGGCCTGCACACCGGTCGCCGCCACGCCCTCGACCACCCTGACGCCCAGCTGCCGGGCGCCCTTGGCCAGCGAGGTGGCGACGCCCACCGGGTCGGCCCGGCCCTCGTCGGCGACGTAGAAGGCCGACAGCACGTCGTCGGTGCGGGCCAGCGGCCACATCCGCGCGAGCTCCCGCGGCGAGATCTCAACGTCATCGACGCCGAACCCGTGCATCCAGGCACTTTCGCGCCGCAGCGCCTCCTGCCGCCGCTTGGTGGTGGCCAGCGAGATGTGCCCGACGGGACGGAAGCCGGTGGAGTGGCCCGTCTCCTGCTCCAGCCGGGCATACAGGTCACGGGAGTAGCGGCTGAAGAACAGCAGCGTCTCGTCCGTCATCCCGGCCGAGGTGATCAGCCCGGCGGCGTGCCAGGTCGTCCCGGCGGTCAGCCGGTGCTGTTCCAGCAGCACCACGTCGGTCCAGCCCAGGTGCGCGAGGTGGTAGGCGATGCTGCAGCCGATCACCCCGCCGCCGACGATCACCACCTGGGCCCGGCCAGGAATAGCAGCGCCGGTGCCTGCTGGGTCAGTCGTCACGATGCACCTTCCTGCCTGGTGTGCTGCGCTGCCGGGCTGCTAGTGAACCACGCCGCCGGGCGGCTGCCAGTGCTGCCAGCCGGGGTCGACGGCGAAGTACCGCGATGGCCCGGGCGGCATGACCACCAGGTTCTCCCGCTGGCCGAGGGTGACCTCCCTGGGTACCGGCTCCCACCAGGGCTGGCGGCGGAACATCCGGCTGTACAGTTCCCGCCGCCTGCCCGCCGGGGCGAGCACGAGCTCCGCGGGAGCGACCTGATCGGGCCGCTGCCAGCGGAAGTCCCCGGACAGCCGCAGCGACGAGCTGCGGTTCGGCAGCGCGGCGTGCGAGGTCAGGCAGTGGAAGGCCAGCACGTCCCCCGGCTGGTAGTGCGCGGTCGCCCAGCCGCGCTCGCCCTGGCCGAGCACCCGCGGCGGCAGCGGCGGCCCGAGATGACTGCCTCGCCGCACGGCAAGCCCGCCTAGCTGGACCGGGATCTCCATCAGCGGCACCCAGGTCGTGAGCATGTCCTGCACGCCGGAGACGGCGTAATCCTGGTGGACGTAGCGCCCGCGGGCCACGCCGGGCAGCCGCTCGGGGTAAACCGCCCGCAGCACCTTCACCGGGTACGAGAAAGCCCGCGGCCCGAGTACCAGCCTGATGAGCTGACGCAGCTGCTCGAGATAGGGGATCCGGTTGAAGGCGGGGCTGGTGAGCGCGGCGCGGAACGCCGGGTCACCGAGCGCCTCCCGCACGTTGAGCGCCCGCCGGCCGACCGACGCCGCGCCGCGCTCGTCGATCCAGCCGCTCCCGCGCAGCGCATCGAGGACCGCGTCCGCGGCTGCGCGCACGTCGGCGGCGGGCAGCAGGCCGCGGAAGAACAGGTAGCCGTCCGCCGCCAGCCGCCGGCCCAGCGCGGCCGGATCAGCCCGCAGCACCATCGAGTCCGCGAGCTCGTCCATGCCACCCCATCTCGTCCGTGCCGCCCACGATCTCGCGGGAATCACCGCACGATGTCGTGCATATCACCCCACGATAGAGACGGCTGCCGCCTACGGCGCTGCGATCCTGGCTGCCGCCTACGGCGCGGCGATCCCGGCTGCCCGGCGCTGCGCGATTCGCGCCTGGACCCTGGCGAGGAGACCGATGATCCTGCGCAGCTCGGCGTCGCTCAGCGCCGCCATGCAGTCCTCCTCGATCTCGATCAGCGGGGGGCAGATCCGGTCCAGCGCCGCCTGTCCCGCCCCGGTCAGCTCGACCAGGATGCTCCTGCGATCGGCGGGGTTGGGCGAGCGCCGGACGAACCCGGCAGCCGCCAGCTGGTCGAGCACGCCGGTGAGCGTCTGGGCGGGCAGGTGCAGCACGTCCCGGAGCTCGGCCGGCCGGGCGCGCCCGCCTCGCCGGGACAGCGCCTCCAGCGCGTCGAAGCGCGAGGCCGTGATGCGATGCTCGGCGAATACCGGCTGCACCTCATCGAGCAGCCAGGAAGCCGTCTTCAGGATCGCCAGCACCGCCGCCGTGGCGCGCAGCTCCTCGCCCGCCGCGGCGCCGGGCTTCTCGGCCGCCCCGCGGGCGTCCCGGTCGTCTGCTTCCTGAATGCCTGGCATTCTCGCCAAGATACTACTTTACAGATAATCCTAGTACGGATAATCTTGGTTCGGATTTAATCGGTGGGAGACCGGAAGATGGAGGCTGACCGTGCCGGCGAACTTACTGGAGAACCCGATCAGCAAGGAGCGGATTGTCGTGCATCCCGGCGAGCCCGGCGTGCTGCGGCTGGAGGAGCAGGTCCCGCCGGACATGATCCGGCCGCCGGTTCACCTGCACCGCCGCCAGCAGGAGCGCTTCGAGGTCCTGCAGGGCCAGGCCACCATCGGCATCCGCAAGGACCTGCGCGTGCTCGGCGTCGGCGCCAGCCTCGCCGTCGAGCCAGGCACGCCGCACACCTGGTGGAACTCCGGCGACGGCGAGCTGCGGCTGCTGGTCGAGTTCCGGCCCGGCGGCAACATGCTGAGCTTCTTCGAGACCTACTGCGGCATCGCCGGCGAAGGCCGCGCGAACGCCAGCGGCGGCCCGCCGTTCCTGCAGGTCGTCGCGTCCGCCAGGCTGTGGGACAGCTATCTCGGCGGGCCGCCCGTCGCGCTGCAGCG
>JBEKFH010000024.1:0-24905 GCA_050013415.1 Streptosporangiaceae bacterium | reverse complement strand
CAGCGGCTCGCCCCGGCCGCCACGCCGGCGTCCTTCCGCGGCGAACTGCGCCCCTACCAGGAACGCGGCCTCGCCTGGCTGTCCTTCCTCGGCAGCCTCGGACTCGGCGGAATCCTCGCAGACGATATGGGACTGGGTAAAACCGTAGAATTGCTATCTTTGCTATCAAATGATATTAAATCAGACAGGCAGTCTGCACCCACCCTTCTGGTGTGCCCGATGTCGCTGGTCGGGAACTGGGAGCGGGAGGCGGAGCGGTTCACCCCGGACCTCCGCGTGCACGTGCACCACGGGGCCGACCGGCTGACCGGAGCGGAACTCGCCGACGCGCTGAACGCCGCCGACCTCGTCATCACCACCTATGCCCTGGTCGCCAGGGACCGCGATGCCCTCAGCGCGATCGGCTGGCGCCGGGTGGTCTGCGACGAGGCGCAGAACATCAAGAATTCCGCCACCCGCCAGGCCCAGGCGGTCCGCAGCCTGCCCGCCGGATCGAGAATCGCGCTGACCGGCACCCCGGTCGAGAACCGGCTTGCCGAGCTGTGGTCGATCATGGAGTTCACCAGCCCGGGCCTGCTCGGCCCGGCGGCGAAGTTCCGCACCGCCTACGCGATCCCGATCGAGCGCAGCGGCGACGCCGAGGCGACCGCCCGGCTGAAGCGGATCACCGGCCCGTTCATCCTGCGCCGGCTCAAGACCGACAAGGCCGTCATCAGCGACCTGCCGGACAAGCTGGAGATGAAGATCTGGTGCAACCTCACCCCGGAGCAGGCGTCGCTGTACCAGGCGACCGTGACGGACATGCTCGCGAAGATCGAGGCATCCGAGGGCATCGAGCGGCGCGGGCTCGTTCTCGCCACGATGGCCAAGCTCAAGCAAGCGTGCAACCATCCGGCGCACCTGCTGGGCGACGGCTCCCGGCTGGACGGCCGCTCCGGCAAGCTCGCCCGGCTGGAGGAGATCTGCGACGAGGTGATCGCCGGCGGCGAGAAGGCGCTGTGCTTCACCCAGTACGCCGAGTTCGGCCGGATGCTCCAGCCCCACCTGGCCGCCCGGCTCGGCTGCCCGGTCCTCTACCTGCACGGCGGGACGCCGAAGAAGCTCCGTGACGCCATGGTGTCCCGATTTCAGGAGGTAACGGAACCAGCGGTGTTCATCCTGTCGCTCAAGGCCGGCGGCACCGGGCTGAACCTGACGGCGGCCAATCACGTCATCCACTTTGACCGCTGGTGGAACCCGGCGGTGGAGGATCAGGCCACTGACCGGGCATTCCGGATCGGCCAGCGCAAGGACGTCCAGGTACGCAAGTTCGTCTGCGTCGGCACCCTGGAAGAGCGGATCGACGCGATGATCGAGGAGAAGAAGGCGCTGGCCGAGCGGATCGTCGGCACTGGCGAGGGCTGGCTGACTGAGCTGTCCGTGGCCGAGCTGCGCAAGGTCGTCGCGCTGTCACCCGAGGCGGTGTCGCAGTGACCCGGCTCGCGGGCGCGGCCCGTCCGGCGGCCGCTCGCCCGGCTCGCCCGGCGGGAGCAACCAGATGAGCGACTGGCGGGACTGGCCGGAGCGGTCCCTGCCGCGCCAGGTCGACGGCGGCATCAAGGCGCGCAGCAAACGCGGTGCCATCGGCGAGCAATGGTGGTCGCGGCGGTTCATCGGCGTGCTCGAGTCGTTCGGCATGACCGGCAGGCTGGCAAGGGGCCGTAACTACGCCCGCCGCGGCCAGGTGCTTGGCTTCGAGATTTCGCCCGGGTACGTGACCGCCCAGGTGCAGGGGTCACGGGTGAAGCCGTACAAGGTCCGGATCCAGGTGCTGCCGCTCACCGTCCCGCAATGGCAGCGGGTCGAGCAGGCGCTGGCCGCGCGCGCCCTGTTCCGTGCCAAGCTGCTGGCCGGCGAGATGCCCCGGGAGATCGAGGAGGTGTTCGCCGACTGCGGCACCCCACTGTTTCCTGCCCGGCGGCACGACATGGAGATGTCCTGCTCCTGCCCGGACTGGGAGGTGCCGTGCAAGCACCTGGCGGCGGTCTGCTACGTGCTCGCCGAGGCGTTCGACGCCGACCCGTTCGGCATGCTGGCCTGGCGCGGCCGGGGCAGGGACGAGCTGCTGGCCGCGCTGCGCGCGGTGGCCGCCGCGCAGCCGGCCGAGGCCCGGCCGCTGATCGACGTGACCGACCGCCCGCTGGCCGAGTGCGCGCGCGACTTCTGGTCGCCGGGAATCAGCCAGGCCAGGCTGCGGTCGCTGCCCGCGGTCCAGGCAACCGCGCCTGACCTGCTGCTGCGCACCTTCGAGCCGCCCGATGTCCTCTTGCGGGGGAAGGACCTGGCAGAGCTGCTTGCCCCCGCCTACCGCCAGCTGGCTGGCCAGGGCGAAGCACATTCTGACGGGTAGCCCATGGCCTTCTGGCCAGCGTTACCAGATCCAGCCCGGGCCAGCAGCCCGGGCCAGCAGCCCGCCCCGGGCCACTCACCAGCGTGGTTGGGACTTTACTGTCGCTGTTTCTGCAGTGGAGTCCCAACGACGCTATTGCCCCAGCCGGCTGAGGACGCGGGCCGGGCCGATGGCCGCCGTAGGGCCGCGCGCACTGACGTAGCGGGAGCATGGCTGCTATACCGGGAGCATGGCTGCCGATTCCCTGCCCGGCGAGATGCGGTCGGCCGCGTCTGCGCTGCTGACGGCGCTCACCGGCGAGCAGCATCGGCTGGCGTCGCGGTCGTTCGCCGACGACGCCGCGCGCCGGTGGCTGGAGTACCGGCCGCGGCCCCGGCCCGGGGCGTGCCTGGCCGATATGAGCAGGCCCGCCCGCAAGGCAGCCCATCGCCTGCTGTCCACCGCGCTGAGCGACCACGCGTATGCGCAGGCGATGGTGATCGTCGCCCTGGAGGAGGTGCTCGACCGGCGCGAGGGCTGGCGGCAGGGCCGGCACAGCGGCGACTACTGGGTGACCGTGTTCGGCGACCCGGCTGCCGGTGACCCGGCCGCCGGCGAGCCGTGGTCGTGGCGCTTCGAGGGCCACCACCTGTCGGTAACGATGACACTGGCGGGCGACGAGATCTCCCCGGCGCCGGTCTTTTTTGGCGCCAATCCCGCGTGCGTCAGCTACGCAGGCCGCCCGGTATCCAGGCCCCTCGCCCCGGAGGAGGACCTGGCCAGGGCGCTACTGGACGCGATGGGCCCGGCCGGCCGGGCCCGCGCGGTGGTGGCGGACCAGGCGCCCGGCGACATCCGCACCAGTACCAGGCCGGCCGCCGCGGCGGCGATCGAGCCGCTCGGCATCGCCGCCGGCCGGCTCGGGCCAACGCCGCGGGCGCTGCTTGACCAGCTCGTCGCGCTCTACCTGGACCGGCTGCCCGCCGGCCTGGCCGCCCGCGAGGCCGCCCGGGTCACGGCCGGTGAGCTGCACTTCGCCTGGGAAGGGCCCCTGACGCCGGGGGAGAGGCACTACTACCGGGTGCAGGGCGAGGACCTGCTGATCGAGTACGACACCACCGACGACGGCAACCACGCGCACACCGTGCTTCGCCGGCCCCGCAGCGATTTCGGGGCCGACATGCTCGCCGCGCACCGTCGCCAGGAGGAGGCCTGACCCGCCCCGCCTGCGCCAAGCGCGCCATCCGCGCGGCTACGGCGCTGCCAGCCCAGCCCGCGCCCACCGGGTAGCCGCGCCGCCGAGTCAGCCGCGCCGCCGGGTAGCCGCGCCGCCGAGTCAGCCGCGCCGCCCGGGTAGCGGACAATGGGTTCATGATCGAGGTGGAGCCCGATCGGTTCGAAGAGATGGTCGCCGCGGCGCTGGACGGCCTGCCGGACGAGTTCGGGCAGCTGATGAGCAACGTCGCCGTCACGGTGGAGCACGGCCCGGGCCCGCCCGGCCTGCTCGGGCTCTACCAGGGAGTCCCGCTGACGAGCCGCACCACGCATTACGCCGGGGTACTGCCCGACCGGATCACCATCTACCAGCGGGCGATCTGCTCGATCTGCCGGACCGAGCCCGAGGTCGCCGTCCAGGTCCGCCGCACCGTCGTGCACGAGGTGGGGCACTACTTCGGCATCGGTGACGAGCGCCTCCGCGAGCTCGGATATTGACGCCCGGCGCGGTTGCCCGCGGCAGGGTCCGTCGACGATGACCTGGAAGCAGGTGGCCGGCGAGATTGACGATGCTCGCGAGGCTAGCCAGGATGCTCGCGAGGGCTAGCCGCCGGGCTCGCGGGGATGCTCGCGGCCGGGCCTGGCAACCGGGCGTGCGGCCGTGGCCGGATGCTCGACCAGGGCGATCACCCTGGTTGCCATGAAGCGGGCCGTCCTGACCGCGGTGCCGCTGCGGGTCAGCTCGATCACCTCGATCACGCCGCGCCGGTTGACCACCTCGACGCGCCGCCCGGCGCGGGTTGCCACCACGTCGTAGGTCTTCGTCACGCCGCCCGCGTCCACGACGATCTCGACCCGGTCGCCCTTCATGCCGGGCCTCGCATGGGCTGCCGGATGGCGGCAGCGCGGCAGCGTGCCATGCCGGGTTTCTACCCCGCCGGGACCTGATGACGCAGCCCGGCAGGCAGCAACCGATCGCTGGTCAAGGCACCTTGACATCACGTAATTAGTAAAGGTACCTTGACGTCATGAAGGAATGCACGTGATGAGGAACCAGCGCGCTGGCCTGAAGGCACCCGCGGCGATGTTGATCATCGGCACGGGGCTCGCCGCCGCGAATTTCCTCGGGCAGGGAATCAACGCTGCTATCCCCACGGAGATCGTGGCGATCATCTCGGCGGTCGGCTTCTACCTGCTGGGCAGGAGCGACAGCGACATGGGGGCGATGATCAGCCGTCGGCCCGATGAGCGGCAGGAGAGCATCAAGACTCGCGCGCGGACCGTGGCGGCGACGGCGATGGCCCTGGTCGCCGTCGCCGGCTGCTGGACTGAGATCGCGCTCAAGGGCGCCTACTGGCAGTTCCAGGTCGTCGCCGTGACCGGGGGTGCTTCCTTCCTGGCCGCGCTGGCGTTCTACACCGCCCGGGACGCCCGGCAGGCGAGCGGCCCGGACGCCGGTCACCAGCAGCGATCTCCCGTCAGCCGCTGAAGGCGATCCCCCGTCAGCCGCTGAAGGCGATCCGCCGTCAGCCACTGACCTGGTCAGACCTGCCGACCCGCAGTCAGGCCTTCTGGGGCTGGGTCTTCCGTGGCGCTACCAGGGTGACCCGCATGTCGGGGGATGACCTGTCCTTCTTGACCTCGACCAGGTTCGGCAGCCGGGACAGCAGCACGCGGAAGCTCTTGGAGCCGTAGTTGCGCTCGTCGAACGCCGGATCGAGGGCGAGCATCTTGCTCTTCAGCCACGAGCCGGTGGCGGACGCGTCGGGGGATTCCTCCATTGCCGCCACCACCAGCCGCTCCGCATCGGCAATGTCGAACTTGGCGCCGACCTCGGCCCGGACCTCCGGGTTGACGGCGGCGACGATGGTCCCCCAGTACTTGTACTCGGAGCACACCGCCACCAGCCGCGCGCTGGCCGACGCCTTGGTGCCGACGCCGACGACCCGCTTGCCGAACTCGCGCAGCCGCTGCACCAGCGGCGAGTAGTCACCGTCGCCCGCGACGAGCATGAACGTGGCAACGTCGGGATGGGTGATCAGCACCTCCATCGCGTCGACCGCCATCAGGATGTCGGCGGCGTTCTTCTGCTGCGCGCCGAACCTGGTCACCTGGATCAGGGTGATCCCGTTCTGGGCCAGGTTGTACTGGTGCTTGGCGAACTCGGGCCTGGACCAGTCCGCGTAGGCGCGCCGGATCGTGGTGTTGCCGTAGTCCCGGCAGAGCAGTTCCAGTGCCTTGAAGGGGATCGGATCGGTCTGCCCCGGCAGGCTCTCCCCGGCGCCGAGCGCCAGGTTCTCTACGTCGATGAAGACCGCCACCAGTTCGGCCGCGCCCGAGTCCGTACCCGCCACCGGCTGTCCTCCATCCGTTCCGTCTCCGTCATCATTTTCGTGCCGTACGCAGTCATCGTGGCCGCTGCCGTCCGCAGCAGCCTGGCCGCGGGGCCAGCGGCACCCGGGAACCGCGTTCCTCCCGGTGACCCTGACGTTAGCGCTGCCGCGGGTACTCCACGCCGATCAGCGGGGCCGTGTCGACCAGCATGAGCTCAAACATGGGCCCGGCATCGTCGAGCGCGAAGCCCAGGTGGCCGAACACCTCCAGGCTCAGTGTCCCGTAAAGGCGCGTCCAGCAGCGCAGGAAGACGAGCAGCAGGCCGAGCGGCAGGCCGGTCCCGAGCGCGCCGAGACCCTCGCGGTAGCGCGTTAGCTGCTGGCGCAGCCCGGGGTCGATGTCCTCATCCGGAGGCACCGGGAACGGCTGCTTGCGCCACAGCTCGAGGATCAGCACGAGGAAGGTGTTACCGAACTGGGCGCCGCACTCCGCCGTGATCTCGTCCTGCTCGACGTTCAGCCCCGGCAGCGGCGTGCCGAACAGCATGCCGAACTCCCGCTTGTGGCCCAGCGACCAGCGCCGGAACTCCCAGCATGCCGCGATGACCTTGTCGGTTAGGCCGCCTCCGCTGGCGGCGCCTGCCGACTCGATCGCCGCCTTGAGGTCGCCGGTGAGCTCGGTGAAGATGTCGGCGATGACGTGCTTGATCAGTTCCTCGTGACTGTCGAAGTAGCGATACAGCGCGGGCGCCGTCATGCCCATCTCGCGGGCGATCGCGCGCAGCGATACCGCATCCGGCCCGTCCTGCACCAGGATCCGGCGGGCAGTCTGCTTGATCTCCTGGATGGTCGCGGTCCGGGCGCGGTCGCGTCGGGTCAGTGCCTGGATCACGTTGGCCTCCTGTCCCGCCGGGCGTGCATCGAGCTTGACAGCAGTTAACAGCGTATGCGAAGTTAACGCTAGTCACTGTTTACGGCGTTCACTCCGTTGACGATTGGTAACAGGCTAGCCCGCGGAGGCACCGATGTTCGATACCTGGGGACGTGTCCTCTACCGCCGCAGGCGGCTGGTGCTCGTCATCAGCCTGATCTTGGTGGCGTTCGCCGGGGCCTGGGGGACCGGCGTCTTCGGTTCGCTGCAGTCCGCGGGCGGTTTCACCACCCCGAACAGCCAGAGCCAGCGGTCCAGCGACCTGGCCGCCGCCGCTTTCGGGCGCGACACGGGCGACGTGGTCGTGCTGTACCGGAGCGCGACGCAGACCGTAGCGGATCCGGCCTACCGGGCGGCGGTGACGCACGTGCTCGCCGCGCTGCCGCGCGGCCGGGTCGAGTCAGTCGCGACCTACTGGTCCACCGGGTCCCGGCAGTTCGTCAGCGCCAGCGGCCGCGAGACGTACGCGGTCATCGAGCTGACCGGCGCCGATGACTCCGCCAGGATCACGAACTTCGACGCGATCGCCGGCAGGCTCGCCGCGCCCGGCCTGACCGAGCAGGCCGGCGGCCTGATCCCGACCGAGGGAGCCATCAACTCCGACGTCAAGTCCGGCATCGGCCGGGCCGAGAGCCTCTCGCTGCCCGTCCTGCTCGTGCTGCTGGTGGTGATCTTCGGCGGCCTCGCCGCGGCCAGCCTGCCGCTGGCCATCGGCGGCATCGGCATCCTCGGCTCGTTCACGGTCCTCCGGCTGCTCACGCTCGTCACCACCGTGTCGATCTACTCGGTCAACATCACGACCATCCTCGGCCTGGGCCTGGCCATCGACTACGGCCTGTTCATGGTCGGCCGGTTCCGTGAGGAAATCGGCCGGACGGACGACGTCGAGGCCGCGCTCGCGCGGACGGTGGCGACGGCCGGCCGCACCGTGGCGGTCTCCGGGGTCACCGTCGCAGTGGCGCTGGCGAGCCTGATGCTGTTCCCGATGACGTTCCTGCGGTCCATGGGTTACGGCGGGGTCGCCACCGTCGTGGTGGACATGCTGGCCGCGCTGACGGTGATGCCGGCCCTGCTCGCCGTGCTCGGCCCCCGGGTCAACGCGCTGCGGGTGCGGCCGCTGCGGCAGCCGCGGGCGGCGGACGAGACCAGCGGCGGGTGGTACCGGCTCGCCAGCAGCGTCATGCGCCGCCCGGTCGTCTACGTCGTGGTGATCGTGGCCGGGCTGGCCGTGCTCGGCTCGCCGTTCCTGCACATCAGCTGGGGCGGCGTCGACGCCCAGGTGCTGCCAGCCAGCGCCGCGCCGCGGGTGGTGACCGAGGCGCTGGGCAAGGACTTCCCCGGCAACGTGACCAACCCGATCGAGCCGGTCGTCCAGTTCGCTGGCCCGGTGTCATCGGGCGGCCGGGCAGCCGGGCTCGCCGCCTATGTCAGCCGCCTGGATCACGTCGCCGGAGTCAGCGGGGGGCAGGTGACCGGGGTGCGCGGCGACATTGCGCGGGTAGATCTGCGTTATTCCCCTGGGCCTATGACGTCGCAGGCCCGGGCCATCGTGGGGCGGGTGCGGGACGTCGCGCCGCCGGCCGGCGCGCGGGTCTACGTGGGCGGCACCACGGCGCAGCTCGTCGACGAACTGGCCGGCCTCGGCGCCACGCTGCCGTGGATGGCGCTGATGGTGGTCGTCGCGACGTTCGTGCTGCTGTTCCTCGCGTTCGGCTCGGTCGTGCTGCCGGTCAAGGCAATCGTGATGAACGTAGTGTCGCTGTCGGCCACCTTCGGAGTGGTCGTGTGGATCTTCCAGGACGGACACCTGTCCGGGCTGCTCCGCTTCACGCCGACCGGGACCATCGACCCGACCATGCCGATCCTCATGCTGGCGATCATCTTCGGGCTCTCCATGGACTACGAGGTGTTCCTGCTGTCCCGGATCCGGGAGCGCTACGACGTCACCGGCGACAACACCGCGGCGGTGGCCAGCGGACTGCAGCGGACCGGCGGGGTCATCACCAGCGCTGCGCTGCTGCTGGTGATCGTGATCGGCGCGTTCTCCGCGTCGGACATCACGTTCATCAAGCTGCTGGGCGTGGGCATGATCGTCGCGCTGATCGTGGACGCGACCCTCGTGCGGATCCTGCTGGTGCCCGCCACGATGCGGCTGCTCGGCCGGGCGAACTGGTGGGCGCCGGGGCCGCTGCGCCGCCTGTACGCGCGGTACGGCATCCGCGAAGGCGGCTACGCGGAGACCGTTGTCCCGGTATCGGAGCCGGCCAGCGCCTAGGGTTCATCCTCGCCGGCTGACCGTGGTGCATGCGGGGCAGGCCATGCATGCTCTATCGTCCCGGTAAAAGAACGTTATCGCCCGGTTAATGATCACCCCGGGCGTGACACGGCGTGGAGAGGCCCTGATGCCGGACCTGGTCGACGAAGGCGCAACCCTGGCTACCGCGGAGCTCAGGAAAGCTGGCGGCTTTGCCGCGGTTTTAACGCGAGCGTTCGAGGCCGTCGGGCTGCTCAACAAGGGCTCGAGCAAGGCGCCGGCCACGCCTTCCGCCCGCGACGCGGCCGCGACGGCCGGTGTCAGCACGAACGCGCTGAACGTGACGCGGGTAGCGGGACTGGCGACCACCGTCACTGCCGTCGGCGCGGCAGCACTGGCCCTCTTCCATGTCAAGAGCACCACCAATCCCATCATCGTCGTGGCGGCGTACTCCAGCGTGGGCGTCATCATCGCCGCGGCGCTGCTGACGGCCGCGATCATCATCAGCGCCGACATCAAGAGCCGCACCGCGGTTAGCGCTGCCCCCGCGGCGCCGGCCCAGCCGGCCGCGGCTGCGAGTTCGTTTACCGCGACCTGGAATGACGCGCTCGGGGTGCTGAAGGGCGCACTGGGCCGGTTGGAACGCCGCACCGAGGATCCGATCGATGCCTGGCTCGACGCGTCGGGAAGTTCCGGGCTCACCGCCGGGCTGACGCCGCCGGAGGGACGGGCGGCTGTTCATGCCACGCTGCTGGCCTGCCAGTCCCGCATCGTGTTCACCTTCCAGGCGCTCATCGGCGAAGCGGATCCCGGCCGGCGCGGCCGCGCGTCCGATGAGATTCAGGTGATACTCGACTCGATGGACAGGCTGCTGCTCCCCGCCTGAAGGGCCGCCTGAAGGAGGCCCCCCGTGCAGGCGGGCCTCGGGGCCGAGCACGTCACGTGCCGCCGTGAAACTGGCGGCACTGGGAATCCGGGACGAATCAGGACGAATAGTTAAATTTAGTTAATTTCGGTTGACAAAATTAAGGAGGACCTTAAAATAAGCACGCGGAAGTTGCCTCAGGGGGGGTAGTTCATGCCGACTGCAACTCGCCAACGGCATGAAAGCCGCGCTGGCGGCAGGCAAATAATACGGCTATGCACCGGCGTGCTGCTCGGCATTTCATTGCTGAGCTGGCAGCTGTCTCATCTTCCTCCGGCACAAGCGAGCAATTCCTGCACGGTCAGCCCTAACCTCGTCAACTCATGCCGGCCCTGGCTTGGCGCGGCAGCCGCCAACTATCCCCAGGTGGGTAGCGGCACCGAAAGCCAGGTCCTCTATCACGAACAACGCATCGGCCGTCAGCTAGACATTGTGCACACCTACCACAACCTTGGCCAGAACTCGCTCACGAGCGCAGAGGTCTACTTTGCCACCCGCCCTAATACGACACTCCTCGTGGACTGGGCTGCCACCAACGACTGGGCTGACATTGCATCGCAGAACGCGGCGATCGATCAGATGGCGGCAAGCATCGCGGCGGTCAGCCCGGCAAAAGTCATGGTGGCGCTCAGCCATGAGCCAGAAAACGATGTATCTCCCGGCGGGGATCCCAACTGCACCAGCCTTACTTACAAGGGAACCGACGGTACCGTTGCCGACTACCGCAACATGTGGGCTTACGTCGAAAACCGATTTGCTGCTGATGGCGTCACCAACGTGGTCTGGGTCTTGGACTACATGAATTATCCACCATGGCAGTGCCTGATCAATGACTTGTACCCCGGCGATAACCTTGTTGACTGGATCATGTTCAATGCGTACGGATCCGGATCTCCGCCGAACTTCGATAGTGTCGTCAGCCGTTTCTATAACTACCTGACAGCCAACAGTGATGCCGCACACGATTATCTAGCGCACCCATGGGGCATCGCAGAATGGGGTATCAGCGGGTACAGCGTCGCCCAGGAGGAAGCTTACTACGACCAGGCCAAGGCAGCGCTTGATGGCAATATGTTCCCCAATCTTGACGCCTACATTGTCTTTGACGAGAACGCTGAAGGATCGGCAACTGGAAATAATGTCAGGGTCGGCTATGACGATAATGGAACCTGGGATCCGACAAAGGCCAGCCACTATTACGCGTTTGCCGATGACCCGCTGTTCACTAACGCGTATTACACCACCCCGCCGAGCGTGCCGACGGGGCTGGCCGCTGCCGCCACCTCCGGCGGCCATGAGGTGGACCTGAGCTGGAATGCCTCCACCGACAACGTCGGGGTGGCCGGCTACGACGTGTTCCGGGACGGCACCCAGGTCGCCAACGTCACCACCGGGACCTCGTACGCCGACACCGGGCTGACCGACGCGACGTCTTACCAGTACACCGTCGCCGCCTACGACGCGGCGGGGAATGTCAGCGCGCAGAGCCCTCCCGTGACCGCGGTCACCCCGGACGTCACGCCGCCGAGCGTGCCGGCGGGGCTGGCCGCGGTGGCGGCGGCCAGCGGCAGCGAGGTGGATCTGAGCTGGGATGCCTCCACTGACAACGTCGGGGTGGCCGGCTACGACGTGTTCCGGGACGGCACCCAGGTAGCCAACGTCACCACCGGGACCTCGTACGCCGACACCGGGCTCAGCGACGGCACGTCCTACCAGTACACCGTGGCCGCGTACGACGCGGCGGGGAACGTCAGCGCGCAGAGCCCCGCAGTCACGGCGGTGACCCCCGACGTCACGCCGCCGAGCGTGCCGGCGGGGCTGGCCGCGGTGGCGGCGGCCAGCGGCCATGAGGTGGACCTGAGCTGGAACGCGTCCACCGACAACGTCGGGGTGGCCGGCTACCAGGTGTTCCGCGATGGCACCCAGGTCGCCAACGTCACCAGCGGCACGTCGTACGCCGATACCGGGCTGAGCGACGGCACGTCCTACCAGTACACCGTCGCCGCCTACGACGCCGCCGGGAACGTCAGCGCGCAGAGCCCCGCAGTCACGGCCGTCACCCCCGACGTCACCCCGCCGAGCGTGCCGACGGGGCTGGCCGCTGCCGCCACCTCCGGCGGCCATGAGGTGGATCTGAGCTGGAACGCCTCCACCGACAACGTCGGAGTGGCGGGCTATCAGGTGTTCCGGGACGGCACCCCGGTCGCGGAGGTGACCACCGGGACGTCCTATGCCGACACCGGGCTGAGCGACGGCACGTCCTACCAGTACACCGTCGCCGCCTACGACGCGGCGGGGAACGTCAGCGCGCAGAGCCCCCCCGTCACGGCGGTGACCCCGGACGTCACCCCGCCGAGCGTGCCGGCCGGGCTGGCCGCTGCCGCCACCTCCAGCGGCCATGAGGTGGACCTGAGCTGGAACGCGTCCACCGACAACGTCGGGGTGGCCGGCTACGACGTGTTCCGGAACGGCACCCAGGTAGCCAACGTCACCACCGGGACGTCCTACGCCGACACCGGGCTGAGCGACGCGACCTCCTACCAGTACACCGTCGCGGCCTACGACGCCGCGGGCAACGTCAGCGCGCAGAGCCCGGCCGTCAGGGCCGTCACCCCTGACACCACGCCGCCGAGCGTGCCGACCGGGCTGGCCGCTACCGCCACCTCCAGCGGCCACGAGGTAGACCTCAGCTGGAACGCCTCCACCGACAACGTCGGGGTCACCGGGTACCAGGTGTTCCGCGACGGCACCCCCGTCGCGGAGGTCACCACCGGGACGTCCTATGCCGACACCGGGCTCACCGACGGCACGTCCTACCAGTACACGGTGGCGGCGTACGACGCGGCGGGCAACGTCAGCGCGCAGAGCCCCGCGGTGACCGCCGTCACCCCGGACGTCACCCCGCCGAGCGTGCCGACCGGGCTGCAGCTGGCGCTCGCGGCGAAGAGCATCAATCTGAGCTGGAATGCCTCCACCGACAACGTCGGGGTAACCGGCTATGCGATCTACCGCAACGGGACAAAGATAGCCACCACGACGAGCCTCACCTATTCCAACACCAGTGTCGTGCAAGGAAAGACCTATACCTACAGCGTCGCCGCTTACGACGCCGCAGGAAACCAGAGCGCGCAGTCCGCCGGGCAGGTCATGACGTTCCCCGACACCACGCCGCCGAGCGTGCCCACCGGGCTGAAGCTGGCGCTCGCGGCCAAGAGCATCAAGCTCACCTGGACGGCGTCCACCGACAACGTCGGGGTGACCGGATATGCCATCTACCGCAACGGAACCAAGATAGCCACCACGACCAGCCTCACCTATTCCGACACCAGTGTCGTGCAGGGAATGACCTACATCTACAGCGTCGCCGCTTACGACGCCGCAGGAAACCAGAGCGCGCAGTCCGCCGGGCAGGTCATGACGTTTCCCGACACCACGCCGCCGAGCGTGCCCACCGGGCTGACCGCCGCCCCGGCCGCCAGCGGCACTCAGGTGAACCTGAGCTGGAACGCGTCCACCGACAACGTGGCAGTGGCCGGCTACAAGGTTTTCCGGAACGGCACCCAGGTCGCGGAGGTGACCAGCGGGACCTCCTATGCCGACACCGGGCTCACTGACGCGACCTCCTACAAGTACACCGTCGCCGCCTACGACGCCGCCGGGAACACCAGCGCGCAGAGCCACGCCGTCACCGCTGTCACGCCGGACACCACGCCGCCGACTCAGCCCACCAATCTGACGCTCACTCCTGGCTCGAAGAGCATCACGCTGAAGTGGACCGCATCGACAGACAATGTCGGGGTGAAAGGTTATTACATCTACCGCGGCACCACGAAGATTGCGACTGTTACGGCCACAACGTACACGGACAAGAATCTGACGACCGGGACCACTTACAGCTATTACATCGTGGCATTCGATGCCGCCCTGAACCTGAGCCAGCCCAGTGCCACCAAGTCTGCTGCGGCGAAATAGCTAGCTGGTGACCGCGAGCACGAGCGGCAGTACGGCCGGCGCGCCGGCCGCGCGGAGCAGCCGGGCGGCGACCGTCATGGTCCACCCGGTTTCGAGCCGGTCGTCGACTAGCAATACCGGGCCGCCGAGCCCGGTGACCGCCGCGGCGACCGGCTCAGGGACGTCCATCGTGTTCCAGACGGCGCGCAGCCGGTGAGCGCTGTTGTGCTGGCGGGCGTTGTCCCCGGCGGGCAGGGAGTCAGGCGCGGCGGCGTACTCCAGAATCCCCAGGTAGGGCAGCTGGCCTATCGCGGCGATCCGCTCCCCGAGACTGCGTATCAAATGTGGCCTGGTCCGGGACGGCAGCGCGATCACCGCCGCGGGCCGCTGCGCCCAGTCCCAGGCGGCTAGGACCCGGACCAGCGCGGCCACGAAATCGGCGGGAACGGGCTGGTCGGGCGCTCCGTCAGCCAGCAGGGATCGCAGCCGGGGGCCCCAGCCCAGGTCGGTCAGCCTGCCGAGCGCCCGGCCTGGCTCCGCCGACAGGGCCGCCGGGATCTTGCCGGATACGCCGGTTGCCAGGTCCGTCATCCCGGTCGGCCACATCCTCCGCGGCGTGATCACCGCGCCGGGCCGCAGCAGCCGGTCACCGGCCGCGGTCGCCCCGGCGGCGGAAACGCTGTCGCTCCAGGGTCGGCCCGTGCAGTTGTCGCACCGCCCGCAGGGCGCGGCCGCCGGGTCGTCGAGCTCGCGCCGCAGGTACTCCATCCGGCACGTCGTCGTGGTGATGTAGCCGAGCATCGCGCGCTGCTCCCTGGCCCGCTCGGCGCTCACCCGGGCGTACCGCTCGCCGTCATACGCCCAGGCCAGGCCGGTCGCCGTCCAGCCGCCACTGACCCGCCGCACGGCGCCGTCCACGTCCAGGACCTTGAGCATCATCTCCAGCCGGCTGCGGCTCAGATCCACCCGCGCCTCCAGCGCGCTGGTGGACAGCGGCCGCCCGGTCCCTGCCAGCCCGGCCTCGGCCAGCCCGGCCTCGGCCAGCCCGGCCTCGGCCAGCACCGCGAGCGTGGCCCTGACCACCCGCTCCGGCGGGAAGGCCAGCGAGCCGAAGTAGGCCCAGATGTCGGCGTCCTCCCGGCCGGGCAGCAGGATCACGTCGGCGCGCCGCACGCCCCTGCCCGCCCGGCCGATCTGCTGGTAGTAGGCGATCGGCGACTGCGGCGCGCCCAGGTGCACGACGAATCCCAGGTCGGGCTTGTCGAAGCCCATCCCGAGCGCGCTGGTGGCGACCAGCGCCTTGACCTCGTTCGCGAGCAGCGAGTTCTCCGCCGCCTGCCGCTGCGCATTGTCGTCGCGGCCGGTGTAGGCGGCGACGTCGTGACCGCGCTCGCGCAGGAACGCAGCCGTCTCCTGCGCGGCCGCGACCGTCAGCGTGTAGACGATTCCCGAGCCGGTCAGCTCATCCAGGTGCTCCGCCAGCCACGCCAGCCGCTGCTGGCCGGATGGCAGGCGCACGACGGCCAGGTGCAGGCTGTCACGGTCAAGAGGACCGCGCAGAACGAGGGTTTCGTGCTCACCCCCTGCGCCCAGCTGCTCGGCAACGTCGCGGGTGACCCGGGCGTTGGCCGTCGCGGTCGTCGCGAGCACTGGGACGCCGGGCGGCAGCTCCTCCAGCAGCGTCCGCAGCCGCCGGTAGTCGGGCCGGAAATCGTGTCCCCAGTCGGAGATGCAGTGCGCCTCGTCCACCACCAGCATCCCGGCGGCGGCGATCAGCTTGGGCAGCACCAGGTCACGAAACCCCGGGTTGTTCAGCCGTTCCGGGCTCACCAGCAGCACGTCGACGGCGCCGGCCGCGACCTCCGCGTAGACCTGCTCCCATTCGTCGATATTGGCTGAGTTCACCGTGCGGGCGTGGATGCCGGCCCGGTCCGCGGCCTCGATCTGGTTCCGCATCAGGGCGAGCAGCGGGGAGACGATGACCGAGGGGCCAGCTCCGCGCGCCCGCAGCAGCGCGGTCGCGGTGAAGTAGACGGCCGACTTCCCCCAGCCGGTGCGCTGCACCACGAGCGCGCGGCGCCGGTCGGTGACCAGCGCCCGGATCGCCGTCCACTGGTCCTCGCGGAGCAGTGCCTCTGGCCCGGCGAGCGCCCGCAGGTGGCGTTCGGCTTCCGCGCGCAGGTCGGGGTCGGTGTCGTCGGCAGCCATGGCATCCTTCGTACCAGCCGCGGCTGACGGTCGCGCCATCCCGCGCCCGCGGCGCCGTCGGCCCGCGGCAGCGGCGGCGGCCGGTTTTCCCGCCGCGTGCGCGCCAGAATAATCGCGGAAATCCTTTACTGGCTTGCTATCCAGCGGCGCGCATAACCCTGGTGATTACCCTATCCGCCCTTGTTCTGGCCAATCTCAAGCCACGCCAGTCAGCTCCGTCATAACCTGACTGGGTGCGCCAGGCTCGTTTACCTGGGAAATGGGCCGGGTAATAGGCCGGACATAGCATGACGAGGATTATTCGGTGCATATGGACCAGTTAGTGGACGGAGGAGTTATTTTGTCTCGGCTGTGGGTAGTCAGGCTGATCGCTGTGGTCGTGCTTTTCGCGCCAGTCGGGTGGATCGCCCTGGCGGGACCGAGCGCGGCCGCCGGCACCGGCGCGGCGGCGGGGCGGGGCCCGGTCAGCGACAGTGGTGCAGTGACGCGGCCGGGGGCGCCAGTCCGTGTCCGCGCGTGGGGCCTGGCGCCGGGCATGGCCGAAATTTCGCCGGGCGGGCCGGCCCGCCCCATTCGGCCGGCCCGCCTGGTCCTGCCGCCCAGCGTCCCGGCCGCCGCGGCGCGGCCCGCGCCACTGGTGGCCGATTCCGCCTCCGAGCTTACCGGGAAACGCGGCCTCGCGGCCCCGCCCATGACCACGTACATGCGCCGGGCCAACGCCGCGAAGCAGGCCATGGCCAGGCGATTCCTAGCTGCGAACAAGGTCAGGAAGAGCCCCGGCACCGCGACCCCGGGCACCGCAAGCTCAGGCGCGGCAAGCCCAGCCGCCGCAAGCTCGAGCGCCGCGAGCCCCGGCACCAAATGCACCAGCCTTACCTGCCGCAGTGACCTCCCGGCCACGCAGATACTCAAGGGCACTCAGCGGGCGCAGATCCGCAACTACTACTGCGGCCCGGCCGCCGTGTCGGAGATGCTCCGGCAGATGGGCACGAAGGTGAGCCAGTCCAGGGCGGCGCACGAGCTGAAGACCACCAGCGGCGGGACCGACTGGTCGAATTCCCGCGGATACCCGGTACCCAAGACCCTGAACAGGAACCAGCAGCGCAATGTGTATGTCGCCGTTGCGCTGCCCTGGTCGCCGACCCATCGGCAGTTCCGGAGATACCGGCGGGACCTGGTAACCGATGTCAACTTTGCCGGCGGCGTCCCGCTGGCAGGCGATGCGTATGAGGTTCCCGGCGGACCGCACCTGGTAGGGCACCCGATAAATCAGGAGATTTTTCACTGGTTCGATATACGGGGATATGAGAGTTCCGGCAACACGACGGAATACGAGGACTCGGTGCATGGCGCGTCGAGCATCGGGTGGGCCGCCGATGTCCCGGCCTATTCCGCGCTGTCATCGCGAACGATCGTGATGATTCTCGGCGCTCGTGGCTACGACTGGTAGGCACCGGCCCGGCGGGCATGGTGGGCGTCAGCCAGGCGGGTGCCGGTCAGCAGGATGCCGGCGTCGGTACGGCAGATTCGTGGTGATAACTGGCCTGCTGACGGCAATGACCGGCATGCCCCGGCGCGGCAGGCTCACTGCGGCAGCCATAGCGCTTGGCCTGCTGAGCGCCGCCTTAGCGGGCTGCGGGGGGCACGCCATCACCGCCGGATCTGGATCGCCATCCGGGTCACCGTCCAGCCCGAGCCAGCCAGCTGGCGGATCGTCGTCCGGCGGCTCGGCGCCGGCGGGGGCCAGCCAGCTGACCGTGCGGCGGTTCTGCGCCGTGCCGCCGGGGGCCGCCCTGCGGGCGGCGCTGCGGCGGTCGGTGCCGGCCTCGCTGAGCAGCGAGGTGGTCCCGCTGGGCCTCTCGGCGGGCGGCAGGACGGCCTACGTGTCCACCTGGACGCTCGCCTTCGCCGGCGTGGCCGCGCTGAACCTGCGTACCGGGCAGCTGCGCCCGATCCTGGCCTTCCCGGATCCGGCGACCGACCAGGCGGACGGGGCGTCGGCGGGCCACTGGCTGGTCTGGGAGCAGACGCATTCGCTGCAGAGCCTGGACGGCTTCACGGTCTATGCATGGGATTCGGCCACCGGGCGGCTGCGCCGCATCGGCCACTCGCTGCGCGGGCCTGGCGGCACGCCGTGGCCGAGCCCCTGGCATGCACCGGTGGTCAGCGGGCACTACGCGGCCTGGGCGCAGGGCTACGGGCCGGGCGGCGAGGTCGAGATCATGCTGGCCAACCTGGCCACCGGAAAGGTCACCGTGGTACGCCGCGGCCATACCCAGCCGCCGTTTTTTGACGGCGGGCTGCTCGTCTGGCCGGAATCTGACCAGCCGGGCACGCAGACCACGCTGCACGCGCTCAGCCTCGCCACTGGCCAGCCCGCCGCGCTGCCCGCCGTCCTGCGGTCCGTGCACGGGACGGAGTTCGTGGTCACCGACGGGACCAGGACGGCCTACTTCAACCCGGGGCTGACCGCGCTGTACTACTCCCCGGCGCAGGCTCAGCCGGCTCGGCTGGTGCTGCGGCTGCCGGCCGGGGTGGACTTCGCCGAGCTGGCGATGGCGCCAGGCTCGCTGGCCTGGGCCACCACGAAGGCCACGTACCTGGCCAGCACCCGGACCGGCGCCTACACCAGGGTGACACGCCAGTACGGCGACGCGACCGCGTCGGGCCAGGGCCTGGTGATCTCCGACGCGCCTGCCGACAAGGCGGCGCACCCGATCCTGCCCATGCAGGTGCTCAGGCCGGCCGCCCTGAGCTGGCGCGCCTGCCGCCACCAATGACGTCGTTGGGACTCCGCTGCAGATACAGCTACAGCGGAGTCCCAACCACGCTGTTCAGCTGGCCCGGGGCGAGCCGCCCGCCAGCCAGGCCGGCCCGGACGGGAAGGAGAACTCGGCGACCGACTCCGGCCTGAACTCCGACGAAGCTCCCGGCGCCGACGGCGCCGCGTACCGCCCGCTGGTTACCCGCGCGGGCGTGACGAAATGCTCGTGCAGGTGATCGATCCACTCGATCATGCGGCCGTCAATGGTGCCGGAAACCGCGGCGTAGTCGAACATCGACAAATGCTGGACCATCTCGCAGAGGCCGACGCCCCCGGCGTGCGGGCACACCGGGATGCCGAACTTGGCGGCCAGCAGCAGGTTGGCGATGTTCTCGTTGACTCCGGCCACCCGGCATGCGTCGATCTGCATGATGTCGATGGCCCCGGCTTGCAGAAGCTGCTTAAAGATCACCCGGTTCGGGACGTGCTCGCCGGTGGCGACGCGGATCGGGCTGACCGCCCGGCGGATCGCCGCGGTGCCGAGAATGTCGTCCGGGCTCGTCGGCTCCTCGATCCACTCGGGCCGGAACCCGGCGAGCGCCAGCACCCACGGGACGGCGGCCGGCACGTCCCAGACCTGGTTCGCATCGAGCGCGATGCCGACGTCCTCCCCGACGACGTCCCTGGCGATCCCGCAGCGCCGGATATCGTCCGCCAGCCTGGCGCCGACCTTGAGCTTGATCAGCGTGAACCCCTCCCGGACCGCCGCGGCGCACAGCCCGGCCATCCGGTCGTCGGAGTAGCCGAGCCATCCCGGCGAGGTCGCGTACGCCGGATAGCCGTCGCGGCGCAGCAGGTCCGCGCGCGCCGCCTTGCCCGCCGCGCCGCGCTCCAGCAGTTCCAGGGCCTCGTTGCGGGTCAGCACGTCGGTCAGGTACCGGAAATCGACCAGGTCGGCGATCTGGGCCGGGGACAGGTCGGCGAGCAGCAGCCACAGCGGCTTCCCAGCCCGCCGGGCGGCGAGGTCCCAGCAGGCGTTCAGCACTGCGCCGATCGCCATGTGCATGACGCCGCGCTCGGGGCCCAGCCAGCGCAGCGGGCTGTCACCGACCAGCTCGCGGGAGAGACCGCCCAGGTCGGCCAGCGTCTCGTCGACGTCGCGGCCGGCCAGGAACGGCTCGACCGCGCGCACGGCCGCGAGCTGCACATCGTTCCCGCGCCCGATCGTGAAGACATGCGCGTGCCCGGCGAGGCCGTCCGGGTCATCGGTCCGCACCACCAGGGAGGCAGCCGAGTAATCCCCGCTCGGATTCATCGCGTCCGAGCCGTCCAGGGTCCGCGACGTCGGGAAACGGATGTCGCGGGTCTCGAAACCAACGAACTTCGTCACCGGCTGCCCCTTCCGCTCGTCACCGGCTGCTCCGTCCGCTCGTCACCGGCGCTCCCGGTCAAGGTCGTGCATAACGCTGCCCCTTCGGCCCGTCGCCGCACAGTGCCGTCGCCTTTCCGCGGGACTCTTCATGATCACGGCTGGCCGGGCGGTCTCATCCGCAGGCCGGACATGCCGCCGTCGACGGCCAGTGCCATGCCGGTCACCCCGCTGGCCAGCGGGCTGGCCAGGTAAGCGATCGCCGCGGCCACCTCGTCCGCCGTGATCAGCCGCCCAGCCGGCTGCCGCGCGGCCAGCGCGGCCCGCTCCGCGGCCGGGTCGGGTGCGGCATCCAGCAGCCGCGCCACCCACGGGGTGTCCGCCGTCCCCGGCGTCACGCAGGCGACCCTGATGTGCTCGCGCACGTGATCGGCGGCCATGGCCAGGGTCAGCGCGTAGAGCGCCCCCTTGCTGGCGGAGTACAGGGCACGCTGCGGCAGGCCGGCGGTCGCCGCGATGGAGCAGGTGTTGACGATCACCGCCTCGCCGCGGCGCGCTACGGACCGGCGCAGCTCGGGCAGCGCCGCGCGGCTCACCCGCACAGTGCCCAGCACGTTCACGTCAAGGACGTGCCGCCACTCGTCGTCATCGTTGTCCTCGACGGTGCCCGCCGCGCCGATGCCCGCGTTGTTGATCAGGATGTCAATGCCGCCAAGTGCGCCCGCGGAGGCGCGCACGGCGGCACGCACGGCCTCGTCGTCGGTGACGTCGGCCAGCACCGGATACAGCGCGCCGCCATCGGGACTGACCCCTCGCCCGCCAGGCCCGGCCTCATGCCCGCCAGGGCTGACCGCAGGCCCCCCGGATTCGGCTCCAGGCCCGCCAGGCCCGCCGATGCTGACCCCGGGCCCCCCGGGACCGGGGATGGCGCGGTCGAGGATCGCGACGCGGGCGCCCCGCGCGGCCAGCATCCGCGCCGTGGCCAGCCCGATTCCCGAGGCGCCGCCGGTGACCAGGGCTGTCAGGCCGTCGAATTCCGCTGGCGATCCTGGCATGAGCGCTCCCCTCGCGTGAAACCTGGCCGGCCGCCTTCCCGCTACCATAGGGGCCACCACGAACGACCGATTGTCCGGAGCATCGCACAGCAGGGAGCGCCCATGCGGATCGCGCTCTTCATCACCTGCCTGACCGACACCCTGTTCCCCGACACGGGCAAGGCCATCACGTCGTTGCTGGAGCGGCTCGGCCATGAGGTGGCCTTCCCGGCAGGTCAGGCATGCTGCGGCCAGATGCATTTCAACTCCGGCTACCGCCGCGAGACCGTACCGATGGTGCGCGGGTTCGCCCGGGCGTTCGGCGGCTTCGACGCGATCGTCACCCCGTCCGCATCCTGCGCCGCGATGGTGCGCGAGTACCACCCGGCGGTCGCGGCCCAGGCAGGTGACGCAGGTCTCGCCCGGGAGGTCGGCGAGATCGCGCCGCGCGTGCACGAGGTGTCGGGGCTGCTGGTGAATGTGCTCGGCGTGGTCGACGTCGGCGCCTACTTCCCGTACCGGGTCGCCTACCACCCCAGCTGCCATTCCCTCCGGATGCTCCGGGTGGGCGACGCGCCGCTGCGGCTGCTGCGCGCCGTGCGCGGTCTCGACCTGGTCGACCTGCCGGGTGCGGAGGAGTGCTGCGGCTTCGGCGGCACCTTTGCGATCAAGAACGCCGGCACCTCGGCGGCGATGTGCGCCGACAAGGTCGCCGCCGTCCGGGGCAGCGGCGCACAGGTGCTCTGCTCCTCCGACAACTCCTGCCTGATGCACATCGGCGGTACGCTGACCCGGCAGCGGGCGGACGTGACGGTCAGGCACCTGGCCGAGATCCTGGCGAGCGCCTCATGAGCATGCCCACCTACCTCGGCCTGCCGGCCTTCCCCGAGGCGGCGGCAACCGCGCTCGGCAATGCCCAGCTGCGCCGCAACCTCGCGCATGCCACCACCACGATCCGGGTCAAGCGGGCCGCGGCCGTCGCGGAGCTGGCCGACTGGCAGCAGCTCAGGGCCGCGGGCAAGGCGATCAAGGATCACACGCTCGCCCACCTGGACACCTACCTGGCCAGGCTGGAGGAGCGGGTCACCGACGCCGGCGGGCACGTGCACTGGGCGCGCGACGCCGCCGAGGCGAACGGCATCGTCGCCGCGCTGGTCCACGCCGCCGGGGCGGACAGCGTGGTCAAGGTCAAGTCGATGACGACGCAGGAGACCGGGCTGAACGAGGCGCTGGCGGCCGAGCACATCACCGCCCTGGAAACCGACCTGGCCGAGCTCATCGTCCAGCTCGGCCACGATCAGCCCAGCCACATCCTGGTCCCGGCCATCCACCGCAATCGCACCGAGATCCGGGACATCTTCCTGGCCGAGATGGCGGACGTGCCGAGCGGCCTGACCGACGCGCCTGCCGAGCTCGCCGCTGCCGCCCGCACGCACCTGCGGCGGGCGTTCCTGTCCGCGAAGGTCGGCGTCTCCGGCGCGAACTTCGCCATCGCCGACACCGGCACCCTGGTGGTGGTCGAGTCCGAGGGCAACGGCCGGATGTGCCTCACGCTGCCGGAGACGCTGATCTCGGTCGTCGGCATCGAGAAGGTGCTGCCCTCCTGGCGCGACCTGGAGGTGTTCCTGGCGCTGCTGCCCCGGTCGTCCACGGCCGAGCGGATGAACCCGTACACCTCCACCTGGACCGGGGTGCGGCCGGGCGACGGGCCCCGGGACTTCCACCTGGTGCTGCTCGACAACGGCCGCACCGATGCCCTCGCCGACACCATCGGCCGCCAGGCGCTGCGCTGCATCCGCTGCTCCGCCTGCCTCAACGTGTGCCCGGTCTACGAGCGGGTCGGCGGGCACGCCTACGGCTCGCCCTACCCGGGCCCGATCGGCGCGATCATCACCCCGCAGCTACGCGGGGTGACCTCGCCGCTCGACGCGTCGCTGCCCTACGCCTCGACGCTGTGCGGTGCGTGCTACGAGGTGTGCCCGGTCGCGATCAACATCCCCGAGGCGCTCGTGCACCTGCGCGCCGAGGTCGTCGACGCTCAGCGGTCAAGCCTGCATGCCGAGCGGATCGTGATGGGCCTGGCGGCCTGGGTGCTGCGGTCCGGTCGCAGGCTCGGCCTGGTGCAGCGCGCCGCGTCGGCCAGCCGGGTCCTGCTCGGCAGATCCGGGCGGATCCGGCGGCTGCCGCCCCCGCTGAACGCCTGGACGAAGACGCGGGACGCGCCCGCGCCGCCGCCCGAGTCGTTCCGCGCCTGGTGGGCGCGGACCCACGGCGGCGCGCAGTGACCGCCGCGGCGTCGGCCAGCCGGCCCGCAGCGGGCGGCTCGCGGGAGGTCATCCTGCGCCGGATCAGGGCCGCTACCGGCCGCGGTCCCGGTCCGGTGGCAGGCCCGGCAGACAGCGCCGTCGACGCTGAGTATGCCGCGATACCGCGCGACTACCTGCGCGCGCATCACGACTCAGCGGATCACGATGTGATCGCCCTGTTCGCCGAGCGCGCCGCCGACTACCGCGCGGTCGTGCGGCGAGTCCCCGCGGCCGGCCTGCCCGGAGCCGTCGCCCGCGCGCTGTCTTCCGGCATGTACGTAGTGCCGGACGGGCTGCCGCCGGGCTGGCTGGGCCGGGTCGCCGCGGACTGCCCGGGCGTCGTGCTCGCCGGAGACGACCCGCCGCTGCCGGCCCGCGCGCTCGACGCGGTGGCCGGGGTGATCACCGGCTGCACGGTCGCGATCGCCGAGACGGGCACCATCGTGCTCGACCATGGCCCCGGCCAGGGCCGCCGGGCGCTGACGCTGGTGCCCGACTTCCACCTGGTGGTCGTCCGGCACGACCAGATAGCGGCCGACCTTGCCGACGGCATGTCCCGGCTCGACCCGGCGCGGCCGCACACGCTGATCTCCGGCCCGTCGGCGACGAGCGACATCGAGCTCGTCCGGGTCGAGGGCGTGCATGGCCCCCGCACCCTGCACATCCTGATCGCTGACGCCAGCCCCGCCAGCTGACGCCAGCCCCGGGGTCAGGGGCTGCCGCAGGCGGGGCACAGGCCGAACAGCTCGACCGTGTGCCCGACGTCGGTGAAGCCGGCCTCGGCCGCGACCTGCTCCGCCCAGCGTTCCACCGCGCGGCCCTCCACCTCCACGCTGGTGCCGCACCTCCGGCAGGTCAGGTGATGGTGGTGCGCGTCGCTGCGGCAGCGGCGGTACAGCGTCTCGCCGCTGGCGTCGCGGATGGTGTCGACGGTGCCGTCCTCGGTGAGCACCTGCAGGTGCCGGTAGACGGTCGTGAGGCCGACCTGCTCGCCCTGGCTGCGCAGCGCGGCGTGGATCTGCTGCGCGCTGCAGAACCCCGGCAGGCTCTGCAGCGCGACGGCCAGCGCCTCGGCCTGCCGGGTGCCGCGCACGCGCGTTCCGCGGCCCTGCGGCGCGGTGGCGGGCCGGGATGTAGTCACACCGGCACGGTAGCAGTCCGCAGGTGATGCTCCGAAGCGTCAAGATGGAGGCATGGCAGACCGGCTCCGGCAGGCGACAAGTCCCTATCTGCTCCAGCACGCGGAC
>JBEKFH010000023.1:0-25038 GCA_050013415.1 Streptosporangiaceae bacterium | reverse complement strand
CATCGCCGAT
This sequence comes from Streptosporangiaceae bacterium, assembly GCA_050013415.1. Taxonomy (GTDB): domain Bacteria; phylum Actinomycetota; class Actinomycetes; order Streptosporangiales; family Streptosporangiaceae; genus Palsa-506. The sequence continues at coordinate 25,028 of JBEKFH010000023.1, read as the reverse complement.
CCGGCCCTTACGGACGGTGCCAAGCAGGAAGCGGTCATGTCGGTAGTGCGGGCGACCTTCAAGCCGGAATTCCTGAACCGGCTTGACGACGTCATCGTGTTCGACGCGCTGTCCACCGAGGAACTCAGCGAGATCGTGGATCTGCAGGTGGCGAGGCTGACCCGGCGGCTGGCTGGCCGCAGGCTCACGCTCACGGTCACGCCGGCCGCACGGGAGTGGCTGGCGGTGACCGGCTTCGACCCGGTCTACGGGGCGCGGCCGCTGCGCCGGCTTATCCAGTCCGCGATCGGGGATCAGCTCGCCCGCGGCCTGCTTTCGGGCACCATCGCGGACGGCGACCTGGTCCTCGTCGATCTCGACGACGCATCGGATTCGCTCGTGGTGGAAGCTGCGCGCCTGCCGGCGGCCGCAACGTCCGCTGCCGCAACGTCCGCTGCCGCAACGTCCGCGCCGGGCGGCGCCTCGTCGAGCAGCCTGTCGTAGTCATCCTCGGGCAGCCCGAGGTCGTTGCGGATCCGGTACCTGAGGCTCAGCAACATCCGCAGCTCGGACTGGTCGCCGCCTGCCTCCGCTGGCCCCGGCACCGCGCCGCCACGCCCGGCGTCGTCGGCCTCCTGCCGCAGGCACTGCTCCACCCCGGCCGTCGCCCAGCGCAGCGCGGCTGGCAGGTCGGAGCGCTCGACGAGCACCTCCGCCACGAGGTCGCACAGTCGCGGATCGCGCCGTCCCTCCGCCTCCAGCTCGCTGATCAGGGCCTGGGCCTCGGCTGATCTGCCGAGTTGGAAGAGTGCCCTGGACAGCGGGACCCGCGGGTCGACGAACACCGGTCCGCCGTCGGCCAGCGCCAGGCGGAACCCGCTCGCCGCAGCGGCCGGGTCGTCCGCCAGCAGCCATTGCTCGCCCGCCCGCAGGAATGCCTCGGCGCGGGGCATGGACTCGCTCTGGATGCCAGTGACCGCGAGCCTGCTCATCCGCTGCGCGGCGGCCTCATGATCGCCGCTGAAGGCGGCCTCGAACTCTATCGCGTCAAACTCTTCACGGCTCAGGACAGGCACGAGAAAGAACGTACCCACCCGGACGGGACTTTCAACGCATGACCACGTTACCGATCTGGCAGATCCGGCTTACCGCCGCGAGCGCTCGAGTGCGTCCCAGAAGCCCCTTCGCAGGGCGTGCCGCACCTCGTCGTGCAGCAGCGAGTCGATCGGCAGCGCCGACCCCTGCAGCAGCCTCGCCTCCAGATCCGAGGGCATCCGCGGCTTGCGGGCCAGCACGGCCTCCAGCCAGAGGGCCGGGGCATCCCGCGCCACCGCCTCGCCGAATCCGAAGCCCTCGGCGTGCGCGGCCTGCACCGCCTCGGTGAGCGAGACGGACACCGGCTGCGGAACGGGCGGCTGAGCTGCCGCGGGCTGCGGGCCGCTGTACGGACCCGCCTGGGGAGCGCCGAGCGAGGAGCCGCCGACGCCGCTGTGCTGGCCATGCTGGGGCCCGGGAAACTGACTGTCCGGCAGCACGCCGGCGGAACCGCCGTACGAGCTGCCGGCCGCCTGCGGATACTCCTGAGCCACGCTACCCAGTCCATGGCGCTGCGATCCGCCCAGCTGGACGTAGCCCGGCGACGGTGAGCCATCGGTGACCGAAGAGGCCAGCCGGTCCAGGAACTGGTCTGAGGGCGGATAGGACTGGGCTGCCTGCATCTGGGCTGCCTGCATCTGGGGCGCCTGGCCCTCGCCGTGCTGCGAAGACTGCGCGCGCCTGCCGGGCCCGGCGGGATCACCGAGCGGGTCCGGCCCGTACGACCCCGGCGAGAGTGCGCGCTCTGGCCGGGCCGGCTCGCCGAGCAGATCAACGGACTGAGCTGGCCGGTCTCCTGGCTGACGTTGCTGACTGCCGCCAGGCATGCCCGACAGGTCGTCCGGCTGGCTCCGCGCGGATTCCTGCCGCGATGGCAGCTGGGCAGCGGATGCCTGCTGAGCCGCGGGCTGGTATTCCGTGGCGACCGGGGCGTTGTAGATCGAAGCTGCAGTCAGCGCGGCGGCAGGCAGGCCATGGCGGGTAACGGCGCCAGTGGCCGGTCCGTGGCCGTTGGCCATGGACCGGCTGGAGTAGGCGCCGGCCTGGTATGCCTCCTCGGACGGCTCCGCTCCGGGGATCAGGTCGACGAACGGGCGAAGGTGCACACCGCCGATCTCGAGGATGTCGTCGCATTCCTGGCGGAGCGCCCGGGAGACCGTCCAGCTCCCGTCCGCCGTGATGTGCACCAGGATCACCCGGATGCCGAGATCCTGCACTTCCGCGACGACCTCGGCGAGATCCTCCTCGCCACTGACGATCACGGCGTCGCTGATCGCGCCGTTCCTGGCCAGGGAGATCAGGTCGCGGTGAACTTCCGCCTCCACGCCCTCGCGGCGACCCGGCCGCATCCGGCCGAGCCGCAGCTTGAGCCCCGGTATGTCGGCCAGCGTGTCGTGCTCGGCTGTCCGGCGGCCCTCCACGGTCGCCTCGTACCAGTAGCACCGCAGCATGGGCAGGCCGCTGCGATCCCGCGAGAGGCCCGACAGGAGCTTCAGCAAGCCGGGGTAATCCCAGGAGACAGAGTCTCGGCGGCGGGTGCCGTGGACGGCCATTGCGCCATCGGCGAGCATGTAGCTCGCGTCCACGAACAGCGCGCAGCGGTCCACGCGACACCGTCCTTCCCTCGACGCGAGACGTTACCAGCGCCCGGCTGCCGCCGTGACATATAGCGCGGATCGGGGACGTACCAGCACCACCGCAGGCCCGGGCGCGGCCGGCCGGGGCCGGCATCCGCCAGATAGGGTCGTTCCCGTGACTGAACGCGATGACCTCCTCGGCATCATCAGGAGGCAAGCCGTCGTGCACGGGGAAGTCATTCTGTCCTCTGGGCAGCGCGCAAGTTGGTATATCGACTTGCGGCGGGTGCTGCTGGACGGCCGGGCCGCGCCGCTCGCTGGCCGGGTCATGCTCGATGCCACGGCGGATCTCTCCTACGATGCCGTCGGCGGCCTGACCCTCGGCGCGGATCCCGTCGCGACCGCGATGATGCATGCCGCGGCGGCTCGAGGCAGGATCCTGGATGCCTTCGTGGTCCGCAAGACCGAAAAGGCCCATGGCCTGCAACGGCGGATCGAGGGCCCGGACGTGGCCGGGCGGCGCGTGCTCGCGGTGGAGGACACTTCCACGACCGGCGCCTCGGTCCTCACCGCCGTGGACGTGCTACGGGCGGCAGGCGCCGACGTGGCCGGGGTGGCCGTGATCGTGGACCGCGGCGCGCGCGCTCAGGTGACCGGGCGCGGGCTGCCGTATCGCGCGGCTTTCGAACTGGCCGACCTGGCGCCTGCCGACTAGTGCCCGGCCAGGTCATGCAGTGCGGAGGCTCCTACGACGAGGAGGGCGATCACCGCAATGACGACCACCGCGACGATCACGTACCGCAGGCGTTCCCTGGGATCGGCATCGTGACGTCCCATGCTGCGAGAGTAACCCCGCCGACGTGCGCCGGAGCCAGTTGACGCCGGTAACCGGCCGCCTGCGGGCCCCGCAATGCCTGCGGCTCCGGAATACTAGGGGACGCAAGCACGACGACAGGGAGTAAACCGTCATGCCGATCGCGACACCAGAGATCTACGCACAGATGCTCGACCGGGCCAAGGAGCACGGATTCGCCTATCCGGCCATCAACGTGTCATCGAGCCAGACGCTGAACGCGGCTCTCCGCGGCTTCGCCGAAGCCGGAAGCGACGGAATCGTCCAGGTCTCTACCGGCGGTGCCGAGTACCTGTCCGGCGCCGCCGTCAAGGACATGGTCACCGGATCCGTCGCACTGGCCCAGTTCGCCCATGCCGTGGCGGCGCGTTATCCGGTGCACATTGCGCTGCACACTGACCACTGCCCGAAGGACAAACTGGACGGTTTCATGCGCCCGCTCGTCCGGCTCTCCGGAGACCGGGTTGCGCGCGGCGAGGAGCCGCTCTTCCAGTCGCACATGTGGGACGGCTCCGCCGTGCCGCTTCCCGAGAACCTGCACATCGCCTCCGAGTTGCTGGACGAGTGCGCCAGGGCGCATGTCGTCATGGAGATGGAGATCGGGGTCGTCGGCGGCGAGGAGGACGGCGTCGTCGGCGAGATCAACGAGAAGCTGTACAGCACCCCGGAGGACGCGCTTGCGACGGCTGAGACGCTCGGGCTCGGCGAGCGCGGCCGGTACATCCTCGCCGCGACGTTCGGCAACGTGCACGGCGTCTACAAGCCGGGGCACGTGAAGCTGCGCCCGTCAGTCCTGGCCGGCATCCAGGAAGCCGTCGGCGCCAAGTACGGCCGGGACAAGCCATTCGACCTCGTCTTCCACGGCGGATCTGGTTCCGCGCTCGAGGACATCCGCGAGGCCATCTCCTACGGCGTGGTCAAGATGAACGTAGACACCGACGCCCAGTACGCGTTCACCCGGCCGGTAGCGGACCACATGTTCACCAACTACGCGGGCGTGCTGAAGGTGGACGGAGACGTGGGCGTCAAGAAGGCCTACGACCCGCGGACCTGGGGCAAGGCGGCGGAGCAATCGATGACCGACCGCGTCGTCCGCGCCTGCGAGGACCTGATGTCGGCGGGGAAGCAGCTGACCTGAACTCACCGGACGGATCGCAGGCGCCGCCCGGCCAGGGGACCCGGGCGGACCGCTCACCCCCGGCCGGGGACCGCGGACGGCGGCCTCGTAATGTCCGCGCGGTCGAAGGCCGCCTGGATCGACGCGACCACCTGCCAGGGCGCGCGAACGATCTGCTGCCAGCTGAAGTGCACGACCTCGAATCCTGCCTCGCGCAGCCGGACGTCGCGTTCCAGTTGACTCACCGCCCGCCACCGATTGTCGTACTTGAGCGCTCCGTCGGCCTCGCCGATGGTGCGGTGCTGCGGCCAGAAGAAATCCGCCCGGCCGATGACGCCGTCTTCGTCACCGACCCATGCCTGCAGGTCAGGTGCTGGAAGCCCCTGCTCGGCAAAGGCAACCCTGGCGATCGACTCCAGCACGGATTCGGACCGGGGATCGCTGAACGCGCTTACCCGCTCGGCGCGCCGCACGCCTGGCCAGCGGGCACACGCGACGCTCATAGCGGCCAGCTCAGCGTGGCTGGTCTGGCCGGCCCGCAGCGCAGAATCTGCCGCGACGACCCCGTCGGCGAATGGCAGCGACCTGGCGAGATCTATGACGGTCCTGGCCACGGTCGTGACGGGCGCGCCATGGCAGGAAGTGACGTGGCCGGGCGGCAGATCGGCGATATGGACACGGGCGCGCGCGCGGACGGACCGGCTCTTGCCATCACGCGGGGACCGGGTGAGCGTCACCAGGCCCGCCTCGGCAGGGGTCAGCACACTGAGTCCGTGGATGATCGCCGCCGACTGATGGCTGGCCACCGAGCCCGGGCCGGCCAGCCGAGCGGCCGCATGCGCGACGAGCGCATGCTGGCGGGCAGGGTCGTCAGCGGATTGCTGCGCCAGCTCTGCGAGGGCGTACGCGCCCCGGGCGACCTGGACAATCGCGGCATTGCGCAACATCCGCCTGATCTCGGAGTCAGGCACCCCGGCGCCGATCAGCTCGGATCTGGTAGCAAGCCCTTGCTGCCGCCTGAACAACAGCAGGATCTCGGGCACCGGCTCGCTCATCGCCGCCTCCCGTTCCTCATTACGGCCTCCCGTTGCCCCGTCGCCAGTGATTTTCATACTTGTACCGGATTATAGGATAAAAAGATTCCTGATCGTCGCTTTTGGCTTCACAGGATTTGGTACAAGATGATCTGAGGAGCCTGGTGGCCAGCCTGACGGGGCCGAACAGGCGCCACCAGTTACGACCAGGGCCACCAGGTGAGGCAAGTGAGGCAAGTGAGGGAGATGAGAATTGAAGGAGGTGCGGGACGAGCGGTCAGCTCATCGCCGATAGCGCGTCGAACTGCTCCTCGGTCAGCTCGACCAGCGCGCTGGCGACATTCTCCTCCAGGTGGGCGACCGATCCCGTGCCCGGAATCGGCAGCATCACCGGCGACCTGCGCAGCAGCCATGCCAGGGCCAGCTGGGCCGGCGTTACCTCGGCCTGCTTGGCCAGCGCTGACAGCGGGCCGTCGGGGGCGGCCAGCTGGCCGGTGGCGACCGGGAACCACGGGATGAAGCCGAGCCCCTCCCGCTCGCAGTAGTCGAGCACGTCCTCGGACTGGCGGCTAACCAGGTTGTAACGGTTCTGCACCGACGCGATCGGGGCGGTGAGCCGTGCCTCGCCGATTTCCTCCAGGCCGACCTCGGACAGGCCGATGTAGCGAATCTTGCCTTCCTTACGCAGATCGTTCAGCGTGCCGACCTGATCGGCCGCCGGGACCTGCGGGTCAATCCTGTGCAGCTGGTACAGGTCGATCGTCTCCAGCCCGAGGCGCCGCAGACTCAGCTCCGCGCACTGCCGGAGATACTCAGGCCGCCCGACCGGATGCCACTGGTCAGGACCGGTGCGAACCAGGCCTGCCTTGGTGGCGATCGTGATGCCCTCGTAGGGATGCAGGGCCGCGCGGATCAGTTCCTCGCTTACGTGGGGCCCGTAGGAGTCAGCGGTATCGATGAAGTCCACCCCGAGCTCAGCGGCCCTTCGCAGGACCCGGATAGCCACTGCGCGATCCGGCGGATCGCCCCAGATGCCCGGACCGGTGATACGCATCGCGCCGTAGCCGAGCCTGGTCACCGGGATTCCGCCGCCGATGCAGAACACCCCGCTCGACGCCGCGGACAGGTCACTCGCTGCCATGGGAAAAACCTATCGAATCCTGCGGAGAGGACGCCGGGCCGGGCCAGGAGCACGCCAGGCCGGGCCGGGAGCACGCCAGGCCGGGCCGGGAGCACGCCAGGCAGGGCCAGGAGCACGCCAGGCAGGGCCAGAAGCACTCCGGGCCGGGCCAGAAGCACGCCGGGCGCGGAGCACGCCAGGCACGGAACTCGCGGACCCGTTGGCTGATGACCAGGCCGGAGGCGGCAGGATGGCTGGCATGACACAGGAGAACCTGCTCGGCGGGCCGCCCGCCACCTATCTGCCCGGTGACGCCGAGGCCAGCTCGGCGCTGCGCTCGGCGGCCGACCCGGCCAGCGTGGCCGCCCGCTTCCCTTCGTACTGCGCGGCGTGGGCGGCACTGGCCGAGCGCGCACTCGGCCAGGGTGACCCGGTCGCCGCGTATGCCTACGCCAGGACCGGCTACCACCGGGGCCTCGACCAGCTCCGTCGTTCGGGCTGGAAGGGCTACGGCCCGATCCCGTGGGAGCACGAGCCGAACCAGGGATTCCTGCGGTCCCTGAACATGCTCGGCAGCGCCGCGGCCGCGATCGGCGAGGATGAGGAGGCCGACCGCTGCCGTGAGTTCCTGCGGGACAGCAGCCCGGTGGCCGCGGCCCTGCTTGAGTCCGGCTGATCGGACCCGGCCGGCCAGCGGGATCCCGGACCCCGGCCATCCGGCGGACCAGGCCCCGGCCATCCGGCGGACCAGGCCCCGGCCATCCGGCAGATCCGGGCGCCGTCCGGTAACGTCGGAGCGCAAGAGCCCGCGGCAGCCGAGCGCTGACCCGGACACCGCGGCCAGGGGCTTCCGCGCCGGGCCAGGGGCTTCCGCGCGCGCCTGGCCTGGAAGGGGCTGGTGACAATGCCGGCCATTGTGATCGTGGGCGCCCAGTGGGGTGACGAGGGCAAGGGCAAGGCCACCGACCTGCTCGGCGACAGTGTCGATTACGTCGTCAGGTACCAGGGCGGCAACAACGCCGGGCACACGGTCGTCATCGGCGACGAGAGCTACGCGCTGCACCTGCTGCCCACCGGGGTGCTGTCGCAGACCGCCGTCCCTGTCATCGGAAACGGCGTGGTCATCGACCCGGCCGTGCTGCTGACGGAAATCGACGAGCTGCGAGCCCGCGGGGTTTCGTGCGAGCGGCTGCTGATCTCCGCCAACGCGCACCTGATCATGCCGCACCACATCGCGCTGGACAAGGTGACCGAGCGCCATCTGGGAACCGCGCGGATTGGCACTACCGGACGCGGCATCGGGCCTACCTACAGCGACAAGGCAGCCCGGATGGGAATCCGGATGCAGGATCTCCTTGACCCCGACATCCTGCGGCAGAAGCTCGACCTGGTGCTGCGGGAGAAGAACCAGGTGCTGACGAAGGTCTACAACCGCCGCGGCATCGACGCCGCGGCGGTGTGCGCCGAGTACCTGGGCTACTTCGAGCGGCTCAAAGGCTACGTGGCGGACACCGGCCTGATCGTCAACCAGGCGCTCGACGAGGGCAAGATGGTCGTGCTGGAGGGCGCCCAGGCGACCCTGCTCGACGTCGACCACGGCACCTATCCGTTCGTCACGTCCTCATCGCCCACCGCGGGCGGCGCCTGCGCAGGATCCGGCCTCGGCCCGACGAGGATCACCAAGGTCATCGGCATCGTCAAGGCCTACACGACGCGAGTCGGCGCCGGCCCGTTCCCGACCGAGCTGGCGGGCGCCGAGGGCGAGTGGCTGCGCAAGACCGGCATGGAATACGGCGTGACGACCGGGCGGGCGCGCCGCACCGGCTGGTTCGACGCCGTCATCGCCAGGTACGCAACCAGGGTCAACGGGATCACCGACTACATCCTCACCAAGCTCGACGTGCTGTCCGGGCTCGACAAGGTGCCGGTGTGCGTGGCTTACGAGGTCGACGGATCCCGGTATGACGAGATGCCGATGACGCAGACCGACTTCCACCACGCCCGGCCCGTCTATGAGTACCTCGACGGCTGGTGGGAGGACATCTCGGCCGCGGGCGAGTTCGGTGACCTGCCGCCCAACGCGCGCGCCTACATCCGGGCGCTGGAGGAAATGATCGGTGCCCCGGTCGCCGCGGTCGGCGTTGGGCCGCGCCGTGACCAGACCCTCCGGCTCCGCCCGCTGCTCTGAACACTGGCCCCGGCTGCCCCGGTAGGCTCAGCGGGTGCGGGTCCTGGTAATCGGCTCAGGCGGCCGTGAGCATGCGCTGTGCCGGGCGCTGGCACGCGACGCCGACGTGACGCGGCTGCACGCCGCGCCGGGCAACCCGGGGATCGCCCGGCTGGCGGAAATCCACGATGTCGCCATCGCCGATCCGGCGGCCATTGCCGCGCTGGCCGGCCGCCTCGGCGCGGATCTCGTCGTCATCGGCCCCGAGGCGCCGCTGGTGGCCGGGGCGGCGGACGCCGTCCGGGCAGCGGGCATCGCGTGCTTCGGCCCCGGCGCGGCCGCCGCCATGATCGAGGGATCGAAGTCCTTCGCCAAGCAGGTCATGCTCGCCGCCGGGATCCCGACCGCCGCCGCGTTCACCTGCACCAGCGACGCCGAGGCCGGCGCGGCGCTGGACGCGTTCGGGCCGCCGTACGTGGTGAAGGCGGACGGACTCGCGGCGGGCAAGGGCGTCGTGGTCACCGCCGACCGCGCCGAGGCCCGCCGGCATGCCGCCGACTGCGGCACGGTGGTCATCGAGGAGTTCCTCGACGGTCCCGAGGTGTCCGTCTTCGCGCTGGCCGACGGGGACTCCGCGATGGCGCTGCTGCCAGCGCAGGACTACAAGCGCGCGGGTGACGGGGACGCCGGCCCGAACACCGGCGGGATGGGCGCCTACGCCCCGCTGCCCTGGGCGCCGCCCGGGCTGGCGGACGAGGTGATCGCCGTCGTCGTCCAGCCGGCCCTGGACGAACTGCGCCGCCGCGGCACGCCCTACAGCGGGCTGCTGTACGCCGGGCTCTGCCTGACCAGCGCAGGGATCCGGGTAGTGGAGTTCAACGCCCGCTTCGGCGACCCGGAGACCCAGGTGATCCTCGACCGGCTGGTCACGCCGCTGGGCGGGCTGCTCGACGCGGCGGCGACCGGCGGCCTGGCAGGCGCGGGGCCGCCTGCCTGGGCACCCGGCGCGGCGGTGACCGTGGTGATCGCCGCGGAGGGCTATCCGGGCAGGCCGGCCAGTGGTGACCAGATCGATGGTCTGGAAGATGCCGAACGGATTCCTGGCGCGTACATCCTGCAGGCCGGCACCTCCGCGACCGGGGCCGGCCCGCTGACGTCGAGCGGCGGCCGGGTGCTCGACGCGGTGGGCACGGGCCGGGACCTGGCCAGCGCGCGCGCCGCGGCCTACCAGGCGGCCAGCCTGATCAGGATGCGCGGCGGCTGGTACCGGTCGGACATCGCGGCGGATCCCGGACAATGATGCCGGCTGGGATGGCCACGGGATGGCGGGCCGCCGCGCCGGCCGGCTCCGGAGTTGATACGGGCGGAGGGAAGGTGGGCCGCCGCGCCGCCGGCTAGTTGATACGGGCGGAGGGAAGGTGGGCCGCCGCGCCGGCCGGCTCCGGAGCTGATGCGGGGGGACGGCTGGCCGCTGGGCCGGCCGGGTCCGGCGTTACGGCAGGATGGACTGCGTGATCGAGCGGTACACGCTGGCCGAGATGGGCCACGTCTGGAGCGACGCGCGCAAGTACGAGCTGTGGCGGGACATCGAGGTCCTGGTCCTTGCGGCGCACGCCGCCGCGGGCACGGTGCCAGCGAGCAGCGTCGGCCCGGTGCGGGCCGCGCCGGTGCCATCGGCCGACGCGGTCGCCGCGATCGAGGCCGTCACCGGCCACGACGTGATCGCGTTCCTGTCCGCCTGGGCGGACAACACGACGCCGCGCGAGGCTGCCGCCTACGTCCACTTCGGCATGACCTCCTCAGACCTGCTCGACACGGCGCTCGCCCTGCAGCTGGCCGAGGCGACGGACCTGCTGGCGGCGAAGGCCACCACGCTGACCGGCGCGCTGCGCGAGCACGCTCTCGCGCACGCCGGCACGCTGCGGGCCGGGCGGACGCACGGCATCCACGCCGAGCCCGACGTCTGGGGCCACCGGGTCGCCGACTTCGCGTTCGCCATGGCGCGCTGCCGCGACCGGCTGCTGCGCGCCCGCGGCGCGGTCGCGGTCGGCAAGCTGTCCGGGCCGGTCGGCACCTACTCCAACATCGACCCGGCGATCGAGGCGCGGGTGATGGCCGAGCTCGGGCTGCGGCCGGCCGACGTCGCGACCCAGGTGGTCTTCCGCGACGGGATCGGCGAATGGGTCAGCGTGCTCGCGCTGACCGCGACCGTCTGCGAGGCGATCGCACTGGAGGTGCGGCACGGCCAGCGAACGGAGGTGGCCGAGCTTGCCGAGCCGTTCGGGGCCGGCCAGAAGGGCTCGTCCGCGATGCCGCACAAGAAGAACCCAGTCGCCGCCGAGCGGATCTGCGGACTGGCCCGGATCGTGCGCGCCCAGGTCACGCCGGTGCTGGAGGGGATACCGCTCTGGCACGAGCGCGACATCTCGCATTCGTCCGCCGAGCGGGTGGCGCTGCCGGACGCCGCCATTACCACGGACTACCTGCTGGCCGAGACCACCCGGCTGGTCACCGGCCTGGTGGTCGACGCGGACCGGATGCGCGCCAACCTGGAGCTGACCCGCGGCCTGATCTACAGCTCGGCCGTGCTGCTCGAGCTGGTCGCCGCCGGGATGACCCGCGAGGACGCCTACGCCTTGGTTCAGGCCGCCGCGATGGACTGCTGGGACAGCGGAACGCAGTTCCGGGACGCCTTGCGCAAGGAAGCCGCAGCACGCGGCCAGCCGCTGGACGAGGCCCGGCTGGACGAAGCCTGCCGCCCGGAGCGGTTCGTGGCCAGGCTCGGGCCGGTGTTCGAGCGGCTGGAGCGGCTGACGTGAGCCGTCGGCAGGCGGCCCGGGCCCGGCCGTGCCGCCGCCAGGTGGGCCGGCCGTGAGGCACCTGTACTCCGGCAAGGTCAGGGAACTGTACGAGTCCGACGACGGGGTGCTGCTGCTCGTCGCCACCGACCGCATCTCCGCGTTCGACCACGTGCTCCAGACGCCGATCCCGGACAAGGGCAAGATCCTCACCCAGCTGTCCCTGTGGTGGTTCGAGCGGCTCGCTGATGTAGTGGCGAACCACCTGGTGGACGCGCCGATCCCGGCGGAGTTCGCCGGGCGGGCGATGGCCTGCCGCCGGCTGGAGATGGTGCCGGTGGAATGCGTCGCCCGCGGCTACCTGACCGGCTCGGCGCTGGCCGACTACCGGCAGACCGGCGGGATCTGCGGGCTCGCGCTGCCGCCCGGGCTCGGCGACGGCTCGATGCTGCCCGGGCCGGTCTTCACCCCGGCCACGAAGGCGCCGCGCGGCGAGCACGACATGAACATCCCGGTCAGCGCCGTGGCGCAGCAGCTCGGCGGCGACGTCGCCGCCGAGCTGGAGCGGATCACCCTGGCGGTTTACCGGCGGGGCGCTGAGATCGCCGCCGCGCGCGGCATCATCGTCGCCGACACCAAGATCGAGCTCGGCTTCGACGCCGGCCGGGCGCTGCTGCTCGCCGACGAGGTGCTGACCCCGGACTCGTCCAGGTTCTGGCCGGCTGACCAGTGGGTGCCGGGCCGCGCCCAGCCGTCCTTCGACAAGCAGTACGTCCGGGACTGGCTGACCTCGCCCGCCTCCGGCTGGGACCGGCGGGGAAATGACCCGCCGCCGCCGCTGCCTGCCGAGGTGGTCGACCGGACCCGGCGGACCTACATCGAGGCCTACCAGCGGCTGACCGGCCTGACGTGGAACTGACCGGACCGAAGCGGAACTTACCACCGGGACGAAGCGCGCCGGCACGAAGCAGCGGCGTGACGGCATTAAGCTGAGTAACTACGTTACGTAACAATGCGGGGATGGTCCGGGAAGCCGGGGTCGGTGGAATACTGGACCACGCACGCATCAGGCTGTCCGCCCGACCTGGCAGCCCGAAGTCTGGTTCGCGCCGCAGGCCAGACCACGCGCCCGGCCGGCGGCCGGGCGACGAACACCCCGACGACAGGAGTTCCAGCCCTATGACCACCGGTCCTGAGACCCGCTACCGCGTGCGAGGCGGCAACCCGCTGCAGGGCACGGTCTTCGTGCAGGGCGCTAAGAATGCCGCTCTCAAGATGATCGCCGGCTCGCTGCTCGCGGCCAAGGGGCGGACGGTGCTGCGGAACGTCCCGGCGATCGAGGATGTCCGCCGGGCCGTCGAGCTCGCCCAGGCACTCGGCGCGGTGGTGAAGTTTCACGAGGCCGAGCAGACGCTCGTGGTCGATGCCTCGGAGCTGACCAGCTCGGTGCTGCCGGCCGACATCGCGCGGAGGTTCCGTGCCTCGGTCCTCTTCGTCCCGCCGCTGCTGCACAGGCTCGGCGAGGCGACCATCGAGGGCGTCGGCGGATGCAATCTCGGCAGCCGCAACCTTGACTTCCACTACCGGGGCTTCGCCAGGCTCGGGGCGATCGTGGAAGAGCGCGAGACGACCATCCACATCAAGGCCGACCGGCTTCGCGGCGCGCACCTCTACCTGGATACGCCGTCGCACACGGGCACCGAGAACCTCATCATGGCGGCCTGCCTGGCACCGGGGACCACCATCATCGACAACCCGGCACTGGAGCCGGAGGTGCTCGACGTCATCGCGTTCCTCACCAAGATGGGCGCCCAGATCACCGGCGGCGGCACCGGCTTCGTGACCGTGCGCGGGGTCAGCGAGCTGGCGGCGGTCGAGCACACGGTGATGCCGGACCGGATCGACGCGGCGGTGTTCGCCATGGCGGCGGCGATCACCGGTGGTGAGCTCAACCTGGTCGGCGCCTCGCTCGAGCATTTCGGCGTGGTCCGCTGGAAGCTGGAGCAGATGGGCGTGGAGTTCACCACCCAGGGCGCCATCCTGCAGGTCCGCAGGGAACGGCAGCTACGGCCGATCAACGTGATCACCAGCCCGTACCCGGGGTTCGCGACCGACCTGCAGTCACCGATCATGGCACTGAGCTGCCTGGCCGACGGCACCAGCTACATCAGGGAAACCATCTACGACGGCCGCTACACCCTGGTCGGCGAGCTCAACAAGCTCGGCGCGAAGGTCGAGGTCGACGGCAACGTCGTGCTCGTGCACGGCCCGTCCGTGCTCAAGGGCACCGAGGTCATCGCGCACGACCTGCGCACCGGAATCGCGCTGGTGCTGGCAGGGCTCGCCGCGGACGGCGAGACCATCGTCGCGCCCGGCTACCCGATCGACCGCGGGCACGCAGCGGTCGCCGCCAGGCTGACCGCGCTCGGCGCGGACATCACCGAGGAGACGGTCGGCTAAGAATCCGCCCAGGGGTCAGTGCCGTCGCGGGTACGCACCGGCGACGGCGAGCAGCTCATCGTTGGCGTCGGTGTCCCCGATGGAGATCCGGGCTCCCTCCGCGCCGAACGGCCGGACGCTGATCCCGCGGCGCGCGCAGGCAGTGGCGAAATCGGCCGTGTCCTCGCCGAGCGGCAGCCAGACGAAGTTGGCCTCGGTCGGCGGCACCGTCCAGCCCTGCCCGAGCAGCTCGGCGCGGACCCTGTCCCGTTCCTTGACCACGGCGTCGACCCGTTCGAGCAGCTCGGCCTCGGCGGCCAGCGAGGCGATGGCGGCGGCCTGCGCGAGGGCGTTCACGGTGAAGGCGAGCATGGTCTTGCGGGCCGCCGCGGCCACCGGCTCATGCGCCACCATGAAGCCGACCCGCAGCCCGGCCAGTCCGTAGGCCTTGGAGAACGTGCGCAGCACCGCCACGTTGGGCCGGTCGCGGTAGAGGTCGATGCCGTCTGGTACGCCGCTGTCCCGAACGTACTCCCGGTAGGCCTCGTCGAGTACCACCAGGCAGTCCGCCGGCACCCGGTCGAGGAAGCGGGCGAGCTCGGCGCCGCGCACCACGGTGCCCGTCGGGTTGTTCGGGTTGCAGACGAAGATCATCCTCGTCCGCTCGGTGATCGCGCCCGCCATCGCATCGAGATCGTGCTGGTAATCCCGCAGCGGCACCCGCACCGAGGCTGCGCCGGAAAGATCGACGAGCAGCGGGTACGCCTCGAACGAGCGCCAGGCATAGATGACCTCGGCGCCGGGCTCGGCAGCCGCCTCCAGCAGCTGCTGGGTCACGCCGACGGAACCGCAGCCGACCGCGACGTGCGCAGCCGGCACGCCGAACCGCGCCGCGATCGCCTCGGTCAGCGCAACCGCACCGTTGTCGGGGTACCTGTTGACCTGCCCGGCCGCGACGGCGATGGCCTCGGCGACCGAGGGCAGCGGCCCGAACGGCGACTCGTTGGACGAGAGCTTGAACGACCGGCCGTCGGCCCGCGCCACGCTGCGGCCGGGCTGGTACGGCGCGAACTGGTCGAGGACCGAGCGGAAGCGGGGAGATGATCCGGACACCGTTGTCCCTCCTATCCTGCCGGCTGGCTAGTCTCGCACCTGGCAGGTTACCGCCCGGCGAGCGCGGCGACGGCGGCTGCCCGGCGGCGGCTGCCGGCGGCGGCTGCCGGCGGCGGACCCCCGGCCCAGAGCGGGGCGCACGGGTCAGATGCGGGCGGCACGGGTTAGAGTGGGCGCCGTGAACAGGCTCGGCGAACTCGAACGCGCCATCATGGACGTGCTCTGGGAGCATCCGGAGCCGCTCACCGTGCGCCAGGTCAGCGGGCGGCTGACCGATCGTGACCTGGCCCACACCACCGTGATGACGGTTCTGGACCGGCTGGCCAAGAAGGGCTTCGCCCGGCGCGAGCGAGATGGCCGCGCATGGCGTTATCGCGCGGCCGAGAGCAGGGAAGCGTACGTCACCGAGCTGATGCTGAACGCGCTCGACCAGACCGGCGACCGGCAGGCAGCGCTGGCCCGCTTCGTCCGCAGCGTGTCGGGCGCGGAAGCGCGCGCCCTGCGCCGGGCGCTGGAGGCCCTCGAGGCGCTGGACGCGCGGGATTTGCCGGAGTCACCTGGGCGGCCCGAGTCCCCCGGGTCATCCGTTTCGCCCGAAGACGCCCGCAGGGGCTGATCGGCCGTGTTCCCGGCAGTCCTGGTCCTCGCCGCGGTCGCCGCTGGCACCATCCCGGCTGCCGCCGCGCTCGCGTCGGCGCGCTGGCCAGTGCGTTCGCCAGCTGCCGCGATCGTGCTCTGGCAGGCGCTCGGCCTGGGCTGGGGCCTGGCGGCGGTGGGCGCTCTCGCCGGGCTCGGCGGGAGTTACCAGGATGAGGGCCAGCACACCGGCGTGGCCCGGGCCGCGGTGGCGGTCGCGGTGCGCGCGGTGCGCGGCGTGACATCCGGCCCGCAGGCTGGGGGCGCGGTCTGGTATCTGCGGCTGGTGGCGGTGGCGGCCGGACTCGTGCTGCTGGCGCTGCTCTGCTGGGTGCTGCTGGCGTCTTTCGCCGCGGTGCTGCGCGCCCGGCGGCGGCAGCGGGACCTGCTCAGCCTGCTCGCCCATGGTGATCCCAAGGTGCCAGGCGCGCTCGTCGTTGATCATCCGGATGCCGCCGCCTACTGCGTGCCTGGCCTGCGGTCGCGGATCGTGATCAGCGCGGGCACCCTGGAGCTGCTCGATCAGGCCGAGCTGGCCGCCGTGCTCGCGCACGAGCGCGCCCACCTGCGGGAGCGGCACGATCTCGTGCTGCTGCCGTTCACCGCACTGCTGCGGGCGTTCCGCTGGTCCGCCGTCGCCCGGCGGGCGGAGAGCGCGGTCGCGCTACTGGTGGAGATGCTGGCCGATGACCACGCCCTGCGGCACCGCCCGGCCAGGGAACTCGCGACCGCGCTGATCCGGGTCGGGACCGCCGGCTCGCGGGCGCCGTCCGGCGCGCTGGCCGCTGACGGCGCCGGAGCCGGGGCCGGGGAGGTGGCGGTCCGCGTCGCGCGGCTGCTCCGTCCGGCGCCCGGGCTGTCGGTGCCGGCCCTCGCGCTGGTCGGCGCCGCGGCCCTGCTGCTCGTCGCGCTCCCAGTCGCGTTCTTGTCCATTCCCTTCTGAACGCGGCAGTTCCCGCCTGGATTAGTCCGTGATGCGGATCCGCAGGCGGCGGAACCCCCTGCCCTTGTTCTCGATCTTGACGACCTCGATCCTGCCGATCTGGCTGGTCGTGGCCACATGCGTGCCGCCATCAGCCTGCTGGTCAAGCCCCACGATGTCGACGATGCGGACATCGGGCACATCGGGCGGGACGAGGTTGGTCGCGGTACGGATGATGTCGGGGATGGCGAACGCCTCCGCGCGCGGCAGCACGCGGACGTCGATCCGGCGCGCCGCGGCGACCTCCTCGTTGCAGGCCGACTCGACGCTCTCCCTGAACCCCGCCGGAACCTCAGGCATGTCGAAATCCATCCGCGCGGTGTAGGGCTCCATGTTCCCGCCCGTCACCAGCGAGCCGTAGTCCCTGAACACGACCCCGCAGAGCACGTGCAGCCCGGAGTGCGTGCGCATCAGCGCGGTCCGCCGGTCGTCCGCCACGGCACCGCGTACGGCCGTACCGGGCGGCGGGAGCGGATCACCTTCCTCGGGGATCAGGTACAGATCGTCGCCCTTCCGCGCGCCCGCGATGCGCGTCTGCGCGCCGCCCCAGAGCAGCACCCCCTGGTCGGGCGGCTGCCCGCCGCCGCCAGGGTAGAAGGCCGACCTGTCGAGGACTATCCCGTCCGGCGTCACGTCGAGGACGACGGCGTCCCACTCCCGAAGGGTCTGATCGTCCAGCTCAAGCCGGTGCGTTCGCCACTGGGTCTCGCTCATCGCGCGATCCTAGCGGAGGCCGCCGCCAGGCTTGCCTGAGATGAGATGGGAGTTTCTCCGGACCGGACGAACGCGCCGGGCGTTCCTCCCGAGTGACGATCTGGGCGAGGTTCGATCGTCATCTCGGTGCAGATGTCGCCGCAGGGGCGACACTGGGATCAGAGGAGACGACGATGCGATACATGCTGCTGATGCACTACCGGGAGCCGGCCGAGGGAGATATCAGCGAGGAGGCAATCGCTGAGGCGATGGAAGCTTTCGGCGCCTATGGCCGCGCGCTGGAGGAGTCGGGGGTGCTGCTGTCAGCCGACGTGCTGCAGCCGGCCGCCGCGACGACGACCGTTACCCGCAGAGAAGGAGTCTTGCGGGTGCAGGATGGGCCCTTCGCCGAGACGAAGGAGTCGCTGGCCGGAGCGTTCGTCATAGACGTGCCCGATCTCGATGCGGCCATCGGCTGGGCCGAGAAGTGCCCGGGCGCCCAGTGGGGCGTGATCGAAGTGCGGCCGACCGCGACCTCGTTCGTCAAGGGCCGGTGGACGCGCTGACGTCGGGCGATGGATGCCGGGTCGCCGGTCCCGGTCCGGGTATGACGGGGCCGGCGGCCCGCGCCGCGGGCATGGCGGCACGTGACAGCTACGGGCGGCTGCTCGCACTCCTGTCCGCTTCGACGAGCGACATCGCCGCCGCGGAAGACGCCCTCGCGGACGCCTTCGAGCGCGCGTTGCGTACCTGGCCCGCCCATGGGGTGCCGGCCAGCCCCGACGCGTGGCTGCTGACGGTCGCCCGTAACCGGCTGCGCGACCACTGGAAGTCCGCCCGCGCCCAGCGAGCCTCCCCGCTCGGCGACGCGCAGGACTCACTTATTCATACCGACGACTTCGACGTCGACGCGATACCCGACCGGCGGCTTGAACTGATGCTCGTGTGTGCGCATCCAGCGATCGAACGCGCCGCGCACACGCCGCTGATGCTCAGCACGGTGCTTGGCTTCACCGCCGAGCAGGTCGCCCGGGCCTTCTCGATGCCGGCCTCCACGATGGCGACGCGCCTGGTCCGGGCGAAGAAGCGCATCAAGGCCGCCCGCATTCCGTTCCGAATCCCGGACCGGGGTGACCTCCCGTCGCGGATGACCGCAGTCCTGGAGGCGGTCTATGGCGCGTATGTCATCGAATGGGCAACAACCGGGCCACAGGCCCGTCAGCTGCCCTCAGACGCACTGCACCTCGCCGAGGTGCTCACCAGCTGCGTGCCCGGTGACCCGGAGGCGCATGGGCTCGCCGCTCTCGTCCAGCTCTCAGCGTCGCGCGCCCCGGCGCGCCTGGACGCGGACGGACGTTTCGTCCCGCTGCCCGACCAGGACCCGTCGCTGTGGGATTCCCACCTGATTGACCGGGCGCATGAACACCTCCGGGCGGCGCACGCGCGCCGGCAGCTGGGGCGCTTCCAGGTCGAGGCCGCGATCCAGGCCGTGCACTGCGCCCGGCGACGGGCTGGCCCGACAGACTGGCCAACGCTGCTGACCCTGCACCGCGTGCTGCACGCAATCGCGCCGTCGCTCGGCAGCGGCGTCGCGCTCGCCGCCGTCACCGCCGAGGTCGACGGCCCCGCAGCCGGTCTCGCCACGCTCGACGGCCTGCTTCAGGACGCCGGCCAGCATGCCCGCCGCTTCCAGCCCGCCCGAGCGACCCGCGCGCACCTGCTCGACCGGCTCGGACGCAGCGAGGAGGCCATGGCCGCATACGACTGCGCGATCGACCTGACTCACGACACCGCCGAGCGCCAGTACCTGCAGCACCGCCGTGACAGCGCCAGCCGTCGCAGCCAGCACCGCTGGCCCGAGAGTCGAAAATGAGCCAGCCGCGACAGCGCCGTCAGGAGCCGCACCAATCGGCTCGCATCCAGGGATTCACAGGGGCGGCCGAGTTCACCAGGGGCCGCTGGGTTCACCAGGGGCCGTACGGGCCCTGGTGGGTTGACCCGCCGCGGAACTCCCTGACCTTGGGCCGCACATCGGTGAGATAGACCGCCGACGCTACGAAAGCGGCCACGGACAGGATCCCGATCACCGCGAAGCTGCCGCTCGCGGCGGTGCCAAGGCCGATGGCCGTGGCGACGCCCAGGATGATGAGCCACAGCGGCTTCGTCTGCTTGCCAGCCGCGACGAACGCCGGCGCCTTGCGGCGGATCGCATCGGTGAACGCCCACACCTCGACCACAAATGCCGCGACGGCCAGCACTTCGAAGAGCCAGTTGAGGGCTGTGAAGGCGCCCGGGTTGCTGAAAAGCACGATGCCAGGCTATCGGGTCCGGGCTGGGCCCGAAACCGTCCGCGCGGCCCCGTTTCCGGAGGCTGGCCCCTCGCGCGTTCGCGCGGCCCCGTTTCCGGAGGCTGGCCCCTTGTCCGTTCGCGCGGCCCTGATTCCGGAGGCTGGCCCCTTGTCCGTCCGCGCGGGGTCGTGGTCTTCAGCCACGGGCTTGCGGGCAGCGCGCTTGCGAGCGCCGGCGGCCTTCTGGCCATCGGCGGCCTTGTGGCCATCGGCGGCCTTGTGGCCATCAGCGGCCTTGTGGCCATTGGCGGCGGGCTTGCGGGTCGTGCTGACGGCATCCCCGTCCAGCTGGGCGGGCTCCTCGTCGCTCGCAGCGGGCGCTGCTTCCTTGCGGAACGACTCATAGACCTCGATCAGCATCTGCTTCTGGCGCTCGGTCAGCTGCGGATCGGCCAGCACGGCTCCCCGGACGCCATCTCCCTGCGGCTGGTCCTCCATGACTGCGGCCTGCGTGTAGAGCGCCTCAGCCGAGATTCGCAGTCCCTTCGCGATCTGCTGCAGGATGTCAGCGCTTGGCTTGCGCAAACCCCGTTCTATCTGACTCAGATACGGATTCGAGATCCCCGTCACCTGGGCGAGCTGCCGGATGGAGAGCCTGGCCTGCTCACGCTGGTCGCGTATGTAGGCCCCAATTGAGCTGACGGTCACCGGACTCATGCTCCCAGTGTTGCGACCTCTGCGTTGGCTTGCAAACCTGGCGGCACCGCCACGGGCCATCGCGTTGCGCCCGCCACTTGTCTGGCACCCACCTGGCGTCCGTCTGGCGTCCGTCAGCTTCCGGGACCGGCCGGGCATCTGAGTGGAAAAACTATCGAATAAATTTGCGAATTGACTACTTCAGGCGGTATCGTTGGTACATACGAGAAGCCGCCAGTAAGCGAAGCGGAGGACCCTCGATGACCGTCAGCCCGGCACCGTTCCCCGGATCCTGGGATGAGGATCCGGTAGACGTGGCGGCGCTGGACGACCCGTACTGCGGGCCGCCGGACGGCGACGAGGCATGGCTCGCCGACCTGCCCGCCGAGGTCGCCGCCGGGTACCTGGACGCTCACCCTGGCCCGCCTCCGGCGGCCGAGGCGCTGGCAGCAGGTTTCACCCACCGCGATCCGTCGCGCGGCGCGCGGGGGTTCGCCGGCGGCGGGTCGCTGGACGTCATGGAACCCGGCCCCGCCCTCGCCGGGTTCGCCGCCAACGCGTTCGACGACGGCCTGTCCGCGCTGACCGACGACGAGCTGATCGGTGTCCTAGGGGCGGCGCGGCGGCTGTCGTCCTGGACCGCGTCGATGGAACTCGGCGCGGTCAGCCAGCTGGACCGCCGTCGCGCCGCGGCCGCCGCCGCGACCCGGGACAGCCGCCAGGTCGATCACGTGTGTGATGAGGTCGCCGCGGCGCTGACCCTGACCGGCCGCGCGGCGAGCCGGCTGCTGGATCTCGCCGCCGGAATCACCCGGCTGCCGGCCGCGGCGGCCGCGCTGGCGGCAGGACGAATCGACCTGCCGAGGGCAATCGTGCTCGCTGATGAGCTCGCGGCGCTGGATCAGCTCACCGCGGCCGCGGCCGCCGCTGTGCTCGCGGGCGACGCTGCGGGGATGACCACCGGGCAGCTCCGCGACGCGGCACGGCGCCTGGTGCTCGCGCTCGACCCCGATGCCGTGGTGAGGCGGCGGGAGAAGGCGCAGAAGAGCGCGCGGGTGGAATGCTGGGCCGACCCGTCCGGGACCTGGTCGCTGGCCGGCCGTGACCTGCCGCCCGCCGAGGTCCTCGCTGCCGACCAGAGCATCGACGCCGCCGCCCGCGACCTGAAGGCCGCCGGCGCCGAAGGCACCCTGGAATACCTCCGCTCCGCGGTCTTCCTCGCCCGGCTCAGCGAACGGCCGCTGTCCGCCCTGCTGCCCGGCCACGGCGGCGGCCCGGGCGCAGACGGCCACGGCCAGGACGACGGCGCAGGCGGCCAGGGCCAGGACGACGGCGAGGATCCCGGCGAGCGGGGACCCGGCGGCGGGAGCCCGCCGCGCGGGCCGGCCGGCCCGCGCGGCGGCCCGGGGCCAGCGGCCGGGCTGACGGGCACCGTTAACCTGACGGTGCCGCTCACGACCTGGCTCGGCCTGACCGGCCAGCCCGGCGAGGCCGCCGGCTACGGACCGCTGGACGCCGCCACCTGCCGCGACCTCACCGCCGTCCTCGCCAGTACCCCGGGCAGCCGCTGGTGCCTGACCATCACCAGCCCCGGCGGCGCCGCCCTCGGCCACGGCTGCGCCAAACCCGGGCATCCCCCGCCGCCCCGCGGCATCACGCCGCCTGGCACCGGATCACCCGGCGGCTCCGGCCCACCGGGCACAGGGCCGCCAGGTACGGGGCCACCGGGCACAGGACCACCCGGAGCGGGACGACCCGGAGCGGGACGACCCGGCAACCGCGCCGGCCCCGGCGGCACAGGGCCACCGGGCGGCGCTAGCCAGATTCCCTGGCTCGCCGGGATCACGATCAAGTGGCTGGAGACCGAGGCCTGCGGCCACGCGAGGGAAACCTTCGCCTACCAGCCGTCACCATCACTGCGGCACCTGATCAAGACCCGCGACCGGACCTGCTCCTTCCCCGGCTGCCGCCGGCCTGCCCGTCGCTGTGATGACGACCACACTCAGCCCTTTGACCAGGGCGGACGCACCTGCGAGTGTAATTTGTCCCCTTTGTGCCGCCATCACCACGCCGCGAAACAGGCGCCCGGCTGGAACCTTCAGCAGCCAAGCCCCGGCGTGCTGATCTGGACCACGCCCAGCGGCCGCGCTTACACCACCGGGCCGGGCAGGTATCCGCTGTAGGCCCGCCCCCTGGCCGTCTCGGGCTGCGGCGGGGGCCAGCGGCGGGGGCAGGCATGTGATGGCCTTGCCGCCGGAGCTTCGCCGTCACTCAGCGGCGATCGGCGACTCCCAGCATCATCCGGGCCTGAGCCGGGCTCATCGCCGGGCGCTGAGCTAGTTCCGCGAGCGCGGCCGCGCGCTGCACCAGCTCGGCGTTCCCCGTCACCGGGCGGCGCCGGGCAAAGGAGATCGTGTCTTCCATCCCGACCCGCAGGTGACCGCCAGCAGCGAGCGCGGCGAAGAGCACCGGAAGCGAGGCGCGGCCAACGCCAGTGGCCGACCAGGTCGCGCCAGGCGGCAGGGCGGCCACTGCCTGCACCAGCTGCGCGGCAGTGCCCGGCATGCCGCCCGGCACCCCCATCACCAGATCGCAGTGCACGTGCCCGCCGTGCGGCGGGCCGAATTCATCGAGCAGCCGGTGCAGCGTGGCCACCTGGCCCATGTCGAACAGCTCGAACTCGGGAACTACGCCGAGAGCCCTGGTCCTGGCGTAAAGCTCGCGGATGAAAGGCCACGGGTTGGCGAATACCTCGTCGCCGAAGTTCACCGTGCCGCAGGTCAGCGAGCATGCGTCGGGTCCCGCCTCCAGGACGGCCAGCCGCTGGCCGAAGTCGTCGGTCACCGCTCCGCCCGTGGATAGCTGCACGATCAGGTCGCTGCCCTCCCGCAGCGCCCGGACCGTGTCCGTCAGCCGCGCGAGATCCAGCGTGGGCCGGGCACGGTTGTCCCTGACGTGCACGTGGATGACCGACGCGCCCGCTGCCCGGCACTCCTTCGCCGTGGTGACCAGCTCTTCCAGGGTCACCGGGAGCGCGGGCACCGTCGCCTTGTCTGATTCGGCGCCGGTGGGTGCCACCGTGATGAGCGTGGCGTTCACCGTAGGAGCGGGGACCTTGTCTGCGGCGGGCCGGTGCGCGACGTCTGATGTCATGAGCGGAAGAATGCCTTCTCGTGCGAGCTGTGGTCCAGCGGGCGAGTACCGCCAGCGTCGACGTCGCCGGGACGACGGTCGGCGTGCTGCCCCGTCCCGGGCTGGTCGTGCTGGTCGGCGTGACCCATTCGGACACGCCGGAGCGCGCAGCTGCGCTCGCCCGCAAGATCTACCATCTGCGGATTCTTTCCGGCGAGCGGTCATGTGCCGAGATGGCAGCGCCGCTCCTGGTCATCAGCCAGTTCACGCTGTACGCGGAGACCGCCAGGGGGCGGCGGCCGACCTGGCAGGCGGCGGCACCGCGGCCCGTCGCGGAACCGCTGGTCACTGCATTCGCCGATGCGCTGCGAGGCCTCGGTGGCGAGGTTCAGACCGGCGTATTTGGCGCGGACATGAAGGTCATGCTGGTCAATGACGGTCCCGTAACACTGATCCTCGAGGTGTAGCCGGCGTCAGGCTGCCGTACTGGCCGAGATGATGCCGGGTGAAGGCGAGCGCCTCGGCCAGGTCCGCCTGGCGTTCCTCGCTGGTCGCCGCGCGGCGAGTGTTCACCTCAAGCACGACCATCCCGCCGTAGCGGTCCGCCCTGAGCTGTTGCAGCAGTTCCGCGCACGGCTGGCCGCCCCGGCCAGGGACAAGGTGCTCATCGGGCAGGCCCGGCTTGGTGCCGTCGGCCATGTGCACATGCGCCAGCCTGGGCCCGAGCTCGGCGGCCATGGCCAGCGCGTCGGAGTCGGAGACGGCCGTGTGCGAGAGGTCCAGCGTGACATGCCGGCAGTCAATCTCTACCGGGTTCCAGTGCGGGGCGTAGGCAGCCACTTCGGCACCGCGCGCCCGGAGCGGATAGAGGTTCTCCACCGCGAAGATCACGTGGGTTTCCTCGCTCAGCCGGGCCAGTCCGGCTTCGAAGTCACGCGCATACTCCCGCTGCCAGCGGAACGGCGGGTGCAGCACGACGACGCGCGCGCCAAGCTGCTCAGCCACCTCTCTGGCCCGGTTCAGCTTGCCCCACGGCTCCCGGCCCCAGACGCGCTGGGTGATCAGCAGGCAGGGTGCGTGCACGGCCAGCACGGGCACGCCGTGGTAGTCAGCGAGCCTGCGCAGGACATCCAGATCCTGGCTGATCAAGTCGGTGGAGACCATCACCTCGACGCCGTCGTAGCCGAGCCTGGCCGCCGTCTCGAAAGCGTCCGGCGTCTTCTCCGGGAACACCGAGGCGCTGGACAGTGCCACCAGCGCACCGGAAACCGGTGCAATGCGGCTCAAGGTGTCTCCCTGCTCAGGTCCG
>JBEKFH010000022.1:0-25277 GCA_050013415.1 Streptosporangiaceae bacterium | reverse complement strand
TCCGCGGCGAAGGCCGCGGCCGGATCGGGGGCGACGATGATCCGCCCGCCGGACAGGCCCTTGCCCACGTAGTCGTTGGCGTCACCGGACAGCCGCAGCGTGATCCCGCGCGGCAGGAAAGCGCCGAACGACTGCCCGGCCGAGCCGCGGAAGGAGATGTCGATGGTGTTGTCGGGCAGGCCCTCGCCGCCCCAGCGCCGCGTCACCTCGTGGCCGAGCATCGTCCCGACGGTCCTGTTGACATTACGAACGGGGAGTTCCAGGGTGACTGCGCTGCCATCGCGCAGCGCCCCCTCGGCGAGCTCGATCAGCGTGTTGTCCAGGGCACGGTCCAGTCCGTGGTCCTGACTGATGACGCGGTGCCGGGCGGCGCCCGGCGGCAGCTCGGGAACGGCCAGCATCGGGGTCAGGTCCAGGCCGGCCGCCTTCCAGTGCGCCGCGGCCGCCGCTGGGTCGAGCAGTTCGGCGTGACCGACCGCCTCTTCCAGGGTCCGGAAGCCGAGCCGCGCCAGGTAGCCGCGGACCTCCTGCGCCAGGAACTCGAAGAAGTTGACGACGAACTCCGCCTTCCCGGCGAACCGGCTGCGCAGCTCCGGGTTCTGGGTGGCGACGCCGACCGGGCAGGTGTCGAGGTGGCAGACCCGCATCAGCACGCAGCCGGCCACCACGAGCGGCGCGGTGGCGAAGCCGAATTCCTCCGCGCCGAGCAGCGCCGCGATGATCACGTCGCGGCCGGTCTTCAGCTGCCCGTCGGCCTGCACCACGATCCGGTCCCGCAGCCTCGCCCGGAGCAGCGTCTGCTGGGTCTCGGCGAGGCCGAGCTCCCAGGGCGCGCCGGCGTGCTTGATGCTGGTCAGCGGTGCCGCGCCGGTGCCGCCGTCATGCCCGGAGATCAGCACCACGTCGGCGTGCGCCTTGGCCACCCCGGCTGCCACCGTGCCGACCCCGACCTCGGCGACCAGCTTGACGTGCACCCGCGCTGACGGGTTGGCGTTCTTCAGGTCGTGGATCAGCTGCGCGAGATCCTCGATCGAGTAGATGTCGTGATGCGGCGGCGGCGAGATCAGGCCCACGCCCGGGGTGCTGTGCCTGGTCTTGGCGATCCACGGGTACACCTTGTTGCCGGGCAGCTGGCCGCCCTCCCCCGGCTTCGCGCCCTGCGCCATCTTGATCTGCAGGTCATCGGCGTTCACGAGGTACTCGCTGGTCACCCCGAACCGGCCGCTCGCCACCTGCTTGACGGCGGACCTGCGCAGGTCGCCGTTGGCGTCCGGCAGGAAGCGGTCCGAATCCTCGCCGCCCTCCCCGGTGTTGGACCTGCCGCCGAGCCGGTTCATCGCGATCGCGAGGGTCTGGTGCGCCTCGGCGGAGATCGAGCCATAGGACATCGCCCCGGTGGAGAACCTGCGCACGATGCTCGACACCGGCTCGACCTCGTCCAGCGGCACCGGCGCCCGGCCGGGCCAGCGGTCCTGCCCGGCCCCGGCGGCGAACCCGTCCGCTGTGACAGCGGGCGGGTTCTGACCCCCGCGATGTGACATTGTGCGGGATGGGCTGGGGCCCGCAGCCACTACCGGGTCCGCGGCGGGCTCGTCGATGCCCCGGATGCGCAGCAGGCCGCGCAGCGTCATCAGCCGCTTCGCCTGGTCGTCGACCAGGCGGGTGTACTCGGCGAAGACGTCCTGGCGCCCGCTGCGGGTCGCGTGCTGCAGCTTGAACACGGTCTCCGGGTTGAACAAGTGCGGCTCGCCGTCCCGGCGCCACTGGTACTCCCCGCCGGTCTCCAGCCGCCGGTGCGGCACCTGGCCGCCGCGGGCAGGGTACGCCCGGGCGTGCCGCGCGCCGGTCTCGGCGGCTAGCTCATCCAGGCCGATGCCGCCGAGCCGGGAGGAGGTCCCGGCGAAGCACTCCCCGACCAGGTCGGTGCCGAGCCCGATCGCCTCGAAGATCTGCGCGCCGGTGTAGGAGGCGACTGTTGACACGCCCATCTTGGACATGATCTTCAGCAGGCCCTTGCCCAGCGCCTTGATCACGTTGGCCGCTGCCGCCCGCGCCGTGACCCCCTCGATCACGCCGCGGCGCACCAGGTCCTGCGCGGACTCGATGGCCAGGTAGGGGCAGACGGCGGCAGCCCCGTAGCCGATCAGCAGCGCGATGTGATGGCACTCGCGCGCGTCGCCGCTCTCCACGATCAGGCCGGCCATGGCCCGGGTCTTCGCCCTGATCAGGTGGTGGTGCACAGCTCCGGTCAGCAGCAGGGACGGAATCGGGGCCAGCGACGCGCCGTCCGCGGGCGCCAGCGCCGGCGCCGCGCCGCCGGCTGCGGCGGCGCCGCGGTCGGACAGCACGATGAGCCGGGCGCCGCCCGCGATCGCGGCGGAGACCTCGGCCCGGATCTCCGCCAGGCGGCCGCGCAGCGCCGCGCCGCCGCCCGCGGCCAGGTATCGGCCGTCGACCACGTGCACGGCGAAGCCGGGCAGGTCCCCGTCGTCGTTGATGTGGATGATCTTCGCGAGATCGTTCTCGCTGATCACCGGGTACGGCAGCACGATCTGGCGGCATGAGGCCGGGCCCGGGTCGAAGAGGTTGTGCTCCGGCCCGGTCGATGACGCCAGCGAGGTGACGAGTTCCTCCCTGATCGCGTCCAGCGGCGGATTCGTGACCTGGGCGAATAGCTGGGAGAAGTAGTCGTAGATCAGCTGCGGCCGGTCGGAGAGCACGGCGAGGGCCGTGTCGTCGCCCATCGAGCCGATCGGCTCGGCGCCAGTGCGCGCCATCGGCGCGAGGATGACCCTGATCTCCTCCTCGGTGTACCCGAAGGCCTGCTGCTGGGTGAGCAGCGCCTGGCTGTCGGGCACCGCACGCTGGCGGTCCGGGAGGTCGTCGAGGTGCAGCAGACCGGCGTGCAGCCAGTCCTCGTACGGGTGCTCGGCAGCAAGCGCGTTCTTCACCTCCTCGTCTTCGACGATGCGTCCGCTCGCCGTGTCGGCGAGGAAGATCCGGCCAGGCTGCAGCCTGCCCTTGCGGATCACCGTGGCCTGGTCGATGTCCAGCACGCCGACCTCGCTCGCCAGCACGACCAGGCCGTCCGCGGTCACCCAGTACCTGCCGGGCCGCAGTCCGTTCCGGTCCAGCACGGCGCCGATCATCGTCCCGTCCGTGAACGCGATCAGGGCGGGCCCGTCCCAGGGCTCCATCAGCGTCGCGTGGAAGCGGTAGAAGGCCCGCCGGGCCGGGTCCATCTCGGCGTTGTTCTCCCACGGCTCCGGGATCATCATCAGCACCGCGTGCGGCAGCGACCGGCCGCCCAGCCGCAGGAGTTCCAGGCAGGCGTCGAAGCTGGACGAGTCGCTGGCGGTCTCGTCGAGCACGGGCAGCAGCCGCTCGATTCCGCGGCCCTCGGCGTCCGGCCCGATCAGGCCCGTTGCCAGCAGCGCCTCGCGGGACCGCATCCAGTTGCGATTCCCCCTGATCGTGTTGATCTCGCCGTTGTGCGCGATCAGCCGGTACGGGTGGGCCAGCGGCCAGGACGGGAAGGTGTTCGTGGAGAACCGGGAGTGCACCAGCGCGAGCGCGGACGCGTACCTGGCGTCGGAAAGGTCCGGGTAGAACCGCTCGAGCTGCGGGGGCGTGAGCATTCCCTTGTAGACGATCGTCGCCGACGACAGGCTGGCGAAGTACGCGCCGGCCTCGGGCTCGGCCTGCTTCCGCAGGCAGAAGGCCAGCCGGTCCAGGGCCAGCCCGGTCTCGCCGCGCATCCCGGCGACGAAGAGCTGCGCCAGCCTGGGCAGCACGGCCCTGGCGCCCTCGCCGCAGCTGGCGGGATCATGCGGGACGTCGCGCCAGCCGAGCACGGTCAGGTGCTCCCGCGCGGCGATCCGCTCGATGACCGCGATCGCCTCCGCCTGGCGCGCGTGATCATCGCCGGGCAGGAAGACCATCCCGGCTGCGTAGCCGCCTGCCTCCGGCAGCGCGAACTCGCAGGCGGCGCGGAAGAACGCGTCGGGGATCTGGGTCAGGATGCCGGCGCCGTCGCCCGTCTCCGGGTCGCTGCCCTTCGCGCCGCGGTGCTCCAGGTTGCGGAGCACGGTCAGGGCATTGCGCACGACGTCATGACCGCGGCGGCCGGACAGGTCGGCGACGAATCCGACGCCGCAGGCGTCGTGCTCGTAGGCGGGGTCGTACAGTCCCTCGGTCGGCGGGTTCCCAGCAGGTGCCATCCGTACTCCCGTCGTCATCCGCCTGCACGATCGGTTGGGGGTGGGACGACGTCGGCCCTGCCGCGGATCCAGACATTCCGCTGGCTGATCAATGCCCTAAGAGAGTACCCGGCTTTACCTTCCCGGAGAAGATCAGGCGCCGCACGCGGCACGGCAGCAAGGTCCGGCTCCGCGGCCCCGGGGACGGACCGGCCGCCAGCCGGCCGTGTCCAATCGTGTCCTGACCTGTCTGGATCTGCTTCGGTCTGTCCGCGCGGGCGCTCGCGGCCAGCTATGACGACGCGCTGAACCTTCCCGCGGCCGGGCCCGCCTGGTGCCGCTGCCGCCAACGACGTCGTTGGGACTCTGCTGCGGATACAGCGACATCGGAGTCCCAACCATGCTGGTGGCCGGGCAGCGGCGCGCGCCGCTGGAGTGCCGCTGGAAGTGCCGCTCCAATGACGTCGTTGGGACTCCGCTGCCGCCCGGGCGCGATGCTATTCAGGCGCGGGCGCGGCCCGGTCTTCAGACGCGGCGCGACCCGGTCTTTCAGGCGCGGGCGCGGCGCGGCCGCGGACGCCGGCCGCCAGGTCAGCGGCCAGGTCACGGACCCCGGCGACGGCGGACGCCAGGTCGGGGGCCGCCAGCATGCGGCCGACGAACGCGGACCCGACGATGACGCCGTCGGCGAAGCCGGCCACCTCGGCCGCCTGCGCGCGGTCCCGCACTCCCAGCCCGACGGCGACCGGCAGGCCGGTGTGGGCCCGGACCCGCCGCACCAGCCCGGCCGCCGCGCTGCCCACCGTGTCCCGCGCGCCGGTGATGCCCATCAGCGACGCTGCGTAGACGAACCCCCGGCAGGCTCCGGTGATCAGCTCAAGCCGCTCCTCCGACGAGCTGGGCGCGACCAGGAAGACCGGGTCGAGGTGCTGCTCGCGAGCGGCTTCCAGCCAGGGCAGCGCCTCCTCGGGGCTGAGATCAGGGGTGATCATGCCGCTGCCACCGGCGTTCGCCAGGTCACGGGCGAAGGCCTGGACGCCGTAGTGATCGACCGGGTTCCAGTAGGTCATGACAAGCACGGGGACGCCGCCGCGGGCGACCGCCTCGACGGTCCGCAGCACGTCGGCGACCCGGACGCCGGCGGTCAGCGCGCGGTGCACGGCCTCCTGGATAACCGGGCCGTCCATCAGCGGATCGGAATAGGGAATGCCGATCTCGATGATGTCCGCTCCGGCGTCGGCGATCGCCGACGCCGCTGCGATCGCGCCGTCCACCGAGGGAAAGCCGGCTGGCAGGTAACCGACCAGCGCGGCCCTGTCCTCTCCCGCCGCCTCGACGAAGGCGGTGGCCACGGCGCTCACCCGGCCGGCCACGGCACTCACCGGGCGTGGCCCGCGGAGCCGCCCGGCACTGCCCCGGCGCTCACCGCTGGCCCGGCGCCCACCGCTGGCCCGGCGCTCACCGCTGGCCCGGCGCCCACCGCTGGCCCGGCGCTCACCGCTGGCCCGGCGCTCACCGCTGGCCCGGCGCCCACCGCTGGCCCGCTGGCCCCTGCCGCCGCGGCGTAGCCGAACCAGCTGGCGGCAATGTCCATGTCCTTATCGCCGCGGCCGGACAGGCTGACCACCAGCACTCCGTCCTTGCCGTACTCCCTGCCCACCTGCAGCGCGCCGGCCAACGCATGCGCCGACTCGATCGCCGGGATGATCCCCTCCGTCCGGGACAGCAGCGCGAACGCGTCCATCGCCTCGGCGTCAGTGATCGCGCGGTAGCTGGCCCGGCCCGAGTCATGCAGCCAGGAGTGCTCGGGCCCGACTCCCGGGTAGTCCAGCCCCGCCGAGATGGAGTGCGTCTCGCGGGTCTGCCCGTCGGCGTCCTGCAGCAGGTAGGTGCGCATCCCGTGGATCACGCCGGCGGATCCCCCGGCCAGCGTCGCCGCGTGCCGCCCGCTGTCCAGCCCGGCGCCGCCGGCCTCGCAGCCGATCAGCCGCACCCCGGCGTCCGGGATGAACGCGTGGAAGATCCCGATGGCGTTGGACCCGCCGCCGACGCAGGCGATCACGGCGTCGGGCAGCCGCCCCGCTGCGCTGATCACCTGCTCGCGCGCTTCCACCCCGATGACCCTCTGAAAGTCCCTGACCATCAGGGGGAACGGATGCGGGCCCATGACGGAGCCGATGCAGTAGTGCGTGGTGTCGACCGTCGCTACCCAGTCACGGAATGCCTCGTTGATGGCGTCCTTGAGCGTCCGGCTGCCGATCGTCACCGGCACAACCTCGGCGCCGAGTATCCGCATCCTGACCACGTTCAGCGACTGCCGCCGGGTGTCTTCCTCGCCCATGTAGACGACGCACTCCAGGCCGAGCAGCGCGCACGCGGTGGCGGCGGCGACCCCGTGCTGGCCGGCGCCCGTCTCGGCAATCATCCTGGTCTTGCCCATCCGCCGGGTGAGCAGGGCCTGGCCGAGGACATTGTTGATCTTGTGGGAGCCGGTATGCGTGAGGTCTTCGCGCTTCAGGAACACCCGGCAGCCGCCCGCCTCGGCGGCAAACCGCGGCACCTCCGTCAGCAGCGTCGGACGCCCGGCGTAGTCCCGGAGCAGCGCGGCTAGGTCGGCCTGGAAAACCGGATCGGCCTTCGCCGCGAGGTAGGCCGTGGTGAGTTCCTCCAGCGCCGCCATCAGCGCCTCTGGCGCCAGCCGCCCGCCATAAGGACCGAAGTGCCCGGTGACATCGGGCACCTGGACTCCGGGCACCTGGACTCCGGGCTCGGCCGACGAGGAAACCGCGCCCGGCGCGCTCATCCGCGATCACCGCGCAGCGCCGGGTGCGAGCCGGCGGTCACCAGATCGGCGACTGCTGACCTCGGATCACGGCCCGTCACGAGGCTCTCCCCGACGAGCACGGCGTCCGCTCCAGCTGCCGCATAGGCCAGCAGGTCGTGCGGCCCGCGCACCCCCGACTCCGCTATCTTCACGATCCCTTCCGGGATACGGGGAGCGATCCGCCCGAACAGGCTCCGGTCAACCTCGAGCGTGGCCAGATTCCGCGCGTTCACGCCGATGACCCTCGCCCCTGCCTCCACGGCCCGGTCGAGCTCGCCGTCGGTGTGTACCTCCACCAGCGGGACGAGGCCGATCGAGGCCGCCCGCTCCACCAGCGAGACCAGCGCGTTCTGCTCCAGCGCCGCCACGATGAGCAGCACCATGTCGGCGCCGTGCGCCCGAGATTCCCAGAGTTGGTAGGAGCTGACCACGAAATCCTTGCGGAGCAGCGGTATCCGGATGGCCTCGCGGACGGCGGTCAGGTCCGCCAGGCTGCCGCCGAACCGGCGCGGCTCGGTAAGCACGCTGATCACCCGCGCGCCGCCGGCCTCGTAGTCAACCGCCAGCGCAGCGGGATCGGCGATCGCGGCCAGCGTGCCCCTGGATGGGCTTGACCGCTTGACCTCGGCGATGACCGCTACGTCCTCGCCCTTGAGCGCGGCCATCACGTCAAGCGCCGTGGGCGCCTTGGCCGCAGCCTCCTTCAGCCGCTCCAGCGGCACCTGCCGCTGCCGTGTTATCAGGTCGGCGCGGACCCCGTCGAGGATCTCGTCGAGCACGCTCACGCGGTTCTGCAGCCCCCTCCGGCTTGGATGCCTGCCGTCCCGATCGTACCGAGAGCCTTGCCAGCGCCCCGCATGCCCCCTCTGGGCCGGGCATCGGGTGATCCGGCCGGCCGCTCCGAGCCCCCGCGGCTCAGCCGACCGGGCTGCCGCCGAACGCCCCGTCCGCGGCGTCGGCCAGGTCCGACTCACGCAGTGCCTGCCGGTCGCGGCGCGGCGCGGCAGCGAAGGCACGGGCGACCGCCGGATGGAGCAGGACGCCGACGATGATCATGGCGAAAAGGGTGCCGCCGACGTAGCGCGACGTGAGGAACCTGACGAGACCGAAAAGGATGAAGGCAGCCTCGAAGCTGATCGCGAGGATCCAGGCGGCATGGGTACCCGATCGCACCACCAGCGCAAGTCCCCAGAGCGCGGCTGCCAGCATGAGCGTAATGATGATCGACGGCAGATGGCGGCGGCTGTACGAAAGGCCGATCGCCGCCGCCAGCCCGGTCTGCGCGACTATCAGCCGCTTCACCAGCGCGACCATCCGGTCCGGCTGATCCGGCGGCTGGCCGGCGCCGCGGCGCTGAACCGCTGCGGAGCCGCGCCACGGCGCATACTCCGTGCGGCGCACAGCCACCTCCGCGATGCCCGGATTTCTACCGGATCCTGACCGCTAGCTTAGCCTCGCCGCACCCGAAATTGGCTTACTGCCAACCGGATTCCTGTCCCTGTCCGCCCTCCGTGGGATCCTCGCCGCGGCTGAGAGATTCCCAGATGCTGGCGCTGTCGCTGACCGCGAGAGCGGACCGGGCCGGTAGCCCGGGCTGGGCGGAGCGCGCGGACTCGGCCGGCTGGGCCGACTGGCCCGGCTGGGCGGAGCGCGCGGACTCGGCCGACTGGCCCGGCTGGGCGGGGCGCGCGGACTCGGCCGACTGGCCCGGCTGGGCGGGGCGCGCGGACTCGGCCGACTGGCCCGGCTGGGCGGGGCGCGCGGGCTGGCCCGACTGGGCGAACCGGGCAGGCTGGGCGGATCGCGCGGACTGGGCCAGCTGGGCCGGCTGGCCCAGCTGGGCGGAGCGGGCGGACTGGCTCGACTGGGCCGACCGGGCGGACTGGCTCGACGGGGCGGACTGGGCCGACCGGGCGGCCGCCCGCTGGCCGGCCCGTTCGGGCGGGTCAAATCGGCTGGACATGACCGGCCATCTCGTAGCGCGCCACGTCACCAGCAGCCCAGCCGCGATGACCGCGACGGCCCCGACAAGTGCGAGCGCCTGCCAGGGCAGGCTCCTCATGGCCACGTGCGACGCGAATCCGGCGATGGGCGGCGCGCTGCCGTTCGGCACCGCGCCCGCCGTGACTGAGCCCGCCGTCCCCGGTGTCCCCCCGCTGCCGACAGCAGCGGCGATGGCGCCGGCCGCAGTGACGCCCGCACTCACAGTCACGCCGATACCCACGCCAAAACCGGCCAGTACCAGCCCGACCAGGCGGCGGGCCGGGCCGCGGGTGGCGAGCACGGCCACGAGGCTGGCCAGTGCGGCGATCGCCAGCGCGGCGGCGGCCGGCACCAGATCCTGCCCGGTCACCGTGACATCGCCGCCGGGCAGCGGCCTGGGGGCCTCGGTCCGCACCTCCGCCCAGCCTTGCCGCACGGCCAGGAAGACAAGGCCGACGGCGAGCGTGCCGAGCAAGAGCACGAGCACCATCTCGCGGCGTGGCGCGAGATGGCGAAGCTGGCTCGCGCCCATCGACCCTCCCTCACCGTGCTTCTCGCGCCACCGTATCCTCCGCGCCCCCGGCGGCTGCGGCCAGGATCCCCAGGTGCCAGCGGCGGCCGCGCCCGCTGCCATGCCCGCGCCCGCCACTGTGCGCTGCATCGGCGCGCCGGAGTGTGACCTACGATCACCGAATGACCTATGCCCAGGATGAGCGAGCGGCGATCTGCGCGCTGCTGGACGAGACAGGCCCTGCGGCGGCGACCTTGTGCGAAGGCTGGTCCACCATCGACCTGGCCGCCCACCTTGTGCTCAGGGAGCACCGCCTCGACGCGGGCGCAGGCATGCTCGGCGGACCGCTGGCGGGCTACACGCAGCGACTGCAGCGCGCGCTCACCAGGCGCACCACTTATCCGCAGCTGGTGCAGACCATCAGGAACGGCCCGCCCCGGCTGTCGCTGTTCGGGCTTCCCGGCATGGACGAGCGGGCCAACGTGGTGGAGTTTTTCGTGCATCACGAGGATGTGCGCAGGGCTCAGCCCGGCTGGCAGCCACGTGAGATTGGCGGGGGCCAGCTAGAAGCGCTCTGGCAGCGGCTCGGGATGGCCAGGCGGATGCTGCGCATGGCGCCGGTGGGGATCGAGTTCGTCCGGTCTGACGAGCCGTCGCCGACAGCATCGGGCACCCCGACCATCCGGCTGACCGCCAACGCCCGGACGCCGGTCGTCACCATTACCGGCGCGCCCGGCGAGCTGACCCTGTGGGCATTCGGCCGGACGGCG
This sequence comes from Streptosporangiaceae bacterium, assembly GCA_050013415.1. GTDB lineage: Bacteria > Actinomycetota > Actinomycetes > Streptosporangiales > Streptosporangiaceae > Palsa-506. Next base: position 14,990 of record JBEKFH010000022.1, on the reverse strand, counting down.
GCGGCACGGGTCCGGCTCGACGGCAGCGAGGCCGACATCAGCGCGCTGACCGACGCCCGCTGGCGTCACTGAGGGCGGGCGCCGCAGCGAGGCCGGCCGGGAGCCGGCACCCCCTAGGGAGCGCCGCCCGGCCCGCGCCCGGCTACCCCGCGGGTACGCGGCGCAGCGGGAACGGCGGGGCTATCCGGAGTTCCACATTGCGGTCGCCGGGGTCGCCGGATCTGGGCGGCCCGGCGCCCCCGTAGGGGACGTTCGCGGCCAGCTCGCGGTGCAGCGAGGCAAGTTCATCGATAGTCGCCAGGGAGCGGGGCGCGGCTGGCGTGTCATGGTCAACCATGGTGCACACGATGGACAGGCACCCGCCGGCGTCGATGAGCTCGACCAGCCGGGCCTGGCAGGGCCAGTCGATGATGGCGCAGGTGGTGACCTCCCAGAAACCCCGTGCCTGGCCGTCCGGGTCGCGGCGCGGGCGCACGGCGTTGGTGTGGGTATGGCCGTTCATCCAGAGCACCACGTTGGGAAAGCGGTGCAGCTGCGCGACGAGCCCGGCCGCGCCGAGCGCCGGGCCCGCGCCCGGGCCCGGGGCCGCGCAGCGGGTGCTGGTGAGCGTGTCGATCCCGTGGTGGGAGATCAGGATGACCAGGCGGTCATCCTGGCCCGTGCGTACCTCGCGCCCGTCCGGCCCGCGGTAGGCCGAGTGCACCTCGGCGAGCCGGTCCTCGAGCCACCGTGCCTGATCGCGATCGACGCACCCGGCGGCGCCCCCGGCCAGGCAGTTGGTGTCGAGCGCGATGATCCTGGCGGCCGGGGTGTCGTGGACGTAATAGGCCGTGCCGTCAAGCCTGTTCTGCTCGCTGAACCCGTGGCCGCCAGGCCGCGCGCCCGGGCGGAAATGCGCCTCGATGAAGTCGCGCCTGCTGATCGGCCTGCGGCCCGGATCGGCGCTGACCTCTATGACCGGGCCGGCCATGAAGGCCTCCGGCCGCTCGATGAACAGCTCAAGCGCGCGATCGTGGTCGAAGTCCGCCGGCAGCCGCCACGGCTTCCTGCTGCCCACCAGCGCATCGGCGATGCCAGGGGTTACCTTCCCGACGCCCTGGTTCAGCGCCTCGTGGTTGCCGAAGCAGGAAAGCCAGGGAAAGTCCAGCCCGGTGGCGGAGAACTCCCGCATCGCGCGGCGGAGCAGGCCCGGGTAACGCGGGAAGCCAAGCTCGCGCCGGAAGAAGTCGTCGCCATCGCGGCCCGCGCCGTCTGGCCTCCAGAAGATGTCGTCAGGCCAGTCCAGCGACTGGACCCCCGTGTAGCCCGGGGCGCCGGAATCCGGGCGCACCACCCCGCCGTCGAACAGCGCGAGGAAGTTCCGCATCTCGTTCCACTGCGCGTTGTCAATTGCGTCACCTGTCGTTACCGCCAGCTCGGGCGCCGCCCCGGTGGCCGGGCCGCGCACGGCGTTGAGCGTGCGCAAGGTGGCGTCGACCGCGTGCGCCGTGAGTGCCTCCTGCGGGCGCTGCACGGGCACGATCTCGGCGTACCTCGGATCGGCGAAGTACCGGTTGAGGAATTCGAATCGCGTCGGCGACTGGACGTCGGCGAGCTGCAGGTCCGTGACGTGCACCAGGCAGAGCAGCGGCCGGGTGCCCCGCCGCGGCGGCCCCGGATCGGGGCCGCCCAGGTCCGCGCGCACGATGTGCGGCTCGCCCGCGATGATCTCGACCGCCCGGTAGGGCGCGCTGGCCCCGCTGCGCAGCACCGCGCCGGGCCCCAGGCGGCGGTCAATCGTCAGCGGCGGGCGCCGCCCGCTCACCCCTCGGCCGGGGCCGCGGCATCGGCGGCCACCAGCACCGGGTCCGGCCGGATCGTCAGGGTGACCCGGCTGCCGGCCGGCAGCACGGCGGCGTCCGCGGTCGTGAGCTGGGCGAGGATCGTGGTATCGCCCAGGTCGACGGTGACCCGGCTGGTCGCGCCGAGGAACGTCACGGCGATCACCGTGCCGGTCAGCGGCCCAGCGTCGCCCGAGTTGTCCGACGCCAGCGTGACCGCCTCCGGCCGCACCAGGGCGGTGGCCGGCCCCGGCGGGGTCGAGCGGTCCACCAGCGGCAGCTCGCATCCCCGCACGGTCACCGTTTCCCCGCTGACCGTGCCCGCCAGCCTGTTGGTGAGGCCGACGAACTCCGCGACGAACGAGGTCGCCGGGCGCGAGTACACCTCGGTGGGCGGCGCTAGCTGCTCCAGCCTGCCGTCCTTCATCACGCCGACCCGGTCCGCGATGGCCAGCGCCTCCTCCTGATCGTGAGTGACGAACAGCGTCGTGGTGCCCACCTCGAGCTGGATCCGCCGGATCTCGTCACGCAGCTGCGCCCGGACCTTCGCGTCCAGCGCGGAGAGCGGCTCGTCGAGGAGCAGCACCTGCGGCTCGATCGCGAGCGCGCGGGCCAGCGCGACCCGCTGCTGCTGCCCGCCGGAGATCTGGTGCGGATACCGGTCAGCCTGGGTGGAAAGGCCGACCAGCTCGAGCATCTCGAGCGCCCGCTTGTCCCGCTTGGCCGCGTCGATCCGGCGCAGGCGGAGCCCAAAGGCAACGTTCTGCCGCGCTGTCATATGCGGGAACAGGGAGTAGGCCTGGAAAACCATGCCCATGTCGCGCTTGCTGGCCGACAGGTGAGTGACGTCCTTGCCGCCGACGGTGATACGGCCGGCGTCGGCGTCCTCCAGCCCCGCGACCAGGCGGAGCGTGGTGGTCTTGCCGCAGCCTGACGGGCCGAGCAGCGCGATAAGCTCGCCAGCCTGCACGGTCAGGTCGAGCTTGTCCAGCGCGACGACCGGGCCATAGTGGCGGCTTAGGCCGTCCATGCGCACCTCGACCCCGGTCCTTGCGGCGCCGTCCTGCGTCCTGGTCATGGGAGATGTCATGTGCGCTACCTCATCCCCGGGCCGCGGTGGCGGCGCCGGCCGGCGTAGGAGAGGATCAACAGCAGAACGAAGGCGAACATCAGCGATGCAAGCGAGGTGGAGAAAATCACTGAGGCGTTCGGAGTGTTCCGGCTAATGGAAAACAGCTCTACCGGCAGATTGTTGTACAGCAGCAGGTAGGCGATGGTGAACTCGCCCAGCACAAGGGCCGTGGTCAGCACCATGGCGTTCAGGATCGCCTGCCACATGTTCGGCACGATCACCCTGGCGATCACGGTGAACCAGCTAGCTCCGAGACTGCGGGCGGCCTCGGACAGCGTCGTGACATCGATCGCGTTCAGCCCGGCCGAGAGCGCCCGGTAAGCGTAAGGCAGCGCCAGGATCACGTAGGCCCAGAACAGCATGAGCGCGGATAGCTCATAGTGCCTGATCCGGTTGTAGATCGGGGCGTAGCCGACCACCAGGATGATCGCGGGGATGGTGAGCGGCAGCAGGCAGAGGAACTCAATCACCCGGCTGATCCACGGCACCCGGAGCCGAACCCAGACCATGGTTGGCACCAGCAGCGCCAGCACGATGACGCAGGTGATGACCGCCAGCTCCAGCTGGATCTCGATAGCGGGCAGCAGCGGGGGCGGGCCCTTGTACGTCCCGATCTGCTTCCAGGCCGCCAGCGACCACGTGCCGAGCCTGCTCCCTTCCAAGGAGAACCGGGCCGTCGCCAGCAGCGGCAGGAGGAAGAAGAGCCCGAATACCGTGAAGACCACGTAGCGGAAAACGTTCAGTCGCCGGCGCCGCCGAACCTGCATGCCACGCGGCCGCTCAGCCGGGACGGCAAAACCCGACTCGCCCAGCGACGTTATCGCAGCCATCGTGATGCCCTCCGCTGCAGCAAGGCGTATCCCGTCATGAGGATGATCACCATGGCCATCATGCCCAGGGCGAGCACGTCGGCATAATTAACATTGGCCAGCCCGACCTCGCTGTTCAGCGAAACGCTGATCTGCTGCGGCACGGTATACGCGATCTGGCTCTCCCATGCCTCGATCGTCGCGAAGGCTGACAGTCCGTTAGCGAACAGCAGCAGTGTCGAGCCGAGGAAGGCCGGGGCCAGCAGCGGGCCGCCGACATGCCGCCAGTACTGCCACGCCGTTGCGCCCAGATTCTCTGACGCCTCCCGCCACTGGACCTTCAGCCCGTCGATCGCTGGCATGAAGACCAGCACCATCAGCGGGATCTGGAAGTACGCGTAGATCAGCGAGATGCCCCAGGGGAAGTTGTAGAACCAGCCAGCGTGAAACAGCAGGCCGACGGGACCAAGCAGCGCCTGGAATGCGAACGCCAGCGTGATCCCGCCGGACTGGGCGAGCACGCCCGAGCCTGCCAGGTACATCCGGCGCACCGCGCCATCCGGATTCCCGGATGCCACCGCATACGCCAGGATCGCGCCGAACACCGCCCCGCTCACGGAGGTGATCACGCACAGCTTGATCGAGCCGATAAAGAAGCCGCGCACCAGCGGGTTCCCGAGATCGCTGACGTTGGAGAACTGCCATCCGCCGCTGGTGTTCTTCAGCGCATCAACGATCACGACCCCGGCCGGCAATAGCAGGAAGACGGCGACGTAGGCGAAGAACGGTACGGTCCCGACCCAGCCGGGGGCTGACAGCCGACGCCCGGCCCTTGCGGGCCGGGCGCCGGTTTCAGTCGTTGCTACGACGGCCACGATACTTCGACTTCGCTAGCCGATGGCCTTGGCCCAGTTCGCCGCCAGGTAGTTGGCGGCGGCGGTGTTCTGGGCCTGGGTCAGGAATACGGGCGTCCCCGAGACCGGCGGCAGCTTCGCGGCTGCTGCGGCATCAATGGTGCTGTTCGAGGTCATCGCCGCCTCCTCCACCGGCCGGGCACCGCCCTGCAGCCAGAGGTTCTGGCCACCAGTGGCGGCCTGGGAGTAGAGGAACTCCTCCCACAGCCTGGCCGCGGCCGGGTGCGGCGCGTTCTTGTTGATGGCCTGCGCGTAGTACCCGCCAAGGACGGCGTTCGACGGCACGAACACCTTCCAGTTCGAAACTCCCACGTAGCTCGGCAGGTTGAGGTAGTCCCAGTTGAACACCACCGGGGTGGTACCCGCCTTGATCGAGGCGCCGGTCGCCGATACGGGCGAGAAGTTACCGGCCTCCTTGAGGCTGTGGAAGAAAGCCACGCCCTTGGCGATGCTGCTGGCCGTTCCGCCCTCGGCGAGGTTCGCCATCATCACGCCGTTCAGCGCGGCGTTGGCCGAGGTCGGGTTGCCGTTCAGCGCGACCGCGTTCTTGAACTTCGGGCTGAGTAGCTGGCTCAGTGAGGTGATCGTGCCGAACTTGGACGAGTAACCGACCGCCATGTAGCCGCCGTAGTCCTCGTACCAGAGGCCGTTTGCCTGCTTCTGGGATGCCGGGATGGAACTCCAGGTGCTCACCTCGTAGGGCGCGAACAGGTTGGTGTTAACCAGCGCGACAGCCTGGCCGACGTCGACGACATCGGGCGCCGCGGCGGTGCCGTTCTCCTGCTTGATCGCGTTGACTTCTTGCTGGCTGGTGCCGTCCGGGTTGGCCGAGTTGACCTTGATTCCGTACTTCGCGGTGAAGTCCTTGATGATGGTGCCGTAGTTTGCCCAGGTCGGGGGCAGCGCGATGACATTGAGCGTGCCCTCCTTCTTGGCCGCGGCGATCAGCTTGGCCATGCCGCCGCCTGCCGAGACGGAGGTCACCGTGGCCCAGTTGGTCCCGCCGCTTGCGGCCGGCGAAGAGCCTGACGAACACCCAGCAGCGAGCAGCGCAAGGGCACTGAGCCCGACGAGCCCCAATCGATATGGCGATCTCACGCGAATGCCTCCTATCAATATCCTCATCCCCGTCGCGTTCTTACAAAGCCCATGCCATGCCAATAAGAGGAAGCGGCCATCCTTCCCGGCAGGCACCATTCGGCCCAATGCCTTTAAAACGTTTAGCATCGGTATGCTGACCTAGCGGGCGCGCGGGTGTCAAGAGAAGTTATCGAGATGACGCCGACGGCTACCCGATGTTCATCGGGGCCTGCGAACGGGGGGCTGGCGCGGGCTCGCCGGCGGCTGCAGCGAGGCGCGCTGGACCAGCTGGACGTCCGCGATGTAGTCGTCCGGCGGACCCGGGCCAAGCAGCCGCGTCATCAGGGCGCGGCCCATGGCACGCTGGTCCATACGGATGGTCGCCAGCGGCGGGTCGAGCAGCTCGGACGTCGGCAGGTCGTCATGGCCGACGACCGAGACGCCCGGCCCGATCGGCAGCGAAAGTGCGCGTGCGGCCTTGTAGACGGCGTGCGCCGTGTAGTCGGAGTTCGTGATGACCGCGGTGGGCGCATTCCTGCCGGACAGCATGGCCACGGCAGCCAGCTGGACATCGGCCATGGTCAGCGGTGAGTACATGACGCGCGGCCGCAGCTCGAGCTCGGCGGCCAGACGGAGGAAATGACGCAGCCGGTCCGGATCCGCCATGAGATGCCGTGGCGCGGACAGGAAGGCGACGGACGTGTGACCAAGCTGGGCCAGGCGGTGCATGGGCAGCCCGACCGCAGCGGTGGTGTCCGGGCAGACCCGCGCGACGCCCGTGATGCCGTCCGCTGACCAGTTCAGTGCCACTACCGGCGCGCCCTGGCTCAGTTCCTGCCAGAGCCGGATCGACCCGCCCGCCCCGACCGGTGCGATCGCCAGCCCGGCCACGCGCTGCGCGGCCAGCTCCCGCACGTGCTCGCGCTCGCGCTCGAGCGAGTAGCGCGAGTCGAGCACGAGCAGCGTCGCTCCCGACTCGGCCGCGACCTGCTGCGCACCGCTCAGCACCTCCAGGAAGAACGGGTTGGCGAAATTACGGACCACGAAGCCGTAGGTGGTAGTGCGCCCGCGCCGGAGCGCCCGCGCCTGCGGGTTGGCGCGGTAGCCAAGCTGCTCGGCGGCGGCCAGTGCGCGCCGCCGCGTCTCGTCAGCTACTCCGGGCTGCCCGTTCAGCGCGAGGCTCGCCGTCGCCACGGATATTCCGGCGATCCTGGCGACATCGCGAATGCCGGGCGGCCGCCTGGATCCGCCGTCGTGCGCCGCCATGCTCTCCCCCGGGTGCAAGGACCGCTCAGCCTTCGATGTCAGGCAGCGGCAGCAGCCCGGCGGCGATCACGCTGCCGTCGTCCGCGACTGCGGCGCCTGCCATGTCGCAGCAGGCCACGGTGATGCAGGTCATCGAACATCTCCTCGGCGATAGCGGGCGCGCACGTCATGCCATGGCCGCCTGGCCCGGTCATCCAGCACGACCCGGGAGCAACCTGCGACCGATGGTAGAGCTAGCCGCCCGTCACCCGGCTGCAGGCGCCCGCCCAGCGGCCGGGGACCGCCTACGCTGTGGTCTGGCGGGCACGCCGGCCGGGAACACAACGAGGAGGCAGAGCCGTGCAGATACTTGGCGTCGATATTGGCGGGACCGGGATCAAGGTCGCCCCGGTGGACGTGGCGACGGGAAAGCTGCTCGCCGATCGAGTCAAGGTGCCGACTCCGCGTCCGGCCGAGCCGGACGCGATCGCTGACGTCGTGGCCCGGCTTTCCGCTGGCTTCGGCTGGAAGGGCCCGGCCGGAATCACATTCCCGGGCGTCATTGCCGATGGGGTCACCAGGACGGCGGCGAACCTCGACCCGGCCTGGATCGGGCTGGACGGGCGCGCCCTGTTCGGCAAGGCCACCGGCCTGCAGGTCAGCCTGATCAACGACGCCGACGCGGCTGGCCTGGCCGAGATGAAGTTCGGGGCCGGCGCGGGACACAAGGGAGTCGTGCTGATGCTGACGCTGGGCACCGGCATCGGCAGTGCGCTGTTCATCGACGGGATCCTGGTGCCGAACACCGAGTTCGGCCATATCGAGATCCGCGGCAAGGACGCCGAGACGCGCGCCTCCGAGCATGCCAAGGAGCTGCATGACCTGAGCTGGGAAAGCTGGGCCGAGCGGGTGGACGAGTACCTCAAGCACATGGAGGCGCTGCTATCGCCCGCGCTGTTCATCATCGGCGGCGGCATCAGCAGGAAGTCTGACAAGTTCGTGCCGCTGCTGACCGGGCTGACCGCCCAGGTGGTGCCCGCCGCGCTGCACAACGACGCCGGCATCGTCGGCGCCGCGATGGCGGCCAGCTGACGCTAGCCCGGGCCTGCGCTGCCCTGGGCGGAGTCGGCGCCGATCCCGGGGCGGTAGGCAACCGCCTCCACCTCGACCAGCATCCGCGGATCGACGAGAGCGGATACCTCGATCATGGTGGTGGCGGGCATGGTGGCGCCGAAGGCGGCGCCATGAGCGCGCCCGTACTCCGCCCAGCGCGAGATGTCGGTGACATAGATCCGGGTGCGCACCACGTCGGCGAGCTCCGCGCCAAGCTCGGCCAGCGCCGCGGCCACATTGCTGATCGCGCGGGCGGTCTGCGCGTAGGCGTCGCCCTCGTGCAGGAACTCCGCGCCCGCGACGGACGTGCAGCCCGCCACGAAGACGAAGTCGCCGGCGGCCACCGCGCGGCTGTAGCCGGCCACCGGCTCCCATGGCGTGCCAGAGGAGATCCTGCGAGTCAACGGGCTACCACCCGTCGGCTCGCTCGGGCCTGGCGGGCTCGGCCGGCGCCAGGGCGGGCTTCAGCCGCCTCGCGGCGGCCAGCCGCCGGTCGCGGAGCAGGCCCGCCGCCTCGATGCCGCCGGCCACCAGCCCGGCGGCCAGCGGCCAGAACGCGATGGCGCCGTGACCGCCGAGCGACAGCGGCTCCCGCAGCAGCGTGCCCGGCTTGCTGACAGCGAGCTTGTGATTGAAGGCGGCCAGCCCGGCGTGCTGCCCGACCGACCGCGCGGCGAGCGCGGCCGCCAGCCCGCCGCCCAGCAGCCCGAGCATGGCCACGGCGCCGTGCCTGCGCACCGCGAGCAGCCACCCGAGCAGGCCGCAGACCGCGCCGCCGAGAACGCTGAGCACCACGAACCAGCCGTCGGCGGCAATGAATGCGCTGGTCTCCGAGTTCACCACGTCGGCGCCGCCGCCGCCGGTGGCCACCAGCAGCGCACGGGGCGCCACCGCGATCCAGGCGAACCCGGCCGCCGCGCCGACCACGGCGCTGGCGCCGACGAGCACCACCAGTACCGCCACGGCCGTGAGCACCCGCCGGCCCGCGCGGTATCTCCCGGCTGCGGGCGCGAAGTCGCGTCCCGGCGCAGGAAAATCGGGGATGTCGGGTGCAGCATGCATTCTCCGCAGAACATTACGTCACCGGAGCCCGGCGGCCGGCCCGGCCCGGGAGGCGGGACCGGCCCGGGAGGCGGGACCGGCCCGGGATCAGCCGGCGCAGCCGGGGCCGAGCAGTTGCTTGAGGTCAGCGAGCAGCGCCGCGGACGGCTTCACCCGGAGCTTGTCATCGAGCCGGATCATCTTCGCGCGCTTGCCGCTCAGCATGCGCAGGTGAACCTCGACGTGGCCGGGGTGCGTGCGCAGCACTTCCCTGAGGCGTTCGACCACCGGCGGCACGCACCTGGACTCCATGATCGACACCACGAAAGGGCCTTCTTCCCCGGTGGGCAAGTCGGGGAGGCTCACCTCCATGGCGACGAGCTTGGGCACTTCCTCCCGCCGGTCCAGCCGCCCCTTCACCACGACGATTGCGTCCTCGATGATCATGGTCAGCGCGGCCTGGTAGGTGGACGGGAAGAAGAGCACCTCGATCGCGCCCTCCAGATCCTCCAGCATGGCGGCGGCCCACGGGCTGCCCTGCTTGGTGACCTTCCGGCTTACGCCGGACAGGATCCCCCCGACGGTGACCAGAGCGCTGTCGCCGCGCTCGCCCCGCAGGCCGCGTTCCGGCTCCTCAACGGCTGATCCGACGAGCTGGGCCACCGAGCAATCAGTGACCGCCGCGAGGACGTGCTCCAGGCCCAGCAGCGGGTGGTCTGATACGTAGAGTCCCAGCATTTCCCGCTCGAAGCCGAGCAGCGCTGGCTTGTCCCACTCGCCGTCCGGCACCGGCACGTCGAAGGTCGCCGCCATCTCCGGGTCCTCGCCGAACAGCGAGTCCTGGCCGATGGCCTCGTTGCGCTTGACGTCGATCACGGTGTCGATGGCCTGCTCGTGGATGAGCACGAGGCCCTTGCGCGGGCTGCCGAAGGAATCAAAGGCACCCGCCTTGATCAGCGACTCGATGACCCGCTTGTTGCAGACGTTCACCGGCACCTTGCGCAGGAAGTCGGCGAAGCTGGTGAAGGCCCCCTTGGCGGTGCGCGCCGCCACGACCGACTCCACCACGGGCGTGCCGACGTTGCGGACGGCGGCCATGCCGAACCTGATGTCCGTGCCCACCGGGGTGAACATCGCCGTGGAGGCGTTCACGTCCGGCGGCAGCACCCTGATGCCCATCCGGCGGCACTCGTTCAGGTACAGCGCCGACTTGTCCTTGTCGCCGGCCACGGAGGTCAGCAGGCCGGCCATGTACTCGGCGGGGAAGTTGGCCTTCAGGTAAGCGGTCCAGTAGGAGATCAGCGCGTACCCGGCGGCGTGCGCCTTGTTGAACGCGTAGCCGGAAAACGGGACCATGATGTCCCAGATGGTCTTGATCGCGTCATCGGAGTAGCCGTTGTCCCGCATGCCGGCCGAGAACGACTCGTACTCCTTGTCCAGGATCTCCTTCTTTTTCTTGCCCATCGCCCAGCGGAGCAGGTCCGACTTGCCCGGCGTGTAGCCGGCCAGGACGATCGCGGCGGACATGACGTCCTCCTGGTAGACCATCAGCCCGTAGGTGTCGCCGAGGATCTCCCCCAGCGGCTCGGCCAGTTCAGGGTGGATGGGGATGACGGGCTTGCGGCCGGTCTTGCGGTCGGCGTACACGGGCGCGCTGGCCATCGGCCCGGGCCGGTACAGCGCGATGACCGCGGCGATGTCACCGAACTTGTCCGCCCGCATCGCCCGCAGCAGCGCCCGCATCGGCCCGCCGTCGAGCTGGAACACGCCCAGGGTGTCGCCGCTGGCCAGCAGCTCATAGGTCGGCTTGTCGTCCAGCGCCAGGGTGTCCAGGTCGATCCGCTGGCCCCGGTTGGCCGCGATGCCGGCCACCGCGTCCTCCAGCACCGTCAGGTTGCGCAGGCCGAGGAAGTCCATCTTCAGCAGGCCGATGTCCTCGCATGCCGGGTAGTCGAACTGGGTGATGATGGCGCCGTCGGCCTCCCGCTTCCAGACCGGGATGTGATCCATCAGCGGCTCGCTGCTCATGATCACCCCGGCCGCGTGCACGCCGGGCTGGCGGATCAGGCCCTCCAGGCCGCGCGCGGTGTCGATCACCTGCTTGACCTCTGCCTCCGCCTCGTACAGGGCGCGGATCTCGCCGGCCTCGCCGTACCGCGGGTGATCAGGGTCGAACACCCCGGACAGCGGGACGTCCTTGCCCATCACCGCCGGCGGGAACGCCTTGGTGATCCGGTCGCCGAGCGCGTAGGGGAAGCCGAGCACCCGCGCCGAGTCCTTCACCGCCGCCTTGGCCTTGATGGTGCCGTAGGTGATGATCTGCGCGACCCGGTCGTCGCCGTAGCGCTCGGTGACATAGCGGATCACGTCACCGCGCCGGCGCTCGTCGAAGTCGATGTCGAAGTCCGGCATGGTCACGCGGTCGAGGTTCAGGAACCGCTCGAACACCAGGCCGTGGTAGATCGGGTCCAGGTCGGTGATGCCGAGCGAGTACGCCACGATCGAGCCGGCCCCGGAGCCGCGGCCCGGGCCAACCCTGATGCCGTTCCGCTTGGCCCACATGATGAAGTCGGCGACCACCAGGAAGTAGGCGCAGAAGCCCATCTGCTCGATGACGCCGATCTCGTACTCGGCCTGCTGGCGGCGCTGCTCGTCGTACCCGCCCGGGTAGCGGCGGTCCATCCCGGCCCAGACTTCCTTGCGCAGCCAGCTCTGCTCGGTCTCGCCGTCCGGCAGCGGGAAGCGGGGCATCAGGTTCGACTTGGTGAAGGTGACGTCCGCGCGCTCCGCGATGAGCAGGGTCGAGTCACAGCCGGCCTGCCACTCCTGCGCCGTGCTGACGGCCCGCATCTCCTGCGGGCTCTTCACGTAGTAGCCGGTGCCCTCCAGCTTGAACCTGCCGGGATCGGCGAGGTTGGTCCCGGTCTGCACGCAGAGCAGGACCTCGTGGGCGCGCGCGTCCTCCGGCCGGGTGTAGTGCGAGTCGTTGGTCACGACGAAGGGCAGCGCCAGGTCGGCCGCGATCCGCTTCAGGCCGTCCCTGGTGCGCTGCTCGATGCCGAGCCCGTGGTCCATGATCTCCACGAAGAAGTTGCCGGCCCCGAAGATGTCCCGGTAGGCGGCGGCCGCCGCGACGGCCTCGTCGTACTGGCCGAGCCGGAGCCTGGTCTGCACCTCGCCGCTCGGGCAGCCGGTGGTCGCGATGATCCCCCTGGCGTAGGTGGCCAGCAGCTCCCGGTCCATCCGCGGCTTGCGGAAGTACCCCTCCAGGGAGGCCAGCGAGGAAAGCCGGAAGATGTTGTGCATGCCCTCGGTGGTCTCGGCCAGCATGGTCAGGTGGGTGTAGGCGCCCGCGCCGGAGACGTCATCGTCCTTCTGGCCAGGGTCACCCCAGCGGACCGGGCGCTTGCTGCCGCGGTGCTCGGGCGCCACGTACGCCTCGATGCCGATGATCGGCTTGATCCCGGCCGCCCTCGCCTTCGACCAGAAGTCATAGGCGCCGTAGACGTTGCCGTGGTCGGTCATCGCGATCGCCCGCATGCCGGTGCGCTGGCACTCGGCGAACAGGTCCCTGAGCCGGGCCGCGCCGTCGAGCATCGAGTACTCGGTGTGCACGTGCAAGTGCACGAACTCCTCGCCGCCGCGCACCGCCGGGCCCTGCTCGCCGCCTGCTGCCGGGTTCCCGGATGGGGCTGCCGCCACGAAGTACCGCCTCCTTCAGGCATGCTGCCGTCTGCCGACCTTATCGCCAGAACTGCCGCCGGCGGCGGCAGCCGCGCCGCTCCCGCGTCGCGCGCTGGAACCTTTCCATGATCGCGGAAACAACGGGCTGCTGGGCCTGCCCTTAGTTTCCGTGATCATGAGGAGCGCGCGCGGACTTGGCTTTCGGCGGTGAGCGCGGGTCAGCTTTCGGCGGTGAGCAGCTCGAGGGCGCTGGCCAGGTCGGCTGAGTAGGCGCTGGTGAATTCCACCTGGCGGCCGTCGGCCGGGTGGGCGAAGCCCAGCCGGACCGCGTGCAGCCACTGCCGGGTCAGGCCGAGCCTGGCGGCGAGCACCGGGTCCGCGCCGTACAGCCGGTCACCAGCGCAGGGATGCCTGATCGCGGTCATGTGCACCCGGATCTGGTGGGTGCGCCCGGTCTCCAGGATGACCTCGACGAGGCTGGCCGCCCGGAATGCCTCCAGCGTGTCGTAGTGCGTGACCGACGGCCTGCCGCCGGCGATGACGGCGAACCTGCCGTCACCGGACGGGTGCCTGCCGATCGGCGCGTCGACGGTGCCGCGGAAGGGATCGGGATGACCCTGGACCAGCGCGTGGTAGCGCTTCTCCACCTCGCGCTCCCGGAACGCGCGCTTCAGCGCGCTGTACGCGGGCTCGCTCTTGGCCAGCACCATCAGGCCTGAGGTGTTCGCGTCCAGCCGGTGCACGATGCCCTGGCGCTCCGCGGCGCCGCTGGTGGCCAGGGTGTGGCCGGCCGCCAGCAGGCCCTGCAGGACGGTCGGCCCGGTCCAGCCCGGCGTCGGGTGCGCGGCGACTCCCGGGGGCTTGTCCACGACCAGGATGTCGGCGTCCTCATGCACGACGATCAGGCCGGGCACGGGTTCGGCCCGCGGCACGGCGGTCACCGGAGCCGGCAGCGTCACCTCCAGCCAGTCGCCGGCGGCGACCCGGTCCGACTTGGCGGCCGGGGAGCCGCCGGTCAGCACGGCTCCGGCCGCGATCAGCTCGGCCGCCCTGGCCCTGGACAGGCCGAACATGCGCGCCAGGGCGGAGTCCAGGCGCTCCCCGTCCAGTCCATCGGGAACGGGCACCTGGCGCTGGCCCGCCTGCGTCATCAGCTAGCGCCGCCCGCCGGCTCCTCGGCCGACCCGGCAGGCCCGCCGCCCTCGCCGGGGCCGTTGCCGGCAGCGCCGGGGCCGTTGCCGGCAGCGCCGGGGCCGTTGCCGGCAGCGCCGGGACGGCTCCCGTGGCCGCCGAGGCCGTCCGGACCGCGCGTTCCGTCGATCCGCAGCCCGAGCCCGGTCAGCAGGACCGCGAGGATCCCGCCGCAGACGATGGCCGAGTCGGCGACATTGAACACCGGCCAGTGCGGCAACTGTATCCAGTCGACGACGTAGCCGCGCAGCACCCCGGGCGAGCGGAAAATCCGGTCGGTCAGGTTCCCGGTGGCACCGCCGAGCAGCAGGCCGAGCGTGATGGCCCAGGGCAGGCTGCGGATCCGGCGCGAGGTGCGCAGGATGAACACGATCACGCCGAGCGCGATGGCGGAGAACACCAGGGTCATCGACGTGCCGATGCTGAAAGCGGCGCCAGGATTGCGGTCAACCCGGAGGGTCAGCAGCCCGCCGAGGAGCCGGACCGGCGGCCGGTCGGACAGGGTGGCCACGACGATGGCCTTGGAGATGATGTCGGCGGCGAGGACCGCGAGTGCGACGCAGAGCAGCACCAGCATCCGCCGACGCGCCGCTGGAGCCGCCGGCCCGGCAGCGGCCGGGCCGGTCAGCGGCGTTCCTCGCGCTGCTTGCATGTCACGCACAGGGTAGCCCGGTGGAACGCCTGCAGCCGCGCCTTCCCGATCGGCTCGCCGCAGGACTCGCAGGTGCCGTAGGTGCCATCGTCGATCCTGGCCAGCGCGTGCTCGCTCTGCACCAGCAGCTCGCGCGCGTTGTGGGTAAGGGCGATCTCGTGCTCTCGCTCGAATGTCTTCGCACCCACGTCCGCCTGGTCGTCGCCCGCGTCGCCGGTCGCGTCCCGCAGCCGGTCGGCGATCTCCGATTCGGCCTTGTCAATCTCGACGCGCAGCTCGGCAACATCTGCCGTCAGGCTATCGCGCACC
>JBEKFH010000021.1:0-25894 GCA_050013415.1 Streptosporangiaceae bacterium | reverse complement strand
TCGCGCATTACCTGGCCCCGTCGTCTAGCGGCCTAGGACGCCGCCCTCTCAAGGCGGTGGCGCCGGTTCAAATCCGGTCGGGGCTACTCGCGAAGTACCAGGTCAAGGACCTGATCGCCGGTTCCGGTGGTCGGGTCCTTGATCATTTGGGGGCAGAATGTGGGCAGCATGCGCCGTCAGCATGTGACAAACACCAACACGGACCGGCCTGGCATGGCACCGCTAACGGGTGAGATCGGGACGGGTCGAACCAGCGACGACACCTGAGGTCGGCGGAGATCTCGGAGTTTGTGATGGCCCCACAAGGTGTCCATATGTCACGTCTGTCCGTCGGCAGCCACGCCGCATCGGGCGCTAACGCTCGACTTCCTGGCTGGCGCGGTCAGCCAGTGTTCTCGCCCACCGGACGGCGTTGTTCGCCTTGCGCGCCGCGACGACCATGACGCCGTAGTGGGCTTCGTCCTTCAGGTCGAGCAGGCGCGGGCGGTCTTGAGCCGGGTCCGGGCATCGGCCGCAGTGCAGGCGGAAGTTCGTGCGGACGATGGCACTGGTTACCTCGCTCCGGTCCGCGCCGAACCTGCCGGAAACGTCTCTCCTGCCACCGGAATCGCATCGCGGCTGATTTCCCCGGACAGCGCCGTCCGGCGGCGCCGGTGATCGGCCCACTGGTATATGGGCATCTCCACGACCTGCAGGCGATTCCCCGTCCACCCCTGCACCAGGTCATGCAACTCGCCGACCTGCCGGTCCCATTTCGCTGCCTGCCGCGCCGTGAGCAGCACCGCCATGAACTCCGGCGCATACCCTGCCAGGGACCCGGCTGGGCCAGCTGACTGACGGCGCGGGTCCGTCTCCCCAGTCACAGCCGAACGCACCAGCAGGACATCAATGTCGCTCTGTGCGTCGCCGTCACCCCGGGCGGCCGCTCCGAATACGCACGCGTAGACCGGTTTCGGATTCCAGCCCGACAGCGTGCCCCGGAACTTCTGCCACAGCGCGAGCCTCAGTCCCGCGAGCGCCACCGCGACCGGTGCCGCGACATGGTCGCGGTTGAGTTCGTGCACCCGGTTCCGGCCCATCTCAGTCGCCCGGACGATCCCCTGCTCCACCAGCCTGCCCAGGCTCCTGCGCACCCCGATCTCAGACCCGCGCGGAGTCTGGGCCGTCACCTCACCCACCGTCAGCGGCCTGCCAGCCTGAGCCAGAACCGCCAGCACCGGGCCGTCCAGGGTCGCCGTCACCGCGCGGGTAGGGTCCATCAGATCCACGATCAGAAAGTATACGACTCTATCTAATCCGATAGCTCGCTATCCGATCTGATCGTTCTGCCGGTCGGCGTCGTGCCGGGGCAAGTCTGCCGAGGCGGCCAGGTAAGCCGGGGCTTCGAAGCTAGCAGCGGCACTGCGCGCCACACCGAGCGCCACACCAGACACCACACCGAGCGCTTGTCACACCACGCCGAGCGCTGAGTGCCGAATTAACCGTATTGAGCGCTGGCGTGAGGCCTAGTCGCGTGGGCTGAGGACGCAGAACTCGTTGCCCTCCGGATCGGCCATCACCACCCAGCTCGCCTCGTCGCTGTCCTGGCCGATGTCCACGCGCCGGGCGCCGAGTTCTACCAGGCGGCGAACCTCCGCGTCCTGGTCCTGATCGCCCGGAGGCGCGAGATCGATATGTAGGCGGTTCTTCGTGGTCTTCCCCTCAGGGACGGGTACGAAGATCAGTCCCGGCCCTCGCTCACCGGCGGGCACCGGCACAGTCGCGTCAGCAGCGTGCGGTGGCACCACGACGACCTCGCTGGCGGTCTCGTAGATGACCCGCCAGCCCAGCACCTGCGCCCACCAGCGGCTCTGAGCGAGGACGTCAGCGCAGTCCACCACGACCGAGTACCAGCGCACGCTCATCGCCTGAGTCTGCCATGGCCGGTGCCGGTAGCGGCCGCCGCGACGGTGAACGTCAAAGGGCAGTTCGTCAGGAAGTCCGCGTTCTGCGTCCGTGTCCGGCAACAGCACCCGCGAGCTCGACGACGCCGAGCGGGCCAAGTACCTCCTCGGCCGCTGCCCAGGCCCGTTGCCGGCCACGCCCGCCGCATGACGGCTCCCATTTTCTTTCGGTGCACTCGGGCATGATTTATGTGCCGGGTAGTGCCATCCCGTGACCTTTCTTGATTCGTAATAACGGACAGGAACGCATAAGCTCAGCTGTCAGTTTCTGAGGGGCCCGACGTCGTTCCTCGCGCGCTGGACGATATGAGATCCCCGGGTGAAGCAAGATATATGTATTGGTACCGTTATCTCTGGACCTCGCCGAGGACAGCCACTAGCTGCGCGCCGACAGCCAGCGGGTCGGCGTCCTTCCGCCTGGCCGCTCCAGCCCGAGCGGATCCTGCTATGGCGGCCGGCCCAGTGCCAGCCAAGAGCTGGTCGATGACCCCCCAGGCCAGGAGCTTTTCCGCCTCGTCACCGCTAGCTCGTAGCAGGCAGACGTCGCCATGCTCGGCGACGAAGCGCGAGAGCAGGCTGGACTTACCGATCCCGGCCTCACCCTCGACCAGGACGACCCTGGGCTGGCCAGCCCGCACGGCCTGCATCTCGGCGTCTAGGACCGCCAGCTCGGCCGTCCGGCCGACAAAATGATCCATCTCAGCAGTGTGCACCCCGGGCCCGCCGCCCGGAAATGATCATGCCCGGCACGGCCGGCCCGGATCCGCGGAGTTCGCGCCCTCGGCGGCCAGCGGCACAGGCGCGTCCCGACCTGAAGGGCACCGGGCAAAGCTTAGGGCCGAACCCTAGGCCCTTCCCTAGGGACACCGCTGCCTGGTCCGGTCACGATCGAAACGTGAAGAGCGCCGGGTCGCAGCCGGCCGGGAGGAGCCCAGATGATTGAGGTAAGGAACCTCACCAAGCGGTACGGCGAGACGCTGGCAGTCGATGATTTGTCGTTCAGGGTGGAGCCAGGGAAGATAACCGGCTTCCTGGGCCCGAACGGTGCGGGCAAGACGACCACGATGCGGATGATCCTCGGGCTGGACCGGCCCGCGCGGGGGACGGTCACCGTGCACGGCAAGGCGTTTGACCAGCTTGCCTGGCCGATGCGGGAGGTGGGCGCGCTGCTGGACGCCAGGGCCATCCACGGCGGCCGCAGCGCCCGCAGCCACCTGCTCTGCCTGGCGCAGGCCAATAACCTTCCGCGCCGGCGGGTGGACGAGGTGCTCGAGATCGTGGGCATGCAGGAGGTGGCCGGGAAGCGGTCGAAGGGCTTCTCCCTGGGCATGGGCCAGCGGCTCGGCATCGCCGCGGCGCTGCTCGGCGATCCCGCCGTCGTGATGTTCGACGAGCCGGTCAACGGACTGGACCCCGATGGCATCTTGTGGATCCGCAACCTGATGAAGGCCCTGGCCGCCGAGGGCCGGACGGTCTTCGTCTCCAGCCACCTGATGTCGGAGATGGAAAACACCGCCGACCGGCTGATCGTGATCGGCCGCGGCAAGCTGATCGCCGACTGCACGGTGACCGAGTTCATTGCCGCCCACTCCCGGCAGCAGGTCCGGGTGCGGACTCCGCAGCCTGAACTGCTGGCCAGGCTGGCCGTCTCGGCCGGCGGCACCATCCGCGACGACGGCGACGGCGTGATGCTCGTGCAGGGCCTGGGCCCGTCACAGGTCGGCGACCTCGCCTTCGAGAACGGCATCAGGCTGCACGAACTGGCCCCGGCGCACGCCTCGCTGGAGGCGGCGTTCATGGAACTGACGGCCTCCAGCGTGCAGTTCCACGCCAGCGTTCCGGCCGACGCCGGCCGCACGCCGGCCTACGCAGGAAAGGCGACCTGAGATGACGACAACAGTGAACCGGATGACGCCGATCGCCGGCCGCCTGCCGCAGCCGGCCGGCAAGGCGGGCTTCGCGGGCACGCTGCGCTCGGAGTTCACCAAGATCCGGTCGGTCCGGTCCACGTACTGGTCCCTGATCATCCTGATCGTCGTCACCGTCGGCGTCGGCGCCCTGGCGAGCGCGAGCAGCCGTCCCGGTAACCTGGGCCCGCACTTCGATCCGGCCAATATCAGCCTGTACGGCCTTGTCCTGGGCCAGCTGATCATCGCGGTGCTGGGCGCGCTGACCATCACCTCGGAATACTCCACCGGGATGATCCGCACCTCGCTGGCGGTCATGCCGCGCCGCGGCACCGTGATCGCCGCGAAGGCCGTGGTGTTCGGCGCGGTCGCGCTGGTCACTGGCCTTATGGCCTGTTTCGCGTCGTTCTTCCTCGGCCAGGCGCTGATGTCGGGTCACCACATCAGCACCACGCTCGGCCAGCCGGACGTGCTGCGCGCGGTCATCGGCGGCGCGCTGTTCCTGACCGCCTGCGGGCTGCTTGGCTTCGGCCTTGGCCTAATCCTGCGGCACACCGCGGCGGCGATCAGCGCGGTGGTTGGCTTGCTGTTCGTGCTGTTCATCCTGGCGCTGCGGCTCCCGTCCTCCTGGCAAGTGAGCAAGTGGGTGCCGTTGAACGCGGGCGGCCAGATCTGGCAGGCGGTGCCCTCGCAGCCGAGCGCGCACATGTTCTCCGCGTGGACAGGTTTCGGGGTGCTCTGCGGCTACGCGGCCATCGCGATCATCGGCGGCCTGATCCTGTTCCGCAAGCGCGACGCCTGACCCCGTAAGCACGCACACAAACCCACTGGGAGCTGAGATGAATTCCGCGAACCCGCGCACGACGCGAAGGAATATCCGGAGCAAGCTGACCGCCACCGCCGTATGCGCCCTGCTCGGCGCGGCCGGGGTTCTGTCATCCAGCGTAGCCAGCGCCTCGGCCGGCCCGCCGCGCGGGACCGGCGCCGCGCTGCGGACGGCGCTGCGCAGCGACCTGAGCCGCTACCTGACGACCCGGCGGAAGGCAGAGCACATCTCCGCGGTCTCGCTGCGGGTTACCTTCCCCGGCAGCAGGCCCAGCATCAACGTGGCCACTGGGACGACCCGGTACGGCGGCGGCGCGCCGGTATCTACCCGCGCGCTGTGGCAGGTCGGCAGCAACACCAAGGCCTTCACCGCGGTGATCTTGCTGCAGCTGGAAGCCGAGGGCAAGCTATCGATCAGCGACCCGCTCGGGAAATGGCTCCCGCAGTACCCAGCTTGGCGCCACGTCACGATCAGGCAGCTGCTGGACATGACCAGCCGCATCCCCGACTACCTTTACCAGCCCGCCTTCGACACCGCGTTCGCAACGGACCCGGCCACCCGGTTCACCGCCGCCCGGCTGGTCTCCTACGTCGCCGGCCTGCCTCTCGGGCCAGCGGGTTACCACTACACCAACACCGACTACATCCTCGCGCAGATGATCATCGAGAAGGTCACCCACGACACCTATGCCGACCAGCTCAGCAGGCGGATCATCACCCCGCTGCGGCTGCGCACCACCTGCCTGGCGCCCTACACCTGCCCCCCGTCCGACGCTGCCCGGATGCCGGCCGGGTACTTCTACATCGCCGGCGGGCCACCGTCGTTGCTGGGTAAGCGCATGCCCCCGCTGGCCCTGACCTGGGCGCAGGCTGCTGGCGGCATCGTCAGCTCACTGGCCGACATGACCACCTGGGACCGCGCCCTCTACCCCGGACGGCTGCTGCGGGCCCGCCAGCAGCACCAGCTCATGTCCCTGGTGTCCGAAGCCACCGGCAAGCCCATCCGCCGCACCACCCTCGCTGACCCGTCCGGCTACGGGCTCGGCGTCCAGCAGCAATTCTCCCGCCAGACCGGTGTCTTCTGGGACTACGAAGGCCAGGCATTCGGCGCCCGGGTCCTGCACTTGTACTTCCCCCGCACCGGCTTGCTCATCGCGGTCGCCGCCAATAGTTCAACCAGCAACGACGACCTCGCCGACCTGGCCGGAGCCGTCTACCAGACCCTGCAAAACGCAGGGGCAGTACGCGCAGGCTGAGGACGCCATCCAGGCACCTGTTTCGACGGGCTCGCCCGCACGCACGAGAAGGACGGCATCACCGTTCGCCCGACCATCACGAAAGGCACCCCGATGACCTCACTGAGGAAGACCGCGCTCGTCGCGGGCGTCTTCTACCTGATCACCTTCATCTCGATCCCCACACTCGCCCTCTATGGCCCGGTGAAGAACCACCGGGACTGGATCCTCAGTTCCGGCGGCCACACGGGCGTGCTCGTAGGCGGCTTCCTCGAGGTGATCGTCGCCCTCGCCGGCATCGGTACCGCCGTCACGCTGTACCCGGTGGTCAGGCGGCAGAACGAGGGCGCCGCGCTCGGCTTTGTCGCCGCCCGCGTCCTGGAAGCCGGCATGATCTTCACCGGCGTCGTCAGCCTGCTGTCGCTGGTGACCTTGCGTCACGACCTGGCCGGAGCAGGCGGAGCAGATGCGGCCGCGCTGGCCACCACTGCCGCGTCGCACGTCGCGATCTACAACTGGACGTTCCTGCTCTCACAGAGCCTCATGCCGGGCGTCAACGCGCTGCTGCTGGGCTCGGTGATGTACCGGTCCCGGCTCGTGCCCCGCATCATTCCCTTGGTCGGGCTCATCGGCGCCCCGTTCCTCATCTGCACCGTCATCGTGACCCTCTTCGGCGGCATGAAGCTGGGCTCCCCCCAGCTCGCCGCAGTCCCGGTGGCTGCCTGGGAGCTGTCGCTGGGCGTGTGGCTGGTCGTCAAGGGCTTCCGGCCCTCCCCCATCACCACCGGAATGTCCCCCATCACGACCGGAATGGCCACTGCCAGCGCGCCGCCCGCCTACCAGGACGTCGCCGTCTGATCCTTGGTACGGACAACACGGCCGGGCACTCCCAGTGCCCGGCCGTCGGGACGCTATCGCGCTTCGAGGAACTTCAGGACCGCCAGCACCCGGCGGTGCTCGGTGTCGCTTTCGGGCAGGTCGAGCTTGGCCAGGATGCTGCGGACGTGCTTTTCGACGGTGCCCTCGGTGACGAAGATGCGGCGCGCGATGCCCGCGTTGGACGCGCCTTCGGCCATCAGGGCGAGTACCTCGCGCTCCCGCGGGGACAGGACGTCAAGCGGATCACGGCGCCGGCGGGCCCTGACGAGTTCCTGTACCAGCGATGGGTCTACCACCGAGGCGCCCGCGGTGATGCGCCCGACGGTGTCAATGAACTCGGCCACGTCGGTGATCCGGCTCTTCAGCAGGTAGCCGGTGCGCTCACCGCCGGCCAGCAGGTCCATCGCCTCGTCCACCTCGACATGCGCGGACAGCATAATAATGGCCGTACCGGGCAGTTCAGCGCGGATCACCCGCGCCGCCTGCAGGCCCTCAGCGGCGTGCCCAGGTGGCATCCGGGGGCTACGGTCAGGATCAGAACCAGCGGAAGTCGGGGTGGCCGTCGTGCCACCACACCAGCACTACCTTGCCGACGATGCTCGAGCCATTGATCGGCCCCCAGTACCGGCTGTCGCATGAGTCCGCCCGGTTGTCGCCCAGCAGGTAGAACTCGCCGGCCGGCACCCGGTAGGGGTGCTGCCTGCTCGCGTCCGGTATCGCCGGCCCGAGCGGCTCGTGGCGTGGCAGGTAGGGCTCGGCGAGCAGCCGCCCGTCAACGTAGATGTCATTGCCTGAGGAATAGATCGTCTGCCCCGGCAGCGCGATGACGCGCTTGACCAGGTCGGCTCCCTGCGGGCCGGGGCAGTGGTCGAGCGGCGGGCGGCTGAACACCACGATGTCGCCCTCGCGTACGTCATGCCAGCTGAAGAACGCCTTCTGGACCAGGATCCGGTCGTGCACGCCGAGCGTCGGCACCATGGACGCCGAAGGGATGAAGAAGACCTGGAACGCGAACGCCCGCAGCAGGCCGGCCAGCAGCACCGCCACGAGGATCGTGATGGCCGTCTCCGCCAGTGCCCGCCGCCGCCGGTGCCGCCGCGGGCCGGCCCCGGCAGGACCGGCCCCGGCGGGACCGCCCCCGGCGGGACCGCCCCCGGCGGGACCGCCCCCGGCGGGACCGCCCCCGGCGGGGTCGGCGTCAGCAGGATCGGTCATGCCCGGCTTCCCAGATGATCACCTGCGCGCGGCCCGTGGCAGGGATGACGCTCGGACCTGGCTCAGGCGACCCACGCTGGCACTGCGCGCGTCCGCGCGGCTGGCTCGTGCTGGCCGCCCTGGCCGGCGCCGCCGGGGCCAGCAGCCCCGCCGAGGCGCCCAGCAGGCAGGCCGCGGCCAGCAGCGCGCAGGCCACCGTGCCCAGCCGCAGGCCGGGGCGCGGCGTCAGCCGCTCGCGCACTGCGCCGGCCAGGTAGCTCCAGGCAATCGAGCTCGCCGGGGTCCCGTCCCTGATGAGCAACGCAGCCAGCTCGGCGGCCTCCTCGCCGTGCCGCCGCCGCCAGCGGGCCGGGTAGCACCGCAGCACGGTCTCGACCAGCCGGGCCGTCCGGGGGGCATCCATCAGATGCCTCCGAGCCGCAGCCGCAGCCGCCCGGCCGCGCTGACCCGTTCTAGCGAATCGAGGTGCACGCGAAGCGCCGCCGCCCCCGGCGCGGTAATGCGGTAGGGATGGCGCCGGTCCTCGGCGGGCAGCGACTCGATCAGGCCGAGCCGCTCGAGCCGGTCCAGCGCGCCGTAGAGCGTGCCGGGCCCGAGCTCGACGCCGGCGAGTTCCCTGATGTCCTGGATCAGCGCGTAGCCGTGCCGGGGCCCGCCGGCGAGGCTGATCAGGATCAGCACCGACGCCTCGCCGGCCCGCCGCAGCACATCCTGCCCGGCCCTGCCGTCCCGCCTGCCCACGATCATCACCCCTCCTACTACGTCAGCCAATATATCAGTCAACGTAGTAGCGGCGCCCGGGGCTCCCGCATCCCTGCGCCCCAGGGCTCGCGGACATCAGGGTCGGGCGGTATCGGGAAGTTCGCGCTGAAGACGCCGGCGGGGTCGTACGTTGCCTTGAGCCGGCGCAGCCTGGCCAGCGTCGCGCCGGGGAAGGCGTCGGACAGCCGCTCCGGGCGGGCGTCGGTCTCGAAGCTGGAATACAGGCCGTCCAGGTGGGGGCGAAGCTCGTCCCAGTGCCGCCGGAACTTCCCCTCGGATGAGCCCACCGAGCTGACGTTGACGTTCTGGTGGCGGTGCGCGTAAGCGGTGGCCGCCGGGTCCACGTCGTTGACGGCGCCGCCGACCGCGCGGATGGACACCCAGGGTGCGACGTCGCTGCGCAGCCCTTCGGCGACGAGGTCACCGATCTCGGCGGTGAGATGGACCGCAAGGCCATTGCTGATCAGGGGATTGCGCTGGCCGCCATCGTGCGGGCTGTCGTAGGCCGGCACGACCGCCGCGTACGGGGCGAGCTGGGCCTGCTGGTCGAGCACCGGGCCGATCGTCAGCAGCGGCTGGAGGGCGGCGACGGCCGCCTCGGTGTCGTCGCCCGCGTAAACGCTGAGCAGCCGGGCGACCGGCGACGCCCCGCGCTGGGCGAACAGGTACAGGAAGCTGGTCAGCTCGCGCGGCGCCGCCTGCACCACCTCGTCCCAGTCCCGCATCAGGGTGGCGGTGTTGGCTGCGTCGAAGACCATGACCGAGAAGACCACGTCCCGCACCGGGTAGGCGTCGAGCTCCAGCGCGGTGACGATGCCGAAGTTGCCGCCCGCGCCGCGGAGCGCCCAGAACAGGTCCGGGTTCTCGCCTGCGTCCGCCCGGACCTGGGTGCCGTCGGCGAGCACAAGCTCGGCCGCGGCCACGTGGTCGATGGTCAGCCCGTACTTGCGTCCGAGGAGGCCGATGCCGCCGGCAGTCGCCAGGCCGCCGACGCCGACGTCACCGTAGTCGCCGGAACTGATCGCCAGGCCGTGCGGAAGGAGCTTCTCGGCGAGATGGCCCCAGCGGGCGCCGGCGCCGACGCGGACCCGCCCGGCGGCCGGGTCGAGGACCTCGACCCGGTTCAGCCTGCCGACGTCGATGACGACGCCGCCGTCGTTGGTGGAGCGGCCGCTGATGCCGTGGCCGCCGCTGCGGACGGCGAGCGGCCCGCGCTGGTCCCGCGCGAACGCGAGCGCCTCGGCCACCTCCGCGGCACTGCCCGGCCTGATCACCAGCCCGGGTGAGCCGGCCCGCAGGTACGTCGAGCGGACCTTCGCGTACTCCCGGTCGCCCGGCTCGACCGCCTTCGCCCGCAGCGCGGGCGGCAGGCCGTCATAGTCGATGCCGTCACGCCGGAGCGCCAGGGCTTTTGGGCCGCGCACCACCTCCCCCGGCGTGGTGCCCGCCGCCTGCCGCTCGCGGGTCACCGCCTCCCGCAGCGCCGGGGCGACCTCCGCGCCGAACACCTCGATCGCGCGTGGGTCGTCGCCGGCCAGGATGAAGCAGGTGATGCCCTGCTCCAGGGCGAGCGGCAGCAGTTCGTCGACCCACTGCCCTGGCGTTCCCTGCAGGAACCCCCGGTTCCCGGGTTCGAAGGCACCGGAGATGTTCAGCAGCCGCCGGATCTCCCGCGGGTCGCGCCCGGCCGCCGCCGCCGCCTCGTCGATGAGGCGGTTCCCGCGTTCGAGGTCGCCGTCCTTCAGGTACGGCAACGTGGGCAGCCACCCGTCGGCCTTCGCGCCGATCAGCCGCAGCATCCGCGGCTTGTAGGCGCCGAGCCAGATCGGGATGTCATGGGCCGGCTCGGGGCCGCGCTTGGCGCCGTGAACGTGGTAGTGCGCACCGTCGAGGAACACCCCGCCGCGCGCGGATCCGTCCCAGATGCCGCGGATGATGTCGATTGCCTCGCTGAGCGCGGCGACCGCCTCGGCCGGCGTGTGCCGCGGGCCGCCCATCGCCTCGATCGCGTCCCAGAACGCGCCCGCGCCCAGGCCGAGCTCGAACCGGCCGCCGGAGAGCAGGTCAAGGCTGGCGGCGGCGCGGGCCAGCACGGCCGGCGGCCGCAGCGGCAGGTTCAGCACGTTCGCCGAGACCCGGATCCGCTCCGTGCGCGCGGCCACCCAGGTCAGCAGCGTCCAGGTGTCAAGGAACTGGGGCTGGTAGGGGTGGTCCTGGAAGGTGGCGAGGTCCAGGCCGGACTGCTCGGTGAGCTGGGCAAGCGCCACGGAGTCCTGCGGCCGCTGACTCTGCGGGGTGATGAACGTGCCGAAGAGAAGATCATGCCCATAGTCAGTCACGGTGACTCCTTGCTCGTGCGGCCACTTGCCACGGCCGGGATGATGGCGGCTAGACTCTGCATAGCAACTACTAATATGGTAGTGACTATTCCGAGAGAAGCCCTGGCATGACAGCAAGCCCCGGCGTGACAGCGAGCGGAGCGCAGACGACGGAAGCCGCTCAGACGACGGAAGCCGCTCAGACGCCGGAAGCCGTCCAGGCACGAGCTGCGGCGGGGACTGAGACCGCGGGGGCTGAGACCGCGGGCGAGTGCGCGCCGAACGCCGCGATGCTCGCACGCGCGTTCAGCTTCCTCGGCAAGCGCTGGAACGCCATGATCCTCGGCCAGCTGAGTGACGGGCCGGCCGGATTCAGTGACCTGTCGCGCGCAATCGGCGGAATCAGCGACTCCGTGCTCTCCGGCCGGCTCGCCGACCTCACCGCGGGCGGCCTTATTGACCGCACCGTCAGCGAAGGGCCGCCGCTCGCCGTCACCTACCAGCTCACCGAACGAGGCGAGGCCCTGATGCCCGCACTCGAGCAGATCGCCGCGTGGGCGCGCGAGAACCTGCCGGCCGCCGGTTCCTAGCGAACTGCCGGCTGCCGGGCGAGGGGTCCTTAGCTGCGCGCCTCACTTGTACGTAAAGCTGGCGGTCGTGGTGCCCCTCCCGGAGCCGGTGAAGTAGCTCTCGATCGTGCCGACGGTCACGGGTACCGTCGTGCCCGCCGCTCCGGGAGGCGAGGTGGCGTGCACCGTCGTGGTCGACCCGCAGTCGAGCAGTGCCTGCACCGGCGTGAAGGACTCCGCTTTGACGTTCCCGAAGTACACCTCCAGCGGGCAGCCGAGGTTCTCCCCGCCGATGGTCACCTTCGTCCCGCCCGCGGCCGGCCCGGAACCCGGCACCACCGAGGTGACCCGCGGGTTGCCCGGCGGATACAGGTACAGCAGGTCAGCCGGCGGATTCAGGCTGCAGGCGGTAACCGTGCACAGCCGGACGTCGACGATCGCCGGGTTCTGCGCAACGGTCTGGGTGCTCAGGCTGGTGTTGCTGGTGACAGTGAAGGTGTACTGGGTGCCGAGCGAGTACGGCGTCTTGGTGTCGGTGAACACGATCGGGGCGATCAGCTGGCCGGCGAATCCCTCACCGCTCACCGTGATCGGGATGCCGCCGGTGTCCGGGGCGCCGTAGGTGCCGTCCAGTGCCCTGCTGTCGATGGCGTTCACGACCCCGGTGACCTTCGGGACGCCGGCGTAGCTGATAGTGCGCGGGGCCGACTGGCCGGCCGGCGTCTTGACGCTGAAGGGGAAGCTCGACGGGCCGACCGTCAGCGCCTGGGCCGGCGCGACGATCTGCATCTGCGTCCCGGTCAGGAACACGTAGTCCGTGTCGATCGAGGACTCCTGGCCGGGCGGGCCGACATCAGCCCAGTCGATCGTCAGCGGGTCCAGGCCTGCTCCGCGGACGGTTACCACCGTGCCGCCGTTCTCGCTCGCCAGGCTCGCGGCCCCGGCCGAGGTCGAGACAGAGCTGATGGACGGTGCCGGGACATAGTCGAACTCGGTCGGCGCCTGCTCCGTCTCGCAGTGACAGCCAGCCGGGGCCACCAGCACGCCCAGCGAGTTGACGACGACTGGTCCTTCGGCCGGCGGGAGGATCGGCCCGGTCGCGCTGGTGCCGCGAGCGTTCGCGACCCGGACCTGGACCTGGCAGATATCGTTCGCCGCGTTCTCGCCGGCAAACACCCCGGTCCGGGGCAGCGGCGAGCATGCGGTCCGCGGGGAGTAGGCGGGCGGGGTCGCGGTGATCCGGTACGGGCTGTTCACCGTGAAGCGCGCCGCGGCGACCCCGCCGAAGCTGACCGAGGTTGCTCCGGTGAAGCCGGATCCCAGGATCGTCACGGCCTGCGGCGCCGTTTCGGGCCCGCCGTCAGGGATCACGCCGGTGATGCTGGGGACGGGGCTGGCGTTACTGGTATCGGTGTACTCGAAGGTCGATTCCGGCCCGGGCGCGCTCGACTGGGCGCCGTCCTTGAGGCTCACGATCACGTCGGCCGGCCCGGCTCCGTCCTGAGGCGACGGCGCGCTCGGCGGGCGCGCGTCGAGCGCGGGCGGCAAGGTCGCGGAGATCGAGGTTGCGCTGTGCACCTGGAACCGGCTCGGCGGGATCTGCGCGGCGCCGATCTCGATCGCCGCGACGTCGGGCGACCCGCCCGACTCAAATCCCGTGCCGGTGATCGCGATGCGCTCCCCGCCGGCGGTGCTGCCAGAGGCCGGGCTGATCCCCGAGACGGCCGGCCGGCCAGCTACGCCGGCGACGCTGCACAGGTAGTACGCGAGCCCGGCCTTGCCATCCTGGCCGGTCAGCTGCGGCGAGCCCAGGCCTGACGCCAGGTCATAGCCCGCCGTGGCCGGGAACACCAGGCCGTCGTCCAGGCCGTAAATGTCGTTGCCACCACTCGTGATGTCATTGAACGAAGCTGCGTAGCCGGCCGGATTCGACGCCACCGAGTACAGCAGCGGGCTCACGAATCCCACCCCGCCGCGGGTGACCGCCTGGGAGGCGCACGTCGGCGAGGCGTTGACCAGCGCCAGCAGCGCCGCCCAGATCGGCGTCGCCGACGACGTGCCGCCGGTCGTGCCCCAGCCGCCGAACGCCGCCTGGTAGACCGTGATCGCGCCAGTGAACTCGTCCGCCTGCGCCGACACGTCCGGCACCAGCCGGCACGGCGTCGACGAGCCTGCGCCCGCAACGGCCGACTGGCAGAAGCCCGGCGGGTACCCGAAGCTCTTCTCGACCTTGTCGGCGTTCGCGTAGGCGGCGCTTCCCGGCAGCGCGATCCCCGGCACCGTCGCCGCCCGCTGCCAGGCCGGCATCGCCCACGACTGGGAGATTCCGCCGCCGCCCCCGCCGCCGTCGGCGCCGTCGTTCCAGACCTGCTCGAGCGGCGGCTGGCTCGCCGCGTCGTCGATCGTCGTGCCGCCGACTGACACGACGTAGGGCTGGCTGGCCGGGTCGTCAACCGATACCGGGTTCTGGCCGGAGACCGGCGTCGACGTCTCGGAGGTGTTGCAGTCGTCCGATCCGTTGTCGCCGGCCGCGCCGAACACCGACTGCCCCTGCGCGGCAGCTTGCTCGAACAGCAGGTTCTCGGCTTGCTGGAGCCCTGGCTGGCCCTGCTGGATGGCCTGCTCGCACAACCCCCAGCTCGTGCTCACGACCTGGTCGCGGTCGGCGTCGATGATCGCGGCGTACTCATCGACCGGGTCGTAATCGGTGCCGTTCGTGCCGGGGCTCGGCCCCTCGTAGACGTCGATGGTCGCGTCCGGCGCAAGCGCGGAGATGTCCTCGACGTCGAGGTTCGCCTCGCCGCTTCCCGTCCCGGCTGGCTGGCCTCCGTCGACCGGGATCACGTGCAGCCGCCCGAGCATGCTCGCCGCGCCGGACGCGCCGAAGTAGCACGTGTCGAACGCCTTGATGTCCGAGCGCGCGAAGGGCTCGAGCTCGTAGAGGGCGATGTGCTGGCCGGCGCCGAGATCGCCGCTGCCGTAGAGGCCGAACGCGCCGTACGCGTGGGCGATCTGATCGTCGGTCAGCCCGCCGAACGCGCGGGCCGCCGAGGTGGCGGCCGGGCACGCATCCGGCGAGCCGGCCGGATGCACGAAGCTCGCCGTCCCAGGCGGGCGGATCGTGCCCCTGGCCGGGGCGGGCGGGCGGATGGTGCCCCTGGCCGAGGCAGCGGGGCGGGCGATCCCGAGGGGCCGGGGCGCCGCCACGTTATCCAGGCCGACGACGGCGGCGACCGAGCCGGCGATCGCCGACGGCAGCGAGACGGCAGATGTCGCCGCCCTGCCCAGGGAGCCGCCGGGCAGCCGGTAACTCTCCAGCCCGGTGTGAAAGGCAGCTTCGACCTGCCGGGCGGTCCCGCTGAAGCGGACCAGCAGGCCATCACCCGAGATGCCGCTGACTCCCAGGCCGTCGGCCGTCAGCTGCGAGGTCACGGCGCTGATCGCCGCCCGGGCCGGACCGAACCGGCTCGCGAAGGCGCCCGCCGGCAGGTACTGATGGAACGACGGCGAGTTCTTATCCGTCACTTCCCCGATGAACTGCACAAGCGCGGAATTGTCACGGGGCTTCAGTACCACCGTGCCGGAGATCCGTGCCGACGCCGGCACCGCGCCGGCCGCCCTGGCGCCGTCCGGAGCGCGCGGGGCCGCTTCGATCCGCTCCATCCCCGGGGACCCGGCAGGTCTGGCCGGCGCCGACGCCGCTGCTGGCGACGGCGGCAACGCCGCCGCCGAGATCACCAGTAGTCCGAGCAGGGAAGCCAGTAGCCCGAGCAGGGTAGTTATCCGCGGCACGCTCCGGCTATATCATCGCCAACCTGGCCAAGTCAACGGCGGCGACCCGGGACCAGATGATGCGGCCGGGACCAGATGATCATGCATGCCGCGCCGTTCCGGCCGCCTGCGGGGATTCCGGGCAACAACCACCAGCGATGAGCGAGAAGATAACCTGGTCGCGCCATCAGCCGGTCCGCCGAAGCGGGCAACCCCCGTCTGCCCTGGCGCATCGCGCCAGAAAGGACAGCCTCGTGCGCGCTAACGGCAGCGGCCCCCGCCGGGAGCCCGTCGGGACCCGCGAATCCCTCGGGACCCGAGTGCCCCTCGGGACCAAGGTGCCCGCGAAGATCACCGCGTTGTTCTGGGTGATCAAGCTGCTGACCACGGCCGGCGGCGAGGCGACATCGGACTACCTCGCCTTGCACGGGTACTTCCTGGCCGGGGTGGTCGAGACCCTCATCTTCGTCGTCGCCCTGTGGGTGCAGCTGCGCACCCGCCGCTACGTCGCCGCGGCCTACTGGTTCCTGGCGCTGGCGATCGCGATTTTCGGCACCGGCGTGGCCGACGCGATGCACCTGGAGGTCGGCATCCCCTACGCCGGCACGACGTTCCTGTGGGCCGTGGTGCTCGCGGTCATCTTCTGGCAGTGGCACCGCAGCGAGGGGACGCTGTCGATCCACAGCATCACCACGCGCCGCCGCGAGCTGTACTACTGGGCCACGGTCTTCGCCACCTTCGCCCTGGGCACCGCGCTCGGGGACTTCACGGCGACCGCCCTGCACCTGGGCTACCTGGCCTCCGGCATCACCTTCGCGGTGATCATCGCGATTCCCGCCGTCGCCCGGTGGGGATTGCGGCTCAACTCGGTCGTTGCCTTCTGGTTCGCCTACGTGGTCACCCGCCCGCTGGGCGCCTCGTTCGCCGATTACGCGAGCAAGCCCAAGAAGATCAGCGGCGCCGCCCTCGGTGACGGGCCGACCGCCGCAGTGGCCCTGGTCGCCATCATCATCGGAGTTGCCTACCTTGCGGTCGCCCGCCCGGATACCGACACCGAGCGGGCGACGGGCACGCGCCCGGCGCGGGGCCGTCATGCGTGAGAACGAGAGCGGATCGCGACGCGCAGCGTCGCGATCCGCCCACGTTCACTCGATCGGCTGGTGCGCGATGCCCGGCGGCTCGCGTCCCGCGAGCAGCCAGCCGGCCACCGCCGCGATGAGCGGCATGCCGATCAGAATGATCAGCAGGTTCCTGGCGGGGACATTGGACAGTTCGGACAGGCCGTCGAGCGGGTTGTCCCAGGCATAGCCGATGGCGGCGACATACGCCGCCACCGTGCCGAGCACCGCGCCGAGCAGGGCGAGAGCGCTGGCGGTCGCCGCGGTGAGGGCGCGGCGGGTCCGGCTGCTCGCCCCGGTGGCGGCGAGGGTGCGCAGGTCGCTGGCGGTTTCGCTGCGGATGAGGCCGACAGCCATGGCCAGGATGCCGAGCGCCAGGAGGACGCCGAAGACCGTGGCCCAGTTGATGATCTCCGCCGAGGTCGGGATGCTGTTCCTGGTCTCGACGCTCATGCCCGCCGCCGCGGCGGTGGACTGAGCGTCCCTGATCTGGGCGGCGGTGGGCGGGTGCGGGGTCTGGATGAGCCAGCCTTGCGTGCTGGCCGTCAGGCCGAGCTGGCGGACGGCGTGCTCGGTGATCACGGTGTTCGGTGCCGAGGTGCCGGACGGCAGCGCGCTGATCTCCTGGATCACCGGGTTGGCCAGGCAACTGCTCTTCGGGCAGGGGAATGCCTGCTGGCCGGGGCCGCCGGGGCCGCCGCCTCCCGGGCCGCCGCCCCCCTTGCTACCCGGGCCGGTGCTGTAGGTGAGCTGCATCTTCGACAGGCCGGACAGCCCCGGCCGCATGGTCAGGATGTCGGCGCTGGGATCTACCTGGGATGCCGTGATCCCGAATGCCCGCAGGAGCTGCGGGCTGGCGACGTAGACCTGCCCGGAGAACTGGCGTCCCGCCGCTGCGTGCTGGAGCGAGGCGCTGGTCGAGTCGAGCTGGACGACGTCGCGCGAGCCGAGCGCGGCGGCGATGCCGCGCGCGGCGGCGGCCCACGACTTCGGCGTGCCCGTGACCGGTGGCTGGCCGGGCCCGTTGCCCGGACCTCCGCCCTGCCCGTTGGGCGTGTAGACGATGATCTGGTTCGACGCCACGTTCGGCCCGGCGTAGTCGAGAACGTTCCCGAACCGCTGCGCGGACAGGACGCAGACGAGGACGGCGATCAGCACGCCGACGCTGATGGCGGCGAGGGCTGAGCCGGAGCGGGCCTGGTAGCGGGCCAGGTCGCGCACGGCCAGCCGCACCGCGATCGGGGCGCGCCGGCCGAATCCGGCCAGCGCGGCCAGGAACAGCGGGGACAGCAGGATCACCGCCGCTATGAGGGTGACGAAGCCGAGGACGAGCTCGGGCGCTCCGCCGCCGTTGGTGCTCTTGCCGGTGTACCAGAACAGCAACGCGGCGACCACGAGCAGGACGACGCCCGGCACCGCCGAGCGGTGCACCCGCTTCGGCGGAGCAGGCCGCCCGGACAGGGCGGCCACGATGGGCAGCCTGGTGACGGACCGGGCCGGCCAGGAGGCAGCGAAGAACGTGGCCACCACGGCCAGCACCATGGCCACGACGATCACCAGCCACGGAAGCTGGAACACGCCGATCACGTGATGGGCATCGGACTCCAGGATCGGCCGGTACGCCAGCCAGGCGGCCAGGCCCAGTGCAGCCCCTATCAGCGCGCCGGCCACTCCCACGACCACGCCGTCGGCCCGGACCACGAGGCGGATGTGCTTGTCCGTGGCTCCTAGGGAACTCAGCATGCCGAGCGAGCGCAGCCGGCGCTGGGCCAGCACGGTGAAGCCCCCCACGGCCACCAGGGCGATGAGGAGCATGGCCACCGTGGCCAGGGCGATCGTGATGGTCTCGGGGTTGATCGGGTTGCTCGCCGCGGCTGACGCCGGGGTCTGCACCGTAGGGCCGATGGCCGATGGTTTCACCCCGGGCGCGTCGAACAGGACCGTGACCTGGGCCGGACCGCTGACCTGGCCTGGCACGACGAGGGCGAACTCATCCAGCAGGCTCTGCGGGTTATCCACGATGCCGACGACCCGGCGGGCCTTCCCGCCCTGGTGCCAGATGTCCCCGGTCCTGAGCCGGAACGCAGACGCCACGCCGCTGGTCACCGCCACCTGGCCGGGCCCGGTCGGGTAGCGCCCGCTGACCAGCGCGAGCATCGGCTGCCCGAACGGGCCGCGGGGGTCCTGCGCGCGCAGGTCGAAGGTATCGATCGAGCCCGGGATGGCGATGGCCTGGTTCTCGATGACATCGACCCGGCCAAATCGATGCCGCAGCGCGGCAATCTGCGCGGCCAGATGCGGTCCGGCCCCCTGGAAAGTGGCCTGGTCGTCAGCCGTGCCGAAGCCCGCAGTGGCCGTCGGCCGCGAGTTGGTGGCCACCGCCGCCCCGAGGAAGGTGGCGGCCACCGCGACAATGATGAGCGCCAGGACGAGCAGCTGCTGGCGCCACTCGCGGCGGAACATCCGCCACGCCCAGCGGACCACCGCCCGTCGGGCCGGAACGCCGCCGTTAGGGGACCCGGCCCGGGCAGGGCGCTCGCGCAGCGCGGTGCTCACGGGCCCTCGCCCGGCAGCCGGTGGGATCCGGGGGGCCGTCCCCCCGGGGCGGCGCCGAGCAGCGACTCGGGGCCGGGTGGCGGAGCGGTCTGGTCGATCACCCGCCCGTCCCGCAGGAACACCACCCGGTCCGCCCACGACGCTAGCTGCGCGTCGTGGGTCACCACCACGGCGGCGACGCCCCGCTTGCACGCCTCGTGCAGCAGGCGCATGACCTCCTCCGCATTGACCGAGTCCAGTGCGCCCGACGGCTCGTCGGCGAGCAGCAGGCCGCGCTCTCCGACCACCGCGCGCGCGATCGCCACCCGCTGTCGTTCCCCGCCGGACAGCTCATCGGGGAACCGGGCCGCCCGGTCGCCGAGGCCGAGTCCTTCCAGCGCCGCTATCCCGGCCGCGCGGGCTGCCCTGGCGCTCATACCGTCCAGTTCCAGCGGCAGGGAGACGTTCTCCGCGGCGGTCAGCCCGGGCAGCAGGTTGAATTCCTGGAAGACGAATCCGACGGAGCGGCGCCGCAGCCGCGCCTTGGCGTTGCGCGACATCCCGGACAGCGCGGTGCCGTCGATCAGCACCTCCCCGCTGGTCGGATCCTCCAGGCTTCCGGCGATCGTCAGTAAGGTGGACTTGCCCGAGCCGCTCGGGCCCATCACCGCTACCATCGCCCCCGGCTCGACCGACAGGTCGATGCCGCGAAGTGCCTGCACGACGCCCGCTCCGGTCCCGTAGGTCTTCGAGACCGCCCGAAGCTCCAG
Source organism: Streptosporangiaceae bacterium (assembly GCA_050013415.1). Taxonomy (GTDB): domain Bacteria; phylum Actinomycetota; class Actinomycetes; order Streptosporangiales; family Streptosporangiaceae; genus Palsa-506. The sequence goes on along the minus strand of JBEKFH010000021.1, from coordinate 6,047 downwards.
CGCGCTCATCGCAGCGCTCCGACCCTGCGCCGCAGCCTCGGCAAGGCGGCGGGAGCCGGCCGCGGAGGATCGGCGGCGGCGCGCTTGAGGCGGCCGTCGGCGGAGTCAAGCCACCGGATGACCGCGTCGAGCCGGAACAGCTCGGCGTCCACCGCAAGCGCCAGGCCAAGATCGGACTCGGCCTCGGCTTCCTTAATCCGCGTCCACTGCTGCATCAGCTCCACCAGGTACCGGCGGTGCACCTGGATCACCTCGTGCACGTCGGTGCCCGGCACCCGAGCCGCCACCAGCACCTTCATGACCAGCTCATCGCGGGGCGGCGCGGCCAGATCTGGCGGCGTGCGCAGCCAGCCGGCCAGCTCCTGCTCACCGTCGGCGGTGATCCGGAAGCCCTTCTGCGGGCCGTCGTCCCCGGCGCCGTCGGACTCCACCAGCCCGTCCCGTTCGAGCCGCTGCAGCGTCGTGTACACCTGGCCGATGTTCAGTGGCCACACTTCGCCGGTCCGCGCCTCGAACTCCTCGCGCAGTTGCAGGCCGTACTTGGGCCCCTCGCTGAGCAGCGCCAGCAGCGCATGCCGGACACTCATGTCGTTACCCGATCACGTATCATGCTGGAGATGATACTGAGTATGTTGACCAGTGGCCACCTCATTGGCTGGGTGCGTCAGGAAACCCGGCTGCCGGGCCGGTCAGGACTGCACGAAGGCCAGGCCGGTCAGGACTGCACGAAGGCCAGCAGGTCAGCGTTGATCGTCTCGGCCTCGGTGGTCGGCATGCCGTGCGGGAATCCCTGGTAGGTCTTCAGCGTCCCGTTCCGCACGAGCTTCGCGGACAGCGGTCCGGCGTCGGCGTAGGGCACGATCTGGTCGTCGTCGCCGTGCATGACCAGCACCGGCACCGTGATCTTCTTGAGGTCCTCCGTGAAATCAGTCTGGGAGAAGGCGACGATTCCGTCGTAGTGCGCCTTCGCTCCGCCCATCATTCCCTGGCGCCACCAGTTCTCGATGATCGCTTCCGAGGGCTGCGCGCCAGGCCGGTTGAAACCGTAGAAAGGCCCCGAGGGCAGAGCCCGGTAGAACTCGGACCGGCTGGCGGCCAGCTGGGCCTGCAGGTCGTCGAACACGCTCTTCGGCAGGCCGCCGGGGTTGGCCTCGGTCTGCACCATCAGCGGCGGTACCGCACTAATCAGCACCGCTTTCGCGACGCGGCTCTCGCCGTGCCGGGCGATATAGCGCACGACCTCGCCACCGCCGGTCGAGTGGCCGATGTGCACGGCGTCGCGGAGATCGAGATGCCCGGTCACCGCGGCCAGGTCGTCGGCGTAATGATCCATGTCGTGACCGTCGCTGGTCTGCGTGGAGCGGCCGTGCCCGCGCCGGTCATGGGCTACCACGCGGTAGCCGTGCTGCAGGAAGAACAGCATCTGGGTGTCCCAGTCGTCAGCCGACAGCGGCCAGCCGTGGCTGAAGACGATCGGCTGGCCCGAGCCCCAGTCCTTGTAGAAGATCTCCGTGCCGTCGGCCGTGGTGATCGTGCCCATGCGCTGCCTCCGCTGGCCTGAGTGCTGACGCCAAAGTGCCCCGGCCGGCAGCGTAACCCATCACGGCGTCAGCACTCCAGGCTGCCCGGCTGCGCCACATCCCGGCCGCCTTGCCGCCGCCCAGCCGCCTTCCGCTGGCATCCGCGAGCGGTGCAGAATGAACCGGGATTGCCCGGCGCCGGAGGTGAGGATGGCCCTGCACACCGTCGAATCGACCACCCAGACCGTCAGGTCCGGTTACCTGGACCCGACCGCGCCTGCCGTCGCGGCGATCGCCCCCGGCGATGTCGTCCGGTATCCCAACACCTGGACGCACTGGGGTAACGAGGCCGTCTTCGGGATGAGTTTCGCCGACCGCGAGCCGCTGCGGCACCGCTATCCCCACGGGCCGTACTCGATGCTCGGTCCCGTCGAGATCACCGGCGCCGACGTCGGGGACGTAGTCGAATGCTCCCTGATCGCGCTGCGCACCATCGGGTGGGGCTGGAACTCCTTCCCGCTCGGCGTCGGCGCGCTCCCCGCGGATTTCGCCGAGCCTTACGTGCACTACTTCCGCTTCGATGACGAGCGCACGTTCGCCGGTTACACCCACGGGATCCGGCTGCCGCTGGCTCCGTTTCTCGGCGTGATCGGCGTGGAGCCGGCTGGCGACGAGCAGGTCAGCGCCATTCTGGCCGGGCCTTACGGCGGCAACCTGGTGCTGCGCGACCTGACCGTCGGCGCGTCGGTGTTCCTGCCAGTCGCCAAGCCAGCAGCACGGGTGTGGGTCGGCGACGTGCATGCCCTGCAGGGTGACGGGGTGGTCGACCAGACCGCGATCGAGACTGCGGCGGAGAACCTGGAGATCCGGTATGACCTGCACAAGAACGTCGCCCTGCGGGCGCCGCTCGGCGAGACGAGCGACAGCTGGATCCTGATCGGCTTCGGCAGCAGCCTCGATGACGCGCTAGTCGCGTGCCTGCGCGAGCTCATCCACTGGCTCGCCGCGGCGGCGGCGATCACCGAGCCGGAGGCCTACGCGCTAGCGAGCATGGCGGTCAGCTTCCGGGTCACTCAGTACGCCCATCAGACCGCCTCTGCCTACAGCTCTGCGCCGCCGAAGGCCGTGCACGCGGTGATCACCAAGGACATCTTCCCCGCGGACATCCGCGCGCGGGTGGGCCGGTGGCTGCGACCCGGCCCGGTGAGACCGTGACTCTCTCCGCCGAGGACCGCCTCGACATACTCGAGCTGCTGGCCCGCGCCGATACCGCCGCCAGCGACCGGGATGCCGACGCCTATCTCGCGCTGTTCAGCGACGACGCCGTGCTCGACGGCGCCCAGGGCGACTACCGCGGCAAGGACGCGCTGCGCGAGGCCGTCGGCCGCATCTGGCCCGCGGAGCCGCCGGGCACCGTGCACCTGACGCTGAACGCCACCATCGACCCGGCCGGCGAGCAGGACGGCGAGCCGGCTGCGATGGCCCGCTCGGTGCTGGTCATCGTCGGCCCGGGCCCGGCGTCGGCGATCGTGCACGTGGCCCGGATCGCCCAGCAGGTGCGGCGCAGCGGCGGCACCTGGCGCATCATCCGCCGCACCGTCGGGGCGAGCGGAGTCGGGGCGAGCGGAGAAGCATCATGACCGGCCAGCCAGCACCCGGCCGCCCGCCGCGCAGTACCCGCATGACCGGCCAGCCAGCTGCCCCGGCCGCGCAGCCCGGCCGCCCGCCGCGCCTTACCCGCCGCTGGTGATGGCCGCGACCTCGTCGGGGCTCAGCTCGATCGACGCGGCCGCGATGTTGGCCTCGACGTGCCCGGGCGATCCGGTGCCGGGGATCGGCAGCATCTGCGGGGATCTCGCGAGCAGCCAGGCCAGCACGATCTGCCGCGGGCTGGCGTCATGCCGCTTCGCCGCCTGCGCCACCGCCGGGTTGCTGTCCGCCTGCTGGATCGGCGCCCAGGGCAGGAACGCGATCTGCTCGATCTCGCAGGTGTCCACCATCGACTCGGAGTTGCGGTCGGCCGCGTTGTACCTGTTCTGCACGGAGACAACCGGGGTGATCTGCTGCGCGGCACGCAGCTGCTCCCCGGATACGTTCGACACCCCGATGTGCCGGATCTTGCCCTCGTCCTTGAGCTGCACGAGCATGCCCAGCGACTCGGCCAGCGGGACGGCGGGGTCGGGCGCGTGGAACTGGTACAGCGGGATCTGGTCCAGCCGCAGCCGCCGCAGGCTGCCCTCGCAGGCCGCGCGCAGGTGCTCGGGCCTGCCGTCGGCATCCCAGCGGCCCGGGCCCGGCCGTACCAGCCCTCCCTTGGTGGCGATGACCAGGTCGTCGGGGTACGGATGCAGCGCATCGGCGATCAGCCGCTCGCTGACCTCCGGGCCGTAGGAGTCAGCGGTGTCGATGAAGTTGACGCCGAGTTCCACCGCGCGCCGCAGTGCGGCGATGGCCTGACCGGCGTCCGGCGGTTCGCCCCAGATGCCGTCGCCGGTGATCCGCATCGCGCCGAAGCCCATCCGCCGCACCACCAGGTCGCCGCCGATCTCGATGGTCCCCGCCGCTGCCGCCATGGCCGGACTGGTCATAACCAACCTCCTGAACTCTGCCGACTCCAGTCTCTCAGCCGCGATTCCGGCTCTCCGCAGCGCGTCCGTTCACGGGTGGCGCTGGGGCCGGCACTGACCGCCCAGGACGGCGTTAATCTCGGCAGAGAGGAGGAAACACCATGACCGGCACTGCCATAGACGACCTTATCGGCGAGCTGAGGGGCCTGCTCATCCGCGATGGCCTGTACGTCGGGGCCAACCTTCTCTTCGCCAAGGACGGCGACCGGCTGAAGCTCCAGATGATGACCGCGACCTCGGATGCGCTCGGGGTGCTGCTGGCCACGCTGTCGGACTCCCGGGAGCTTGACGACCCTGGCAGCCTCTCGCGCCGGATCGCGCCGGGCGACGTCGGCGCAGCCGCCGGGGAGTGGGCCTACAACCTGCGGGTTGGCCGTTACCGCACCCCTGACCGCGGCATCTGCCTGCAGGTGACGGTGTCGATGCCGGTTACTGACCTGCCCGAGGTCGTGTCCCGGCTCGCGGCCCGGCTCTGAGCGGGCGCGGGTTCTGGGCAGGCGCGGGTCAGCCGTCCAGGCAGCCGAAGGCGGCGTGCCAGAAATCGGTGAAGGCCTGCGGCGGCTCTGGCGAGGTCATCGATCGCTGGGTGAACAGGATGCCGGTCAGGCCGGTGCGGGGATCGGAGCGCCAGGTGGTCCCGGTGCCGCCGTCCCAGCCGAATCCGCGCGGGATGACGCCCACCGACGGGCCGGCGGCGGGGACGGCAAGGCCGAGCCCCCAGCTGGTGCCGTCGCTGAGGAACGGCGCCGCGCCCGCGCGCTGGCCGGCCGTGAGCTGGTCGGTCAGCATCCGCCGGGCTGACGTCTGGGACAGGATGCGGCGGCCGTCGTGCGTGCCGCCGCTGAGCAGCAACCGGACGAACGACCAGAAGTCGTCGATCGTCGACACCAGCCAGCCCGCGGCGTTGGGAAACACGGGCGGGTCGGCCCAGTAGCTGCCCTCGGGGCTGTCGAGCACGGTCAGCGCACCGGACTCGGGGTCAGGCTGGTAGGCCGTGGTGAACCGGCCGCGCTTGGCTGGCGGCACGCTGAACCCGGTGTCGGTCATGCCGAGCGGGCCGAAGAGCCGCTCGGCGAGCAGTTCCTCCAGCGGCTGCCCGGCGGCCCGCTGGAGCAGGACGCCGAGCACCTGCGCGCCGGTGTTGTACATCCACCGCTGGCCCGGCTGGTGCAGCAGCGGGAGCGTGCCGAAGTGGCGTATCCACTCCTCGGGCGGGTGCGGCGGCGGCGGCCACGGCGGGCCGAGCGTGCATAGCTGCAGCCGCTCCTCGGCGGCCTGGATCGGGTAGCTGCCCGGCGGCGCCATGACGGAGCCGAAGCCGAGCCGGAAGGTGAGCAGGTCCTCGACGGTGATGCGGCGGACCGCCGGCACCGTGTCGTCCAGGTCGGCGTCCATCCTCCGGAGCACCCGCTGGCCGGCCAGTTCGGGCAGGAACTCCTCAACGGGGTCGGCGAGCCGCAGCACGCCGTCATCGACGAGCATCATCGCGGCCACCGCGGCGATGGGCTTGGACAGCGACGCTATCCGGAAGATCGCGTCGCGGCCCAGCGGCGCCGTGTCACCGAACGCGCCGGCGCCGATCACCTCGACATGCCGGTGCGGTCCCCGTGCCACCAGGGTGATCAGGCCGGGCATCTCGCCGCGCTCGACATGGCCGGCCATCACCGCGCGCATGCGGGTGATCCCGGCGTCGGTCAGTCCCTGTCCCGTCATTGACGAGTTACCTTATTCCTCCGACCTGCCGCCCGGCCCGGCAGTTCCACCCCTGCTGCTACCGCCGGTGGCCCCGGGGCGTTAACCGCCCCGGGGCCACCGGCCGCGAGTGACTGATCTGGCGGGCGTCAGAACCGCAGGACTGTCTTCGCCGTGCCGATCTCCATTCCCTTGCTGAACAGCGAGG
>JBEKFH010000020.1:0-26351 GCA_050013415.1 Streptosporangiaceae bacterium | reverse complement strand
GCGCGCACGGCAATGCGGCGCGCGTCGAGCCGGGAGAGCTCGTGGACGGTCACGCCTCGAGGTTATGGGACGGGGCCCCGGCATCGGACTCCGGTGGCCGCGGCGGCCTTGACCGGGGGCGGCGCTAGCGCACAGGGCATCACGACACCGCCAGAGATCAAGACAGCGTGTTAAGGATCCGCAGGCTCTTAACTAACCGGCCTTGGGCCTAGCGGCTGCCCGGGCCGGGCGGCGCCGGAGTGCGGCGCGCCATCGAGCCGGGCGATCTCCCGGGACCCGAGCCGGCCCAGCACCACGGGCACCGCCGCGCGGGGCAGCCAGTTCACGCCGCGGATCCACCGCTGCGCGTAGACATGCGCGGACCGGCTGCTGATCCCGGTCAGGATGCGCTGCACAGCCGGGCCGAGCGGCGCCGTCTGGTTAGCCGGCCAGGGCAGCCGGGCGCGCATCTGGCGCAGCGTCTCGTCGGCGTCAGCCGCCCGCACCATGTCGGTGTCGGTCCAGGTGAGGTAGGCAACGCCGACCTCGACGCCGTGGTGGGCGACTTCGGCTCGCAGCGCGTGGGCGAAGGCCTCCACGCCCGCCTTGCTGGCGCAGTAGGCGGTCATCATCGGCGCCGGGGTCATGGCTGCCAGGGATGCGATCTGCAGGAAATAGCCGTTCGCGGCCGTCAGCGCGGGGAGGAATGCCCGGGCCGTGGCGACCGAGCCGAGCAGGTTGACCCCGATGACCCGGTCGAACGCCAGTGGATCGGAGTCGACGAACACGCCGCCGATGGCGATCCCGGCGTTCGCCACGACGATGTCGGCGTGCCCGAAATGCGCAGCGATCTCGGCGGCGACCGCCTGCATCCGGGCGGAGTCGGTGACGTCGGCGACCCAGGCCCTGGCGGGCGCATGCCGCGCGCAGTCCGCGGCCGTGGCCGCCAGCTCGGCAGGCTCCAGGCCAACCAGCGCTACGCTCGCGCCGCGGCGCGCCAGGCCGGCCGCCAGGGCCGCGCCGATGCCGCGGGCGGCGCCGGTGACGACCGCGGTCTTGCCTCGCAGGCCGGCGCCTCGCAGGCCGGCCTGCGCCGGGGCGCTCATGGCCGTGCTCCGGTCAGCGGCGGTACTCCAGCGGCCGCGGCGGGGGAACCGGCGGCCGGGGCTGGCGCCAGTCCCGGCCTGCCGGCCGGGATGACGTCGTACTCGCCGAGATCGAGGCTGCTGGTCGCGCGGCGGAACTGCCGGATGGAGCCGGGCCACAGAGTCACGTTCCGCCCCGCGGCGTTGAGATACCAGCTGACGCACCCGCCGGTCGACCACACCGTCGATGCCATCCGCCGCTCGATGTCGGCGCACCACCGCTGCTGTGCGTCGGCCCTGACGTCGAGGGCCGCGGCGCCCAGCTGATCCAGAGTCCGGAGATAGCTGACGATGTAGCGGGCCTGAGCCTCCACGATATGGATCATCGAGTTGTGGCCGAGTCCTGTGTTCGGCCCGATGACCAGGCACAGGTTGGGAAATCCGGCGACCGTGGTACCGCGCAGGGCGCGCATGTCCCCGTCCCAGGCCTGCGCGAGCGTCACCCCGCCCGAGCCGTAGATGCGGGCCGCCACGGGCATATCGGTGGTGTGGAATCCGGTCGCGAAGATAATGACGTCAGCCTCGACCGCCGAGCCATCCTGCGCGGTCAGCGTACTGCCCGCCACCTTGGCCAGGCCCGACGCGATGAGCTCGGCATTGCGCTGGCTGAGGGCGGGGTAATAGTCGCTGGACAGCAGGATTCGCTTGCAGCCCATGACGTAGTCCGGAGTCAGCGCGGCACGCAGCGCCGGGTCAGGGACGGTCTTCGCCAGGTGCGCCTGCGCGATCCGCTGGGCCGCCCGCAGCCGCGCCGGGCGCCGCACGAACGCTCCGACCAGTGCCTCCCGGCTGACATGCAGAGCCGTCCTGGCCAGCCGCTGGGTCACCGGGACGCGCCGGTAGAGCCACCGTTCCGCCGCGCTGATCCGGCGGTCCCGGCGGGGCAGGATCCAGGCCGGGGTCCGCTGGAAGAGCGCGAGGTGCCCTGCCCGCGGCTGGATCGCCGGCACGATCTGGATCGCGGAGGCGCCGGTTCCTACCACCGCGACCCGTCGGCCGGCCAGATCGCAGTCCTGCCGCCAGCGCGCGGAGTGGAAGATCTCGCCGGGGAAGGACTCCAGTCCGGGGATGCCGGGCAGCGACGGCTCCGACAGGGCCCCGGCTGCCGAGACCAGGACATCGGCGGTCAGGTCGCCCTGCGAGGTCTGCAGCGCCCAGTGCGCCTGGTCGGCGTCCCATCTCGCCTGGATGACTTCTGTCCCGAACCGGATGTGTCCGCGCACCGCCGTTCGCTCGCTGACGTCGTCGAGGTACCGCCAGATCTCCGGCTGCCGGGAGAAGGTATGTGGCCAGGCCGGATTGGGCGCGTAGGAGAACGAGTAGAGGTGGGAGGGGACGTCGCAGGCACAGCCCGGATAGGTGTTATCGCGCCAGGTGCCGCCGACGGCGGCAGCGCGCTCCAGGATGACGAAGTCGGTCAGGCCCGACCGGCGCAGTGCGATCCCGGCACCCAGGCCGCCGAATCCGGCGCCGATGATCGCCACCCGAACGTGGCCGGGCAGGGACTCCTCGTCCGCTGCCTCCCGCGCCTCGCCCGGTTCCGGTGCCTGCGGCGGGACCTGCGTCTGGGTCGCGAATGGGGGTGCCGAGACGCCTGCCACCCGGTAGCGCTGCCACGGATCGGGGTCCGACAGTTCGCACGGAGCATGTCCCTCCGGCGTGCTGAGCGTCCCGGTGGCCCGCGCGGAGCCGAGCGCGGCAGTCAGGCCGTCGTGCCTGCCGATCCGCCCGTGCCAGTGGTAGCGGCCATCGATCGGCTGGAAGAAGCCCCGCAGCTCGACCGTCACCTCAAAGTGCGCTGCCCCGACCGTCAGGGCGGCCGTCCCGGTGTAGCCGTCCTCGGCGTCCTGCCCGTCCATCTGACCTCCTGCTGTGGTTGAGCTACTGCGTCACGATCCGGTCTGTAGCGCGCACGGTCAGCCGGGGGCGGACCGCGGGCAGCGGCTCGGCTGGATCGGCGGTGATCCCGGCGTCGCGCAGCACCCCGGACAGCGCCGCCCAGATCAGCTGGGTGACGTACTCGATCACGTGCGAGCGGTTCATCGAGCGCCGTTCCAGCCACCACTCGCCGGTGCTCTGCACGAGGCCGGTGATGCCGTACGCCCACGGCTCGGCCGCGCCAGAGTCCAGCCCGTAGGCCCGCAGATAATCGCCGATCACCGCGGTCAGCGCGGTGGCAACGAGCTCCTTATCCCGCCGCACCGGGTCAGTCCCCGATCCGCCGTCGGCGCTCGCCTGCCTGGCCAGCAGCCAGTACAGATTCGGGTGCTCGTCGATGACCGCGAAATACGCGCCCACCGCATCCCGGATCCGGGCCAGCGCGGGACTGTCGGAGCCGATCGCCGGGATCAGCCGGTCCAATAGCAGCCGGGAGCCGAGCTCGCCGAGAGCCTGGACGAGCGCCGCCTTGTCGGCAAAGTACCGGTAGAGCACCGGCTTGGTGACTCCGGCTTCGGCGGCCACCGCGTCCATCAGCAGCTCCGACCCCTGAGAGTCCAGCACGCGCAGGGCCGCCGCCACGAACTCGTCGCGGCGCTCCGCGCGGTGCGCGCTCCAGCGGTCCCGGCGAGCATCACGTGCTCCGGTCACCTGCTTGACTTTCTCGCCCATGCGTTGCATGCTACCATAAGTAACTGTTACTTCAAGTTATAAGCGGAGGACGTGACGATGACGATCGCAAGTCGGGAGCGCACCGCGGAGCGCCTGCTGCGCTCCACCGCCACGGTTTCGTACGACCCCGAGTTCGACATCGACTGGTCGGCGCCGCTGGCGGAGGACAAGGTCTTCTGGCCCGAGCACCGCTGCTCGCTCTACGGGACGCCGCTGTGGCAGCAGCTCGGCGAGTCTCAGCGGGTGGAGCTGGCCAAGCACGAGGCGGCCAGCGTCGTCGGCCTGGGCATCTGGCTGGAGTTTGTGCTGCTGCGGTTGCTCGGGAAACTCGCCTACAACGGCGATCCGGGCAGCAAGCACGTGCAATACGCGCTGGCCGAGATGGCCGAGGAGTGCCGGCACTCGACGATGTTCGCCCGGATGGTCGAGCGCATGGGGACGCCGGCTTACGGCCCGCCCGCCCGGGTCCGGAAGCTGGGAGTAATTCTGTCGATGATGGCCTACGGTCCGGCGATGTGGGGCGCGATTCTGCTCGGGGAGGAAATCACCGACCGCTTCCAGCGTGAGATGGTCAATGATGAGTCCATCCAGCCGCTGATGCGGATGGTGAACCGGATTCATATCCTCGAGGAGGCCCGGCACATCGGCTTCGCCCGGGCCGAGCTTGCCCGCACCGCCGCCGGGATGTCGCGGGCCGAGCGCGGTTATCACCAGTTCCTGCTGGCCCGCGTCGCGTTCATCGTGGCCCGCGGCCTGATCAACCCGGAGCTGTACCAATCCGTCGGGCTGGATCCGCGCATCGCGCACCGGGCCGCCCTGGGCAACCCTTACTACCAGGAATCCATCAGGTTCGGCGGGCAGAAGATCGTCGCGTTCCTGGATGAAGCCGGCCTGATCGGCGGACCGGGCATGTACTGGTGGCGCAAGTCGTACCTGGTCGCGTGACGACGAGGCGCGGCGGGCGGGCCGGCTCGGTGCGGCCGGCTCGGCGTGGCCGGCTCGGTGCGGCTAGCTCGGCGTGGCCGGCTCGGTGCGGCTAGCTCGGCGTGGCCGGCTCAGGCTCTGCCGGTGAACGTATCGATATTCTCGATCTTCCAGACGCCGCCGACGCGAACCGCCGTGACCGCGAACATGGTGCCGGCATAGCTGGTCTGGCCGGTGCCGGCCCTGGTGTCCTGCTGGTTGGCGAACACCAGCACCCGGGCGCGGTCGCTGGTCAGGAATTCGACTCCGCTGCTGACCACCCGGGTGGTCACGACCAGCTTCTGCGCCGGAGCTTCCTTTTCCACCAGGGTGAACAGCCGGTCGTACTGCCGGATCGCCGGCCCAGTCAGTAGCCGCTGCGCGGCCCGGCGGGTAGGTGCGGTATCAGCGCCGTTGTAGGAGAACACGGTGTTGACGGCCGCGGCCGTTTCCCGGCTGACCTGGGCGGTGTTAGCGGCAGTGAACGCGATGTTCTGGTCGGCAAAGCTAGCCTGCAGGCGGTGGGCCGCGACCGTCGCCCACACCCCGAAGGCGCCGAGAACGATCGCCGCCACCGCCAGCAGGATGCTCACCCGCAGGCCAGGCCGCGGCTCGCCGTCCGCAGGCTCGCCGTCCGCAGGCTCGCCGGCCTCCTGCTGGTCGGCGGTTTCGGCAGGGCTGGCGTCCTGCGCCGCATCCGCGTCCTGCGCCGCATCCGCGTCCTGCGCCGCATCCGCGTCCTGCGCCGCATCCGCGTCCTGCGCCGCATCCGCCGCGTCCCGCGGTGCGCCGCCCGCGTCCGCGCCCTCGGTCACATCCACGTCCTCTTCGCTACCCATCAGCCACCGCCCGTCCCGCTCCCCGCGGCGGCGCTGACCGGCACCTGGCTCAGGCCGCTCAGCCGCCAGCCGGAGGCTGTCCTGGCCAGTTGGCCGGACAGGCGGCTCTGCTTAACCACCGGGGTACCGTGCGCTGGGGTGACGGTGATCTGCACCGCGGCAATCATGCTGGCCGTCCCGGCCCGGGGGTGAAGCGATGTGAGGGCCCCGTCCAGGATCCGCGCGGTGGTGACCGTCCGGGCCTGCCTGATCTGCCTCTCGAACGAGGCGCGGCTGGCCACGATCTCGCTGTGCAGCAACCCGGTGGTCGAGTGCTCCCAGAGCGTGATCCCCTGTCCCACTGTGCGGTAGTCGAGCGTGTTGAGGTTCAGCACCGCCTGCTCGCCGGCCTGCAGGGCCTGGTCACGCGATCGCGCCAGGGCCGGCACGGTCCGGCTGGCCGCCTGGTGCCAGGTCCATGCCGACCAGCCCGCGAAGATGACCGCGAGCAGCAGCAGCACCACGGCGGTCACCCGCAGCGGGTCGCGCGCCTGGCTGCCCGGGTCCGTCCTTACCTGGCTGGTCATCGCGGTCACCTTGCTCATGGTGCCAGCCCGAGCAGGCTCGCCATGCCGGGCTGAGCCGGCGCCGGCACCGGGCCGCCACCGGGCGCGTGCGCGGAGCCGCGCACGTCCACGCCGCTGCTGGCCGGCAGCGTGCACCGGGCGGCAGTGTTCAGCGGCGGCCCGGGCGAGGTGACCAGCCCGTTGCGGTACACCGTGCCGCCGTATCCCGCGGTACACGGCAGCGGGTTGAAGAAGGTCAGCGCTATCCCGACGCGGGCACCCGTGGCACGGATCACCGTCGAGCCCGCGGCGACCGCCGCGGGCAGCCCGGAGAGCAGTTCATCCAGAGCGCTGCCGCGGGTGACAGTCACCTCCGAGGTGGTCAGCAGGTTGGCGATCAGCGCGCCCAGGCTCAGGCTGTTGTCCGTGATCAGGCCGATCACCTGCGTTGCGGCCGGCGCACCGTTGCTGATGAGCCGGCTCAGGCTGGGATCGGACTGGGCCAGCTGAGCGGCCAGCCGCTCCGCGTCGGTGCCGAAGGATTCCAGCGCGCTGGACTCCGCGACCTGGGTGGCCAGCACCGTCCGGCTGTTGTTGATCAGGCCGATGGTCGGCGCGGTCGCCGCGGCGGCGGCCTTGGCCAGCTTGCTCTGCCCGTCCAGCAGCGCCTGCAGGTTGCCCTGCTGGCCGCCGAGTCCCTGGGCCAGCGAGCTGATCAGGTCGCGCAGCGACCCCAGCGGGACCGAGCTCACTAGCGTGTTGACGCTGGTGAGCAGGGTGGTCACCGGGAGCGGGAGCGCGGTCTCGCGCTCGGGGATGACGCTGCCGCCAGTGAGGTAGGCCCCGGAACTGACGTCCGGGCGCAGGTCAACGTACTCCTCGCCGACCGCGCTGAGATCGGCCACCGAGGCGCGCAGCCGGGCCGGGATGGGCGGCGCGGAGTCACTGATGTCCAGGTCAGCCTGGACCCCGCTCGCGGTCAGCGCAATGGCGCCCACGCGGCCGACCGATACCCCGCGGTAGGTCACATCCGCATTCGGGAAGATGCCGCCCGCGCTGGCGAGATCGAGCTTGACCACGTAATAGCCGCCCGCGCCCACGTACCGGCCCAGCTTCGCATAGTGGAGCCCGGTGTAGCTGATCACCGTCACGGCGATCAGCGCGAATACCGCGAGCTTGACCCTGGCGGCCCTGGTGAGCATCAGCCCTGGCCCTTCGCGTGCGACGGATGCACCGGCGGGATCACCGTGGTTCCCGGAGCGGCCCGCAGCGACAGGTAGGCGTTAAGGTAGTCGCCCTTTATGTCGCTCAGCACCTGGTTGGTGAACGGGTAGGTGAGCAGCACCTGCAGCGCCAGTGGCAGGTTCTGCCCGGCGTTCGCCAGCTGCCGCAAGGTCGGCGCCAGCTGGCTGAGATCACTGACGAGGCTGGCCTGGCTGGCCCTGATGGTGGTGACCGCCACGCCGGACAGCCGGTGCAGCGCGTTCAGCATGGTGACGAGCTGCGCGCGCTCGTCGGCGAGCACTCGCAGCCCGGGGCTGAGATTGTCGAGCACGGCGCCGATCTGGCGGTTTCGCGCGGCCAGGGTCACCGACAGGCTGTCCAGGCCGTCGAGCGCGTTCAGGATGTCCTGCCGGTGGGAGTTCAGGTTCGACACCAGAGTCGTGATCTGCGCAAACAGCGCCCGGATCTGCAGCTCGTGGCCGGCCAGCGCGGCGTTGAGCTGGGTCGTGATGGTGTGCAGCTGGCTGATGCCGCCCCCGTTGAGCACCAGCGACAGGGCGCCGAGAACGTCCTCGACGGTCGCGTTGCTGGTCGTGCGGGATACCGGTATCACCATGCCGCCGTGCAGCCTGCCCGCGGCCGGGACTCCTGGCGGCGCGGACAGCGCGATGTACTGCTCGCCGAGCAAGCTGGACTGCTGCACCGCGGCGATGGCGTTGGCGGGCAGGCGCACGTCGCCGTTGACGACCATGGTCACGCTGGCCGTCCAGCTCCCAGGGGGCAGGTAGATCCTGGTCACGCGGCCGACGGCCACGTTGTTCACCTGGACCGCGGCCTGCGGGACCAGGTTCTCCGCGTTGGCGAACCGGGCGGTCACCTGGTAGGGGTGAGCACCCAGGCTGGCCCCCCCGGGCAGCGGCAGGCTGTAGATGCCGTTGAAGCCCGAGCTGCAGCCGGCCAGCAATCCGGCGAGGGCGACTGCGGCTGGCCACCGGCCCCACCGGGCGGAGCGCGCCCGAGCGCGCCGGCGCCGCGGCGCGCTCACCGGCGGCCTGCCGTCAGCGCTTCCGGGGTGCCGTACACGGTGCCCAGGTCCGGCAGCGGCAGCGGCGGCAGGCCGGCCAGCCGGGACGGCGGCACCGGCACGGCACCCGCCGGGCCCTGGAGGCCCGAGCCAGCCTGCGGCGCCCCGCTGCCCATGCTCAGCTCGTTCAGGTCGCCCCGGACGGTCAGCGTGTGATTGACGCCGTCGTAGGCGTTCACGAAGTTGTCCACGGCCAGCGGAGCGTCGTCCAGGGCCTCGGCGAGCGATCCGCGCTCTTTCACCAGCAGCGAGGTGACCGACGCCAGCTTCCTGACGTTCGACTTGATCAGGCCGCGATTGCTGGCGATGAAGCCCTGCACCTGGCCCAGCGCGACGGCCAGCTCGCTGATCGCGGCGGACAGATCCTGCCGGTCGCCGGACAGGAAAGCGGTCACCTGCGCCAGCTGCTGCTCCGCCAGCCGCACCTGGCCGTCGTTGTCCTTGAGCGTGGCGGTGAACTGCCGCAGGTTCGCGATCGTGGCGAACAGGTTGCCTGAGGAATTGCCCAGGGTTCGCGACAGCCCGCTGAACTGCCGGATGAACGCGTTCAGGTCGCCACCACGGCCGCCTAGGTTGGCAGCGCCGACCCTGATCGCGCTGCTCAGCGCACCGTGCTTGTTGGCCCCGTGCGGCCCGAGGGCAGCGAACAGGTTATTCAGGTCGGCGTAGAGCTGGTCGATCTCCACCGGAACCGCCGTGCGGCTCACCGGTATTACCGCCCGGTCGGCCAGCTGCGGGCCGCCGGTGTAGGCGGGCACCAGCTGGATGTAACGGTCGGATACCACGCTCGGCGCCAGCACGACCGCCCGCACGTCGGCGGGCACCGCGACCCCCGCGTTCACGGTCATGGTCACCCGGACCAGCGTCCCGTCGGGCTGGACCGCGTTCACCCTGCCGACAGGAACGCCGAGCACGCGCACCGTCGAGCCCGGGTACACCCCGATGGTCTCGGTGAAGTAGGCGGTGACCTGCTTGCCCGGGCTGCCCGCCTGGATGAGCAGCACTCCGCCGGCGGCCATGGCGATCGCGACCGCGACGCAAATCCCGAAAATCCACCGATCCCGCCGGGTCGCCGTCAGCTTGCTGAGCGCGCCAGCGGCCCGCCCGGAACCGCCGCGATCAGTACCGCCGCGATCAGTACCGCCGCGCTGTGTCATCGGCGCAGCACCTCCATTCACGACTCCGGGAGCACTCATGGCTTCGGCGGCTGGCAGCCCGCGGCGGGGACGTTGCCGGGCACGTAGGACTTGGGTACCAGGCCGCACAGATACGCGTCGAACCAGCGGCCGTTGCCGAGCGCATTGCCCAGCAGCCGGTAGTACGGCCCGGCCAGCGCCAGCGCCCGGGCCAGGCTCGCCTGGTTGCGCTGCAGCACGCTGGTGACCTGGCCGAGCGCCTGCAGGGCCGGGTGCAGGCGCGCCTGATCATCGGCCACCAGGCCGGAGAGCTGGGTCGAGAGCGCCTGCACCCCGAGCAGCAGCGAGTGGATGGCCGCCTGGCGCTGCCGCAGTTCGGCCAGCAGCAGGTTCCCGTTGCGCAGCAGGGCCGCGACGTTGGCGTCCTGGCCCGCCAGCGTCCCGGTGATCTTCCTGGCGCCGGCCAGCAGACTGGTCACGGCGGCATCCCGGGAGGCGATGGTGGCCGACAGCGAGGCCAGGCCGTGCAGCGCGCTGCGCACGTACGGCGGGGTGGCGCTGAACGCACCGGACAGCGCCTGCAGGCTCTGCGCCAGCTGGCCGGTGTTGATCTGGCTGATCTGCTGCCCGAGCCCGCTGAACGCCTCGGTGACGTCGTACGGTGACGTGGTGCGGGACAGCGGAATTGGCTGGCCGGGTTCCTGGGCGGCTCCGCCGAGGGGATCGAGAGCCAGGTACTTGTCGCCGAGCAGCGTCTTGATCTTGATGGCCGCGGTGGTCCGGTCGCCGACCCATTCGTTCTTCACCGTGAACGACACCAGGACCTTGGCGCCGGCCAGCGATACGCCGGTCACCCTGCCGACCGTCGCGCCCGCGATCGTGACTTCGTTGCCCGGCTGCAGGCCGGCCGCCTCGGCGAAGTACGCGGAATACCCGGTGCCGTTGCCGATGACCGGCAGGTCGCCCGCGAAGTACGCCACCAGGGCTATGACGGCGACGATGACCAGCCCGGCGACCGCGACCGCGACCGGATTGCGCTCCCGCAGCGGCTTGAGCTGCAGGCGCGCCGCGGGCGGCTGCCTCCTGCTCGGTTGCGTCATCACTGGCCCCATCACCGGCACCTCGCAGCCGCGACCGAGACGCCGGTGGGGGGCGAGCCGCCGTAGGAGCTGTGCACCCCGCTGACGGTGGCGTCGCACAGGAAGAAGTTGAGCCACGACCCGTAGGAGGCCAGCCGGGCGATAGCTGACATCTTCCGCGGCAGGTCCCGCAGGAAGGTGCTGACCGTGCCCGAGCTCGCGGCCAGGTGCGAGGACAGCGCTCCGAGCTGGGTGATATCGGCCTGCAGCGGAGCCCGGCCAACCTGCAGCAGTCCGGCGGTGGCGCTGGTCAGGGTGGCGACCGAGGAGATCGCGGAGCCGATCGGCTGACGGTCGGCGGCGAGCCCGGACACTAGCCGCTGCAGGGTCGACACCAGGCTGGCGAGCTGGCTGTCGCGAGTGCTGACGGTATGCAGCACCGCGTTCAGGTTGCCGATGATCTGGTCGATGACCTGGTCTCTGGTGGCCAGCGCCGTCGTCAGCGAGCCGACCGAGGCGACTAGGGTGGCGATATCGGGGCTCTCCCCCTGGAAAACCTGGATGATCTCGCTGGAAAGCTGGTTGACGTCACCGGGAGTGAGCGCCTGGAACAGCGGCTGGAAGCCGTTGAACAGCTCGGTGAGATCGAGCGCGGGAGTAGTGCGGGCCAGCGGGATGGTGCCGCCTACCGGGAGCGTGCGGCCTACCGGTCCCGCACCCTGGCCCAGCTCGATATAGCGCTGCCCGGCCAGGTTGAGGTACCTGATCGTCGCCGTGACCGAGGCGGGCAGCGTCCGGCTGGCGGGCAGCGAGAAGCCGACCAGCGCGAGGTTGCGGCGGTAGACGGAGATCGAGGTGACGCTCCCCACGGTCACCCCGGCGATGTCCACGTTGTCGCCCACGGTCAGGCCGGTGACGTCGGTGAACGTGGCCCGGTAACCCGCGGCGCTGGGTCCGGAGATCGGCGCGATCGACAGCCCGAGGATCACGGTGATGAGCACGGTGACGACGATGAAGATGACCGACTTGGCCAGCGGCCCGGCGATGCTGTCACGCTTCACGTCCTGCCTCCTTCCACGCTCACCTCCGTGCCGCGGAAAAGCGGTGCGACCAGCAGGCCGCTCCAGCCGGGCAGCGAGCTGGCGGACTGGCCGAGCGAAAGCCCGGCCAGCTCGCGGGCCAGTTCGTTCTCCGCCGGAGAGCCCGGCAGTCCGGCGGGGCCGTTCGGGGTCAGTACCGGCCCGGCAGCCCGGGGCGGGGTTGGCTGCTGGCCAGCCGGGCCGCCGGACGCGGTGTCCCGGATCGGCGTGGCTGCGCGGGCGCTCGCCTTCCCGCCCGCGGCGCTGGACTTCCCGCCCGTCCCGGACCCGGCAGATACCGGGAGCGCGGCGCCGCGGCCTTGCGCGCCGTCTTTCAGCCGGATGCCGGGGAAGGGAACGGGATAACAGCGCGGGCCGAGGTTGTCCCCGAACCTGGGAGTGTCGATGCCGGGCAGGTACTTGCCCGGCGACGGGACCACGATCACCTGCGCGTGCAGGCCCGGCTGCCGGGTGCCCCGGCCGAGGGCCCGGTCAGCGGCCGGCACGAACTGCGCGAGATCCCGCAGCGTGCAGGGAAACTCGGGTGAGTAGGCAGCCAGGATCCGCAGCGTGGCCAGGCTGGTCGCGGACAGCCGGATGATGTTATCCGAGTTCGCGCCGAGGAAAGCGCGCAGGTCGGCCGAGGCCGTCGTCACGGTGCTGAACAAGGCCGTCAGGCCGGCCCGATCGCTGGCGATCGTCTGGCTGGTCCGGCTGAGGTCGCTCAGTGACTGCACGATCGCGGGCGAGGCCTGGGCGTAGGTCCTGGCGACGCCGGCCAGCTCGCGGATGTCGGCGTCCAGTGCTGGAAGCTGCGGGTTCAGCTGCCGCAGGTCGGAGCTGAGCGTCACCAGCGTCTCACCGAGTTCCTGGCCGCGGCCCTGCAGGCCCTGAGCGATCGCGGTCAGGGTCACCGACAGCTTGGCCGGCTGCAGCGCGGTGAGCAGCGGGAGCAGGTTATTCAGCACCCGCTCCAGCTCTACCGCGTCCGCCGACCGGTTCTGCCGGATAACCCCGCCTGCCGCCAGCGTCCGCGCCGCGGGCTGGCGCGGGATGATCAGGTCCACGTACCGCTCGCCGAACAAGGTGGCGGGCAGCAGCTCGGCGGACACGTTGACCGGCAGCCAGCGCAGCTGCGCTGGCTGGATGGCGAGTTCCAGCCGGGCGCCGTTTCCGCTGGTGGTGACCTGGCGTACCTCGCCCACCTGAACGCCTCGCACCATCACCTGCGCACCGATGTGCATCTCACTGCCAGCGCTGTCGCTGTACAGCGTCACCATGGCCACCGGGGTGAACTTCTTCTGGTAGAGCGCCACCGACAGCCCCGCCAGCAGGACCATCACCAGCAGGAAGGCCAGGCCGGCCAGCCGGCGGCGGGCGGTGTGGCGGTCACTCGCAGCGGGCATCAGGCCGCCACCCGCACGGTTGTGGTGGCCCCCCAGATGGCCAGGCTCATGAAGAAGTCGATGATGTTGATCATGACGATCGCGGTCCGAACGGCACGTCCCACGGCAACGCCCACCCCGGCCGGGCCGCCCTCGGCCCGGTAACCGTAGTAGCAGTGAACCAAGATCACTACAACGCTGAAGATCACCACCTTGAGGAACGACCAGAGCACGTCGACCGGCGACAGGAAGAGCCCGAAATAGTGGTCGTAGGTGCCGGGTGACTGCCCTTCGAAATCCACCGTGACCAGGCGCGAGCCGACGTAGGAGCTGACCAGGCCGATCGCGTACAGCGGGATGATGCACACAACGCCGGCCAGGATCCGGGTCGTGACCAGGTACGGCAGGCTCGGCACCCCCATGCCCTCCAGCGCGTCCACCTCCTCGTTGATGCGCATCGAGCCGAGCTGAGCGGTGAAGCCTGCGCCCACGGTGGCCGACAGCGCCAGGCAGGCCACCAGCGGCGCGATCTCACGGGTATTGAAGTACGCGGAGACGAAGCCGCTGAACGCGGACACCCCGATCTGGCTGAGCGCGGCGTAGCCCTGCAGCCCGACGACGGTGCCGGTGAACAGCGTCAGGCTGATCATCACTCCGACAGTGCCGCCGATCAGCGCCAGCGCGCCGCTGCCGAAGCTCACCTCGCCGATCAGCCGCAGCACTTCCCGCCAGTAGCGCCGGATAACCCGTGGCGTCCACGCCAGCGCGCGGGCATAGAACTGCAGCTGATCGCCGAGCAAGTCCAGCCAGGTCAGGTACCGGTCGAGGCGAAGGCTGGGCAGGCCGGCGCGGGTTCGCCGGCGCCACGGGGCTTGGCTGGCCGCGCGCATGGGGCTCACGATCCCTTCGCCGGAACGAGCTTGAGGTAGATCGCGGTCAGGATGACGTTGACGAAGAAGAGCAGCAGAAACGAGATGACCACTGACTGGTTGACCGCGTCGCCGACGCCCTTAGGCCCCGGCCGCGGGTTCAGGCCCCGGTTGGCGGCCACCACGGCGGCGATGAACCCGAATATCAGCGCCTTGATCTCGCTGATGTACAGGTCGGGAAGCTGAGCCAGGGACGAGAAGCTGGCGATGAACGCACCCGGCGTGCCGTGCTGAAGGTAGACGAAGAACAGGTACCCGCCGACCACGCCGACCACCGACACCAGGCCGTTGAGCAGCACTGCGACCGCCGACGCGGCGAGCACCCGGGGCACGATGAGACGCTGCACCGGCGACACGCCCATCACTTCCATGGCGT
Organism: Streptosporangiaceae bacterium; assembly: GCA_050013415.1. Lineage (GTDB taxonomy): Bacteria > Actinomycetota > Actinomycetes > Streptosporangiales > Streptosporangiaceae > Palsa-506. The sequence continues at coordinate 11,978 of JBEKFH010000020.1, read as the reverse complement.
CCATCTCCTCGCGGATGGTGCGGGCGCCGATGTCCGCGCAGATAGCCGAGCCGCCCGCCCCGGCGATCAGCAAGGCCACGATGAGAGGGCTGGCCTGCTGCACCACGGCGAGCACGCTCGCCGCGCCGGTGAATGATTCCGCGCCGAACTGCTGCACCAGCGAGCCGACCTGCAGCGTGATGACTGCCCCGAACGGGATCGACACCAGCATGGACGGCAGGATCGTGACGCTGGCGATGAACCAGAACTGCTCGATCAGCTCCCGTACCTGGAACGGGCGCTGGAAAGTCAGCCAGAGCACGCTGCCGGCGAGGGCGAACAGCCTGCCTGTCTGCGCCAGCGGCCCGGTGCCCGGGGACGACCTTTGCTGGCTAGTCATCGCGGTCCCCCCGGCCAGAGGGACGGCCACCTGCCGCGGCGCGGCGGCAGCCCGGCGGTCCCCCCGCCGGCCTGCCCGGCGGGCCCGGCTGCCTGCGCGGCGGGCCCGGCTGCCTGCCCGGCGGGCCCGGCTGCCTGCGCGGCGGGCCCGGCTGCCTGCGCGGGCGGCCACGCGGCGCCGGCGCCGGCCGGGGGCACGTCGCGGTCAGGCCCGGGGGGAGGCGAGTCGCGCGCAGGCCCGGCCGGGTCCGGGGCGTCGGCGAGGATGGCGCGGCGGGCGCTGGCCGGGAGGGTGTCGAGCATGCCGAGCACCCGGGCCCGGCGGCGGCCGACCGCCTTGCGCTCTGGCAGGCCGGGGCTGGGAGTCAGTTGCGGGACCAGCACGGGCGGCTCCTCGGCCGCCTTCCCGGCGGCATCCTGATGAGCCTTCTCCAGCGCCAGGGCCGCCTCGTCCTTTTCCTCGGACATGCCGATCGGGCCGATCTTGCGCCCGTTGACGAACTGGGTGATAACCGGATTCTCGCTGGTGAGCAGGACCTCGCGCGGGCCGAACATGACCAGCCCGCCGCGAAAGAGCATGCCGATGTTGTCCGGCACGGTACGGGCGATCTGAATGTCATGGGTGACGATCAGCATCGTGGCGTCGATCTCAGCGTTCAGGTCAATCAGCAACTGCGACAGGTACGCGGTGCGAACCGGATCCAGGCCAGAGTCCGGCTCGTCGCACAAGATGATCTCGGGATCCAGAACCAGCGCGCGCGCCAGCCCGGCCCGCTTGCGCATGCCGCCCGAGATTTCACCGGGAAACTTGTGCCCTTCCCCGGTCAGGCCCACCATCTCCATCTTCTGCAGCACGACGGACCGGATCTGGCCCTCCGACATCTTCGTGTGCTCGCGCAGCGGGAAGGCGATGTTGTCGTACAGATTCAGCGAGCCAAAGAGCGCGCCGTCCTGGAACATCACCCCGAATAGCTTGCGGACCCGGTACAGCTCACGCTCGGAGCACGACACGGTGTCGACTCCGTCCACCAGGACCCGGCCGCGATCGGGCCGGACCAGGCCGACCAGGGATTTGAGAAACACGGTCTTGCCAGTACCGGACGGCCCGAGCATCACGCTCACCTCTCCCGCCGGAAGCGTCAGCGAGATGTCACGCCATACCATGTGGCGGCCAAACGACTTGGTCAGGCCCTCGATGACCACCTCGGTACTGATGGCACTGCCTCCTTTAGCCCTGGGGATCCCGCAGAGCGCTCACGCGCTGGCCCGGTGCGCGGCTTGCCTCGCCGCCGCGGTTCAGCGCAGAGGTACCGGAATGGGAGGCGGGCAGGTTCCGGTGCCGATCAGCGGGCACAGCGCCCCCTGGGTGAGCTCGTTAAAGTTCCGCTCGCCGGAGACGGCGCCGGTGAAGAGCGGGTCGAGATTCTCGGTGACGCCGCACCCGGTAAAGGCCGGGATGTTGACCAGGCCGGTAAGCGGCCCCCCATTCTGGAGTGAGTAGGGCGGCTTAGATGTAATCGTGCCGACAAGTTTCGCCAGGAACGGCGTGACGGACTGGCAGCGCGAACCGACGTCCAGCGGGGTCCCATTGACCGTGACATCATGAATGCGCAACGTCAGTTCCGACCAGACGGTGTTCGTGGCCAGCGCGAATCCCGATCCCACGCTGATGATGTTGATGGTCCCGACCTCCGTCAGCTGCATCACCGCCGTGACCGGGACGAACCCGAACCCCAGGAATGTGGCCTTGGCCGGCGGAAAGCCATGCACCAGCTGGCACGTGGCGCAGCTGCGGTACTCAAGCTGAGCAGGCGTGTCGATTTCGTAGTAAATCGGGGGAGTCAGCTTCTGCACGACTCGCACATCCAGCGCCAGATCGGTCAGCGCCGGGCCGAGCAGGCTAGCCCCGTTGAGCTTCGCGACGTCCGCGAAGCCCTTTACGTATGCGCATCCGTCGGCCGGCTCGGGGAACAGGATCTTCGATCCCTTCGGGGGCTTGGGCAGCGGGAAGCGCGGATTCAGCTTCAGCCCCCCTTTCGGTTCGGGCGGGCAGGGCGCCGCGACCGCCAGCGGCGCTTTCCCACGCGCCGCGGCGCCGGCCACGGTCACGGTCGCCAGGCTGGTGCGCTGGCCGGCGTCCGGGGTGCAGGCAAGCGAGCTGGCGGCCGGGCTCGCAGGCGGGCCGGCTGGCGATGGGCTCGCGGGCGGGCCGGCGGGCGAGGCGGCTGGCGATGGGCTCGCCCCGCCCGCTGCCGTAGCCCAGGTCAGCACGACGGACAGTGCCGCGGGCCGGAACGTCACCGGGCCCGGTGAGCTCACCGTCACTGGCGCAGCCGCGCCGCTGACCGTGGTCACCAGGCTGCCCTGCACCGGGATGGCCGTGGCCGGGGCGGTCAGCGCGGTCCACGCCGCGGCGGCCGATACGCGGCGCAGCGCCACGGTCATCGTGAGCCGGGCCGACGCGGCGACCGACGCGGCATGCGGCGGGGCCAGGGCCGCGATGGTCGCCGCCGGGATCGTGATGGCTATCTGGCTGCCGGTCGCCGCGATGGGCGTTCCGGTGCTGACCCTGACCGGAAAGGCAGCGCTGAGCAGAACGATGATCTGCCGCTGGCCGGCTGGCGAGGCGCAGCCGTAACTGAGCCGCAGCCGCGCGGCCTGGTGGCCGCCTGCCGGTGTCAGGGCCGCCTGCACGGCGGCATTGCGCGCTGGCCGCACGCCAGCGTAGGACACGGCACCGACGGCCAGGGCGGCAGCGGCGATCACCGCGGCCATGAAGGGCGCCCAGGCCGCCAAGCGGCGGGCGGCGCGCCGGACGGCCAGGCCGGCCATTTTCACCGGCAGCTGCCCGGCGACCAGGAACGATGGCCGCCGCTGTCCCGGGCCAACCCTGCCGGGAACCTGGCTAGTGCCATCGATCAGTCTCCGTTCGTGGTCAGCCAGATTACGCCGTTACCGTGCTCGCTCTTCGAGAAAGCGGTAAGGCCGGACCGGCGGTGCTGGCCTGGCCGACGCTTACCGCAGGTAATGCCAACCGAGATAATTGCTGGCGATCAGGACGGAAGGAGGGCGGAAGTTCCGGCCTCCTTCCTGTTCCTGCCTTCTCAGCCGCGCTCCGGCCTGGCTGGTCAGATCCGCTTCGCCGCTCCCAGGGTCAGGCTGATGGTATTGCCCGATCCCGGGATGCTGAGATTGATAATGGGGGTGAGGAGCCCGCAGCCAGCGAACTGCGGGATCGTGTAGGTCCCGGTGACAGTGCCGCCGTTCACCACGCTGAAGCCGGGCTGGCTGGTGACGGTGATGGTGACGGGGGTAACGGTTTCGCAGCCCGCCGGCACCGGCAGCGGCAGCCCGGCGATCGACACCGCGGTGATCTCCAGGGTGATCTGCGCCGTGGTGGTGACCGCGCCCGTGTTCAGGTTCAGCGTTCCCGTCTCGTGCCCGTCCTGAATGAAGGCGGTAGTCGCGCTGGCCGGGAGCAGGCCGAGCATGAACGACGAGCTGGCCGGCGGCAGGGCGAGGTTGGCCCTCAGCTTCCCGTTCTTGAGATTGATGGTGGAGCTGAGCGTGCCGGGGCCGAGCGCGGCCGTCGAGCTGATGCCCTGCAGGTAGGTGCTGCCGGACACCGGGTACCGCACAGTGATCGTCGTGGCCGTGGACGCTGCTGCCGGGCTGACGAGTGCCAGCACGGTCAGCAGGCCGACGACCGCCGGGACCGCGGCGCGCACAATCCGCAAGCGCTTGAAGGCTCGCATGGGTTGCTTTTATTACGAACCGGTGATCGTCTGCTTGGGGCTGACGGCGAACGAGGCGACGAATGTCGACGCGTCACCGCTGTTCAGCAGCCCGGCGCAGCCGCTCACGTTGTAGACGTGCAGGTTGCCGCCGGCGGCGAGCACCGCGAGCTTAGCGCTGCTGTTGGTGTAGGTGATCGCTACCTTGCCGTTGTCCGCGGTGGCCGAGGTGCCGTCGACCGTGGCGGTGCAGCCTGTTCCGGACAGCGTGGCGTGAATGCCGGTGATGGTGCCCTTCGTCACGCCGCTCTTGTAACTCGTGGCGTTCAGCGTCCACGGAAGGTGGGCCGGCTTCACGGTGAAGGTCAGGCCCAGCGGACCGGTGCAGGTCGTGAAGCTGATGGTCTTGATGCTGCCGAGGCCCGCGCCGGCCAGGCCGGAGCCGGACTTGAGCGTGCCGCTCGCAGCGGCGGACTTGCAGACCAGCTGCGTGCCGGTGTTGGTGTCGGTGAGGGTGGTCGTGCCGGACTTCCCGGTGAAGGACCCGCCGGGCGTGACCTTGTAAGTGGTGGCCGATGTGGCCGCTGACGCAGGTAGGGCGCTGAGACCGAGCGCCGCCGCCGCAGCGGTCGTGACAAGTATGCTATTGGTAAGCCTGAGACTCGCCATTCGTTGATCTCCTTTGATCGAGTTGCTGCGGTCAGATCGCACTAACCCTGTTTAGCTGCGCAAACACGGATCCAGTGGCGGTTACTAGCGAGTACGTTACTTCGGGGAAACATCGCCGCGCAAGGGTCACCGTGGCAGATGGTCTGGGCCATCACCTTTCAGGTTTCAGCACGGATTCAGGACAACGGGAAATAACCGGCATGATTCGCGTAAACCGGACACGAAAATGGGCCGCCCCACTTCCCCCGTGGGACGGCCCGCCTTCCGTCTAGCGGCTCGGTAAAACCGCAGCTCAGGCTACCTAACATCAAGCCCGGTGACGGCCCGGCCAATGATCATTCGCTGGATTTCCGAGGTGCCCTCGAAGATGGTGAAGATCTTCGCGTCCCGGTGCCACCGCTCCACCGGGAAGTCACGGGTGTACCCGTTGCCGCCGAGTATCTGGATGGCCTGCTCGGTCACCCGTACCGCGGTTTCGCTCGCCACCAGCTTGGACATCGACCCCTCGGCTCCGTCCAGGGCCATCCCCTGGCGGGCCATCCAGGCCGCCCGCCACACCAGCAGCCGGGCCGCGTCCACGGCCGCCTGCATATCGGCCAGCATGAAGCCGACCGCCTGGTTCTGCCCGATCGGCCGGCCGAACTGGACGCGCTCGGCGGCATAGTCGCGCGCGTACTCGACCGCGGCCCGGGCCACGCCTACCGCCATGGACGCCACCGCGGGGCGGCTCGCCTCGAACGTCTTCATCGCCGCCTGCTCGCCGCCCCGGCCGCCCGACCGCACCCGCGCCAGCCTGGCGTCCAGCCGGTCCTTCCCGCCGACCAGGCACCGGCCCGGAACCTGGACGTCATCCAGGATCACCTCGGCAGTATGCGAGGCGCGGACCCCGTGCTTGCGGACCTTCTGCCCCTGACTGAGCCCGGCGGTGCCCGGCGGAACGATGAAGCTCGCCTGGCCGCGCGCGCCCAGGGCGGGGTCCACCGAGGCGACCACCACATGAACATCAGCGATCCCGCCGTTAGTCGCCCACGCCTTCGTGCCGTTCAGAACCCATTCATCGGTCGCCTCGCGGTAGTGCGCCCGGGTCCTGATGGCGCTCACGTCACTGCCCGCCTCGGACTCCGAGGCGCAGAACGCGCCCAGCCTGACATTCCCCTTGCCGCCGAACATCTCCGGCAGCCACTCGCCCATCTGCTCCGGGGTGCCGTTGCTGGCCACGGCGACCGCCGCCAGGGTGCTGCCGACCAGCGACAGCGCGATGCCGGCATCGCCCCAGAAGAGCTCCTCGTACGCCACGGGAATACCGAGCCCGCTGGGTTCCAGCCACTGGGCCGAGAAGAAGTCCAGGGAGTAAAGCCCGATCTGGGCCGCCTGTTCCAGCACAGGCCAGGGCGTCTCCTCCCGCTCATCCCATTCGGCTGCGGCGGGCCTCATGACGTCAGCCGCGAAGCCGTGCACCCAGTCCCGCATCTCGCGCAGTTCCGGCCCTAGCTCGAGCGAAAAGCCAGCAGTGGCCGGTGCGTCAATCTCCGTCGTCATGCTGCTCCTCGGGATACGGCCGCCAGTCCTTCAGATACGGCCGTCAGCATATGTTACCGAAGAGTAACACGCGAGAAGGCCGCCGTCAGTAATCCCCGGCCGGGAGCAGACCGCGGGCAGCGGAGCGTGAGCCGGAGATGATCCAGGAGGCCAGGGCGAGCGGCATGCGCAGGCGGGATTAGGGCCGGCCGGGATGCCTGTTCGAGCTCGACCCCGCGTCGGTATCGGTCGAGTGCCTCAGGTGGGAGCCGACCCCGTCATGGGATCCGCCGGGCCGCTCCTGGTGGTGACCGGTCCTACAGCGCGGCGGCGGGCATCTCGTCCCATACCTGGCCGTCCAGCTCCCGGCAGAGCGCCTTGGCCCCCCGGCGCCGCCCCACTGCTTGAAGAAGAAGGGCACGCCCGCGTCCTGACAGGTATCGCGCATGCCCCGCGCCCACTCCAGGCGCATCGGCGGGCCTGGCGCTGGTCGTTGTCAGGATCGGGCGGGCTGGCGACTGCCGCTAGTGGCTGGCCGGCGGCGTGGTCGCCGGCTTCAGCCGGACGAGCCCGCTCGACCTGCGCTACAAGGTCATTCGCGCCGAAGCCCGCCGCGACCTGAACCTGTGACGCACCCGCTCATTGTCACTCGTGAGCGATATTGCTTTTTACCAATGTCAACCAGATGCCCGGGTCGGGGCGTATCACGCATGAGTCTTGACCGCGGACGTGAGGAGTAGGCGTGATGCCTGGCGGCAGCGAGGAGCTGGAGCAGAGCTTCGCCGCGTTCGTGCGCGACCACGGCGAACGCCACCTGAGGGTGGCGGTGCTGCTCACCGGCGACTGGCACGCCGCCGAGGATCTCGTGCAGGCCAGCCTGATCAAGCTGTACCAGGCCTGGCCGCGGGTGGATTCTATCGACGGCGATCCGGACGCCTACCTGCGCCGTGTCATCGTGAACACGTACCGGTCCTGGTGGCGTGCCCGGTGGCGCCGGGAGAGACCAGTAGCCGAGCTGCCGGAACACGCGGCAGGTGACGACACCGCCGACCGGCTTGCGCTCGCCTTGCTCATCCGGCAGGCGCTCGGCGAGCTGCCTCGTAAGCAGCGCGCCGTGGTGGTCCTGCGCTACCTGGAGGACCTGCCCGAGGCGGAGGTCGCCTCGCTGCTCGGCTGCTCGGCCGGCTCGGTCAAGACCCACGCACACCGGGGCCTGCGCGCGCTGCGCGCGAAGCTCAGCGAGAACGGGCTGCCGCAGTGGAATTCGACGTCAAGGAGCACAACATGAACGACACCGGCCAGGACATGCGCGCCACGCTGCTCGCGGGATCCGACGACGTGCCGCCGGGCATCGACCTGCTGCGCGGCGTGCGGGAACAGGCCGCGGCGCGGCACCGTCACCGGCGCCGGATGCGGGTTCTGGTGCCGGCGGGCGCGGTCGCCGGGGCTGTGGCCGCCGCCGCGACGTTGCTCGGAACGTCCGTCACCAGCCCGCCGTCGGCGCTCGCGGCAGTGACCAGCGCCATGGTGAAAACCTCGGCACAAAGCTACCGCTTCACCATGAACGGGTCGCTGACGCTCCCGTCGATCCGGCTCATGCAGCACTTTGCGCTCACCGGCGCGATCGACCCCCAGCACGAGCGTGGAACGGAGCTGGTGACCGGCGGCCCACTACGCGGGACGCACAATTACGTAACCGAACAGCTCCGTTTCATCGGTAAGAACCTGTACACCTGGGTATCTCCCGCATCCGGGCTCGGATCCGTCGGCAAGCCCTGGGATGAGGCCCCGATCCCCGCGCCAGACACGCGCGCCTCGCCGGGACGCGAACTCCGCGGTAACACCTTCGAGCAGCCGATCAGCCCCGCCGAACTGCTCGGGGTGCTGCGGTCGGCGGCTGCCGTGCGCTACGTGGGGCCGGCTTCCGGCCCGGGTTGGACCGGCAGCAAGTACGCGTTCACCGCGCACCCCGCCGGATCCCCGGCCGTCACCGTTGCTGGCACCGTCGACGTGGACCAGCAGGGACGGGTCCGCAGCCTGGACACGATCACCACGGTGCGCACCAGGTACCGCAACCCGGCGCAGACGGAAACCGAGGACCTCACGTTCGGGGGCTTCGGCGGCCCGGTTCAGGTCACTGCGCCGCCCGCCAGCCAGGTCAAGCAGACCATCACCCCCTACTGGGAGTTCGGGTTCTGAGCCACGGTCAGGCAGCCGGGGCCCCGGCTCGCGGTCAGGCTGGCGTGGTCACCGGGTGCTCCCGGCGAGGGCCGGCATCTGGTCCCAGGTCCGGAACCGAGCAGCGGCCGGGATCCGGGGCAGGAAATCGGCCCGCCATGTGTAGTAGTCGTCGTTCTCGATGGACTTGCCGATCCAAACGTCGGCAGTGGCCATGGCGTATCGCCGCTCTGGCCGGCATGGCGAGCGGGGACACTTGGGTCATCCGCGATGCATGCTCGCCGACCTCCCCCCGCGAACGCAGTGTCGGCCAGGAGCGAGGCCAGGCGGTGGGGTCGCTTCGTCAGCACCTGGAACGTGTGCCTGGGGGTGAGGGCCATGACCGGCCAGATACGGGCAATGGCCTCATTCGGGATGCGGGCGTGGCCGATGTCGCTCTTCCGGGCCGTGCGGCGGGAAGCGGCGGACCGACATCGGCAAGTCCCGCGAGTGCCGCGAGCTCAGGCATCGCGCGACCGGCGAGACCCGCCTGGTACCGGTCCAGCCGAGATGGTGACGCTGTTGCGCGCACGGCGACCAGCGCGGCTGGATGAAGGTCCAGCACCCGCCGCCCGGTGCGGCGCCTATGAGAAGAACGGACAGGACCAGTTTCCTAGCGCGGGCAGGCAGGGTTAATCAGGCAGGTGCGCGGAGCCGGGTGAGGACTTCCAGGGTGTCCATGCCGGTGCCGGTGACCAGCTCCGCGTCCGCGTCCCTGCTGCCCGGGACGGGCCAGATCGCGGCGGTGACCGTGCCGAAGGTCCTGGCGATCAGCGGCTTGTAGAAGTCATCGGGGCAGGTGGCGCCGCTTTCCCAGGAGTGCACCCGGTGCAGCAGGGACTCCTTGCCGGGCAGCTCCTTCGATGCGTGGCCGCGGAGCGCCTCGATGAACTGGGGCTTGTTCCAGCCGCGCGCCTCGCGCTCGGTCGTGATCCGCCGGGCCCACACTGGCCTGTCATCCACAGGACTCCGCCTTTCCGCTGAGGTCGCCGATCTCAGTGTCCGGCTACGGCGCAGGCCCGTGAAGGGTGCTCCGCTCGAACGGAATTGACGGAAAGGCTTCTACGTTGTTTGATGGCAGCAATCCCCCCACTCGCTTCGGTGGGTGGGCGCGGGACCCCGTCCTTGTGACGGGGTCCTTGCTATGTGTGCCTGAGGTCACCACGCTATGTGTGCCTGAGGTCACCACGTCGCAGGACGCCGGAAGGTGCCGTTGGCATCCGTCAGGACGTCCGGGAACTGGCTGTTCTTCACGGCGTTCGGCCGGATCTGCTTGAAGAACACAGGGTCAAGGTTCAGCAGGTCACGGCTCCGGCGCCATACCGGATGAGGGTTCAGCAGCCCCACCGGCACTCCGAGTTCCTGCATCACGGCGCGGATCGGTGCCTCAAGGTCGGAGTCGTTGCTGATGACCACCGCAAGGTCGCAGTCCTTGTTGAACGCGTCGAGGAGCATGTTGGTGGCGATATTGACATCGCTGCCCTTTTCCTCTGTCTTGTAGACTCTCTCAGTCTTCTGGCCACTGCTGGGCGGATGTACTAAGGGCATGCGCACCTTGGTCTGCTGAAAATGACCGAGATGGATCGTCAGCCCGGGGATGGTAGCCAGCGCTCGCAGGTAAGTTTCCTGCCGCACCGGAGCGTCAAGATCGCCGGGCCGGGCGGAGATCCGGGCTGTGAAATACCGGATGCGGTTGACCGGGTTCGATGGGATCAAATGCTTGCGGCACAGCGTGTCGAGATCCAGCCACTTGAAGCCCGGGCCCTTGCCCTTCAGCTGCCGTAGTAAAGGTTGAAGCCATCAACGTAGACGTTGGCCTTCATCCCGCTAAGACTGGCTTTTTCGTCACCCGAGACAGCTTACTGCGGCGGTGCGCGCACCGGGTGCAAGCCGAGCTGATGCTCATCGACGAGATCGGGGGGCAGGAAATCACCGATCTGGAGATGATCGCCCAGCGTATAGCGCTGTATTTTGAGCCTGGACGCCCCGCGAGGGGAAAATGCCGCCCATCATGACTGTTGCACGGATGAGGACGGTTAATGACCGTGCCACAGATAAGTCAGGGGAGGATGCTATGGCTGCTATGGATGACAGCCAGTTCCACGGCGAAGCTAGGGCCGTGACGCCTGTTGCCTCCCACATAGCGAGCAGTGCCAGGTCGCGCCCGAGGCGGAACCTGGGCACATTCTCCCCCGAGGACCGGGATCTGATCCTGACCCACCTGGAGGAGGACAAGGACCTGCTTGATGACCTCGCCGAGCGGTAAACAGCTCAGTCCGTACTCCGCCATGGCGTCGAGACCCGCGGCCTGTAGCCAAGGGTTTTGCGGAGGGTGTGGGATTTGAACCCACGAGGACGCGTCAACGCCCTAGCGGTTTTCAAGACCGCCGCCATCGGCCACTAGGCGAACCCTCCCGGCCGCGGACTCGTCCCGGGACCACGGCCATGTTGGCCTGGCTGGCCCGGCACAGGTCCGCCTATTGCAAGCAACGGGCAGCGCGAGCATCCCGCTAGTACCAGCCTCTCATACCTCGCCGCCTGCCAGGAGGCGCGAGCTTGCGTGCCGGGTGGCCTGAGTAGGCTCTTCCGTTGAAGGAGGTCACATGCTGCCCCCGTTCGGCTGGGAAACGGCCGTCAGCCACTGGCAGTTCGCGCCCGTCGTCACAGGTTTCGTGGTCGTCGCAGGCGGCCTGTACCTGTGGGGTGCCCGGCGGGTGGCCAGGCGCCATCCGGCCCGGCCCTGGCCGCTGTGGCGAACCGGGATGTTCCTCGGCGGGCTCGCGGTCGTGGTGGTGGCGACGCAGAGCGGCATCGGCGCCTACGACGACGTGCTGTTCTGGGATCACATGGTCCAGCACCTGATGCTGATCATGATCGCGCCGCCGCTGCTGATCGCCGGCCAGCCGGTCACGCTGCTGCTGCATGCGAGCAGGAACCCGCTGCACACCTGGGCCAAGCGAGCCGTGCGGTCCCGGGTGGCCGCATTCCTGACCTGGCCGGTTTTCGGGTTCCTCGCCTATACGGCGGCGATCGCCGGGGCGCACCTGACCAACCTGGCCAACCTGGTGGAGACCAACCAGACCCTGCACGACGCGGAGCACGCGACGTTCCTGCTGGTCGGCTACCTCTTCTTCCTGCCCATCCTCGGTCACGAGCCGATCCGCTGGCGGCTCTCCTACCCGGTCAGGTTCGTCATCCTGGTGCTCATCATGCCGGTGGACACCTTCACCGGACTGGTCCTCGGCTACGGCAATGCCGGGACGCCGGGCGTCGCCGCGGCTCCCCGCCCGGCCTGGGCACCGGGAGCCGTGCAGGACCTGCACTGGGGCGGGGCCATCATGTGGGTCGGCGGCGACGCGATCATGTTCGGGCTGATGATGCTCGTCTTCCTCATGTGGAGCCGCGATGAGCGGCCCGCGAGCGGGCGGGGCTGGCTGGAGGATGTCCGGCGGACCAGCATGG
>JBEKFH010000019.1:0-27017 GCA_050013415.1 Streptosporangiaceae bacterium | reverse complement strand
CCTCGTCACTGCCCCGGCTGCCTGCGGCCGTGTCCTCGCTGCTGCTGCTCCTCCAGCCGGCCGCCGCGCTGCTGCTGGCGTTCGCCGTGCTGGGCGAGCGGCCTACCCTCATCCAGCTCGCCGGTGCCCTGCTGGTGTGCTGCGGCGCGCTGGCGGTGAGCCTAGCCGCCACGTCGCAGCGCAGCCGCCCTGGCGACGGGGGTGATGAGCCGGCTCCAGCAGGCGTCGGCGATGATCGTAGGGAGGTCCGTCCGCGAGAATTCGTGCCTACCAGCCAACGGGAGCCCTGGTGACCGAAGCCCATGCAGATCTGTCCGGGCAGGCTCAGCTGTCCGGGCAGGCTCAGCCGCGTACCGCCGGGCAGGCCGGGAGTGACGGCACGGATGCCGGCCAGCGCGGGAACAAGTGGTGGACGCTTGTCGCGGTGTGCCTCGGCACCTTCATGCTGCTGCTGGACATCACGATCGTCAACGTCGCCCTGCCAGACATCCAGATCGCGCTGAAGTCGAGCTTCTCCGACCTGCAGTGGGTCATCGACGCTTACGCGCTGACCCTGGCGGCGTTCCTGCTGACGGCGGGCAGCGTGGCGGACATGTACGGCCGCCGGCTGCTGTACCTGATCGGCCTGGTGGTGTTCACGCTCGCGTCGGTGCTGTGCGGCTTCGCCGTCACCTCGCTGATGCTGCAGCTCTCCCGCGCCCTGCAGGGAGTCGGCGGCGCGATCATGTTCGCAGTCTCGCTGGCGCTGCTCGCTGACGCCTTCCGCGGCAAGGACCGGGCCGTCGCGTTCGGGGCCTGGGGAGCGGTGACCGGCCTGGCCGTGGCCATCGGCCCGCTGCTCGGCGGCGCGCTGACCTCCGGCCTGTCCTGGCGGTGGATCTTCTTCGTGAACGTGCCGTTCGGCATCATCGCCGTCGTCATCGCGATCATGAAGGTGGCGGAATCCCGGTCGCCGCACGCCAGCGGGCCTGACTGGGCGGGCTTCGCGTTGTTCACGGTGGCGCTGGCGAGCCTGGTCTACGCGCTGATCGAGTCGAACCAGCGGTCCTTCACCAACAGCCTCGTGCTGGGCTGCTTCGCCCTCGCGGCCGTGCTGCTGGTCGCGTTCGTCATCGTGGAGTCCCGCATCGCGCACCCGATGTTCGACCTGAAGCTGTTCAGGCTGCCGACCTTCAGCGGCGGCTCGGTCGCGGCCTTCGGGCTCAGCGCGTCGATCTTCTCGATGCTGCTCTACCTGGTGCTGTACCTGCAGGACATCCTCGGTTACTCGGCACTGGGCACCGGCGTGCGGCTGATGATCATCTCCGGCGGCATCCTGGCGACCTCCACGGTGGCCGGCAGGCTGACCTCGCGGGTGCCGATCCGGCTGCTCATTGGGCCCGGGCTGATCATGGTTGGCGCGGGCCTGCTGCTGATGCGCGGGCTCAACTCCGGCTCGTCCTGGACTCACCTCATCCCGGGCATGATCGTCGGCGGCCTCGGCATCGGCCTGGTGAACCCGCCGCTGGCCTCCACCGCCGTCGGCGTGGTGCCGCCGCAGCGGGCCGGCATGGCATCCGGCATCAACTCCACCTTCCGCCAAGTCGGGATCGCGACCGGCATCGCGCTGCTGGGGACGCTGTTCTCGAACAAGGTGGTCGCCGAGGTGCGGTCCCGGGTCGCGACCGTGCCCGGCCTGTCCCATCAGGGCCCGCGGATCGCCGCCGCCGTGCAGTCCGGGGAGATCGGGAACGTGATCGGCAGGCTGCCAGGCAACGTCAGGGCGGCCGTGGGGACGATCACCCGGGCCGCGTTCACCACGGGACTGGACGAGATCCTGCTGGTCGCGGCGATCATCGCGCTGGTCGCGGCGGCGGTGTCGCTGACTGCCATCCGCTCCAAGGACTTCGCACAGCAGCAGGCACCCACCCCGCCAGGCTGACCGCACGCGAAGCAGCGCGGATACCTCGCCGGCTGGCTGCCTGGGCGCTCGCCGGCGCTGCGGATGGAGGTCAGCTGACGTTGGCGCGCAGGCGGGCCAGCAGGGCGTCGGCCTCGGTGAGGTCGCGCTCCGACAGCCCGGTTCGCAGGCGCTGGTCGAAGGCCATCGCGGCGTCCCGCAGTCGGAGGAAGAGCGCGTCGCCTGCCGGGGTGAGTTCCACCACGTGGACGCGGCGGTTCGCCGGATCCCGCCGCCGGGTGACGAGACCGGCCGACTCCATCGCGTTCAGGTGATGGGTGAGGGTGGCGCTCTGGATCCCGGCCGCCTCGGCGACCTGACGCTGGCTGGCCGCCTGGCGGCTCTTCAGCGAGATCAGCACCAGCCAAACCGGCAGTGACCCGCCGGCATCGGCCAGCGCGTCGTCAAAGGCCCGGCCGACCACCTTCGCGACCTGGGCGAGGTGCAGGCCGAGTGGCTGGCGCACGGGGCGAGGCATTCCCGAACGCTAGCACACATTGATAGCCATCTAATCATTTGACATCTAATGATTAGTCATCTAGCGTCGGCGGCTGGAGGAGATAGCAACCGCCGGGACAGGAGGAGCGGTCATGGATGACCCGCCGATGGATGACCTGCCGATGGATCACCTGACCATGCGCGGCCGGGTGGCGCTGGTGGCCGGAGCCAGCAGGGGAATCGGCGCGGCAGCGGCCGAGGCGTTCGCGGCGGCCGGCGCGGCCGTGGTCCTGGGCGCACGCGACACCGGCGCCCTGGCGGCGGTCGCGAAGCGCATCGAGGCCAGCGGAGGCCGGGCGATCGCCGTGCGCACTGACGTCACCGACGTCGCTTCGATGCGCGCCCTGGTCGATGCGGCGCTGGCGGCCTACGGTCGCCTGGACGCAGCGTTCAATAATGCGAGCGATGGCCCGTTGCCCGCGCCGCTCGCGGATATCGACCCCGATGAGTTCGACCAGGGCATCGCGACCAGCATCCGCGGCACGTTCCTGGGGATGAAGTTCCAGATCCCGGCCATGCTGGGCGGCGGCGGCGGCGCGATTGTCAACATGGCCTCGATCGCCGGGCTGAACGGCACCGCCGGCCTGGCGGCGTATGTCGCGGGCAAGGCCGGGATCATCGGCCTGACCAAGGTGGCCGCGCTCGACTACGCCGACCAGGGCGTCCGGGTCAACGTGGTGGCGCCGGGCCCGATCCTGACGCACCACCTCCAGGCCGCCGGCCCGGAGGCGCAGCGGCTGGCCGGGCTGTCCACGCCGATGCGCCGGACCGGCACGGTCGCCGAGGTGGCCCGCGCCGTGCTCTGGCTGTGCTCGGAGCAGCCGTCGTTCATCACCGGGATCGTGCTGCCCATCGACGGCGGCCAGTCCGCCGGGAACAAGCCTCCCCAGATGTACCGCCAGGGCCAGCCGATGACGAGATCGCCGGAGATGTGACGACGCCGCTGCCTGTGCGCCAGCTCAGAACTGGCTAAGATGGCCGTCTCCGACGGCATAGTGACCCTGGGCCGCGAGGTCAAGCGCAGAGCATGGAGATCGCAATGAACATTCGCGGCTCGCTCCCCCTGATCGCCGCGGTGTGCGCAGTTGGCGCATGCCTGGCCGGGTGCAGCAGCGGCTCGAGCCCGGCGGCTGGCTCGTCGTCGACCCCGGCGTCGTCGACCCCGGCGACGTCTCAGCCCGCTTCGTCAGCGCAGATGGCAATCGAGACCAACTGGGCTGCGTTCTTCAACGCGAAGACCCCGGTAACCAAGCGGATCGGCCTGCTGCAGGACGGGCCGGAATTCGCCTCGGTGATCAAATCCCAGGCTGGCTCGACCCTCGCGTCGGCGGCGACCGCGAAGGTCACCAAGGTGACGTCAGTGACGTCGACGCAGGCCACGGTGACGTACTCGATCCTGGTGGGCGGCACGCCGGAGCTAACCGACCAGTCAGGCGTCGCAGTGAATCAGGGCGGCACCTGGAAGGTCGGCGTGGCGAGCTTCTGCGGGCTGCTGGCCCTGGAGAACGGCGGGAAGACCAAGGGCCTGCCGTCCGCCTGCAAGTCAGCGGCGTAACTGGTGGCCCGCTCGGTCGACGTGACCGCCGAGCGGGGGCCGGCCGCGGGGACGGGGACCCACGCGCTCGCGCTCGCGGCGCTGTGCCTTGTCTTGTTCCTGACGTTCCTGGACAACACGGTCGTGAGCGTGGCGCTGGGCAGCGTCCAGAGTCAGCTGGCGGCCGGCGTGACCGCGCTGCAATGGGTGGTCAGCGCGTACGCGCTGACCTTCGCCGGCGCCATGCTGGCCTTCGGGATGATCGGCGACGAGTTTGGCCGCAAGAAGGTCATGCTGGCCGGAGTCGGCATCTTCTGCGCCGGATCGGTCCTGTCGGCGCTGGCCCCGAACATCGGCCTGCTGATCGCCGGGCGGGCGGTCATGGGCCTGGGCGCAGCGGCCAGCGAGCCGGGCACGCTGTCGATGCTGCGGCACCTGTACGCCGACGAGCGGCGCCGCACCAGGGCACTGGGGGTGTGGACCGCGGTATCGGGCCTGGCACTCGCCCTCGGCCCCGTCATCGGCGGCACGCTGGTCGGCATCTGGGACTGGCGGGCCATCTTCTGGTTCAACCTGATCTTCGGCCTGATCGCGCTGCTGGCCAGCGCGCGCTTGCTGCCGGAGAACTCCGACCCCGACGCGCACCGGGTCGACATCGCGGGCGCGGTGATCGGCGCCGCAGCGCTGACCGCGCTGACCTTCGCCGTCATCAACGCCGAGAGCGCCGGCTTCGCCTCAGCCAACGTGGTCGCGCTGCTGTGCGTCAGCGCGGTCGCGGCTGCCGCGTTCTTCTGGTGGGAAGCGCACGCCGCCCATCCGTTGCTTGACCTGCGGTTCCTGCGCGTCCCGACGTTCGTCACCGCCAACGTGGTCGCGTTCTGCGCGTACTTCGCGACGTTCGCCGTGTTCTTCTTCACCGCGCTGTACCTGGAGGAGGTCGTCGGCGACTCCGGTTACCAGATCGCCGCCATCTTCCTGCCGATGACCGCGCTCATGATCGCCGCGTCGCTGGTGGCCGGCCGCTGGTCGTCGGCTGCCGGGCCGCGCTGGTCGATCGTGGCCGGCTCCCTGCTGTTCGGCGCGGGCCTGCTGCTGACCACCGCCGCCCTCAGCCCGGCCCCGGCCTACCTGCCGCTGGCGGCCGCCCTCGCGCTGACCGGCATCGGCATCGGCACGACCGTGGTCCCCTGCACCGCCGCGGCCCTTTCCGCGGTACCGCCCGAGCGGTCGGGCATGGCCGCATCCGCGACGAACACCAGCCGGGAGATTGGCGCCGTCACCGGCGTCGCGGTCCTGGGCGCGCTGGTGAACGGGCAGCTGCGGTCCACCCTCACCAGCAAGCTCGGGCACCTGGGCATCCCGGTCAACTTCCAGTCCATCGTGATCCATGCCATCGAGACCGGCGGCGTCCCGTCCAGCAGTCACGCGAAGGGCGCAGGCGGCGCGGCCGGGGCCGGCCAGGGCACGCTCGTCCAGGAGGTCATCCGCGCCGCCTACAGCGCCTTCTACTCCGGCCTGCACGCCGCGCTGTTCCTGTCGGCATTCCTCGTGCTCGCCGCCGGCCTGTTCACTCTCGTCGCACTGCGCCGCCGGAGAGCCGGGTGAAGCCGCCGGAGAGCCGGGTGAAGCCGCCGGAGAGCCGGGTGAAGCCGCCGGAGAAGAAGCCGCCGGAGAACCGGGTGCAGGGGAAGCGGACCGCGGCGACGGGGAATTCGGCCCGGTGAAAATCCGCAAGCGCGATTAGTGCGAATCACAGCAGCAACTCTGGACTAAGGGTTCACTAAGGGTTCACTGAAAGTTCGGAAAAGCCGGAATGCTCACCATTTAGTGGCATTAAGAATGCTCACCGTGCGACATATTGACGAATCGCGGCCAGGTCTTTATCGTCCACGATAACCGTCACTCCCAGCGCCGCGGATGTCTTTACCCCGGTCGCACCGACCGGGCGCCTGCGGGCCCTGGGCCATTGAAGGAGGAAGGCTTGTTACGATCCACCGCCAGGGGCGGCCAGGAAAGCGCCCGGCACACATTCCTGATCCGCCTCTGGACAGCGTTCGCCGCAGTCGCGGTGCTGACGCTCGGCGTGACGGCGGCGGCGACCAGTGCGTCCGCGCAGCCGCGCCAGCCCGCGGCGGCGGGGCGCCAGCAGGTGACCGGGCACCTGTACCCGGTGAGCGGTCACCACCACTACAAAGCGGCCTGCGCGCCAGCCAGGCCCGGGCACCCCTCCTGCCTGGTCCTGGTCCGGACCAACGTGAAATCGCGCAAGCAGCCCCCTGGCCGGCCCGGCCAGGCTCCCAGCGGGTACGGGTACGGACCGTCCAGCCTGCAGAGCGCCTACAACCTTTCCGCCGCCACGGGGAGCGGCGAGACCGTAGCCGTGGTGGACGCCTACAACGACCCCGACATCGTTTCCGACCTGGCCACCTACCGGTCAGCGTGGGGACTGCCCGCCTGCGGCTCCGGCTGCTTCTCGGTGGTGAACGAGAACGGCAACGCCAGCCCGCTGCCGCCCGACGCCGGCGACACCGGCTGGGACGTCGAGGAGTCACTGGACGTGGATATGGTGTCGGCGATCTGCCCGCTGTGCCACATCATCCTGGTGGAGGCCACCAGCCCCAGCTTCTCTGACCTGGGCACCGGGGTCGATGCAGCCGTAAGCCTCGGCGCCGACTACGTGTCCAACAGCTACGGCGCCCCGGACTTTTCCGGCGAGACCAGCTACGACACCTACTACAACCACCCGGGCGTGGCCGTCACCGCGTCCGCCGGTGACAGTGGTTACGGCGTGGGATACCCGGCCGCCTCGCAGTATGTCACCGCCGTCGGCGGAACCTCGCTCAGCACCGCCGACAACGGCCGTGGCTGGACCGAGACCGTCTGGTCTGGCACCGGCTCGGGCTGCTCGGCGTACGAGGCCAAGCCGTCATGGCAGACCGACACCGGCTGCTCCGATCGCACCGACAACGACGTCGCCGCCGACGCTGACCCCGACACCGGCGTCGCCGTCTATGACAGTTACAGCGAGGGCGGCTGGCTGGAGGTAGGCGGCACTAGCGAGTCCTCACCCATTATCGCCTCGGTGTACGCGCTGGCCGGCACGCCCGCCGCGGGCAGTTACCCGTCCTCGTACATCTACGCGCACACCTCTGACCTCTACGACGTGACCTCCGGGTCGGACGGCAGCTGCAGCCCGGCCTACCTGTGCACTGGCGAGGTCGGCTACGACGGCCCGACTGGCTGGGGCACGCCGGACGGCACGGCCGCGTTCAGCAGCGGCTCGAGCAGCAACGTCACCCTGACCGTCACGAAGTCCGGGACCGGCGCTGCGGCCGGCAAAGTGTCGAGCAGCCCGTCGGGGATCAGCTGTGGTGGCACCTGCTCGGCCAGCTACGGGTCGGGCAGCACCGTCACCCTGACGGCGACCCCCGCGGCCGGCGGGGTATTCACCGGCTGGAGCGGCACGGCCAGCTGCATCGGGATGGCGTCGAGCACCTGCACGCTCACGCTCACGGCCAACACCACGGTCAGCGCCTCGTTCACGGCGTCGGCGACACTGCACCAGCAGACCGCCGCCAGCTACACGGGCACGTGGAAGACTTCCACGTGCCTGTGCTTCTCCGGCGGCACCGACACGGAGACCAGCGCCTCCGGGGCTAGCGCCTCGTACAAGTTCACCGGCAACCTGATCCAGCTCGTGTCCGCGATGGGCTCGACCCGGGGCTCGTTCAAGGTGTACATCGATGGCGTCTACAAGACCACCATCAGCACTTACATTACGAATCCCAACCGGAACGCGGTCATCGTGTGGCAGCGAGCCTTCAGCAGCGTAGGGACCCACACGCTGAAGATCGTGAACGTGGCCACCAGCGGCCACCCGCGCATCGACGTGGATGCGTTCGTGGTGGCCACCTGAGTGGCCACCTGAGTGGTAGCAACCTGAACTGAGCGCCCCGAGGGTGCAGGTCCTGGACCTGCACCCGACCGGGTGCTCAGGATCTAGCTCACGCCAAGCTGCTCGGCGGCAGCCCTGGTGCCCTGGACGCGGTTGGTGATCTTCTGGAACGCGACCTCGCGGGCATAGTCGGGCGAGCCGTGGTTCGGCTTCTCGTCGATGCTGAACGGCGAGAACCCGCAGTCGTCGGTCGCGCCAAGGCGCTCCCGCGGGATGAAGTTCGAGGCGCGGACGAGGGCGTCCCGCACCTCCTGCGGGCTCTCGATCCGCGGGTTCAGCGGGTTGATCACCCCGATGTAGGCCATCTGCGCGACGCCGGCGGCGTCATCGCGGAGGTTCTCCCCGATGATCTTGTAGACCCGGTCCTTTTCCCGCTCGCTGGCCAGCTGGATCAGGAAGTAGCCTGCGTTCATGCCGAACATGCTCGGCAGCAGGTCGTTGTAGTCGACGTCGGCGCTGTGCACGGAGTCCCGGTCGCCGCCCGGGCAGGTGTGCACGCCGATCCGGGTGCGCTCGTCCGCGGTGAAGCGGGCAAGCACGCGGTTGTTCAGCTCGATGAAGTGCGGCAGCAGGTTCCGGCCGGTCCACGGGTTGCGGTGATCGTTCCGCGTGGAGAGCCGCCCTTCGGTGAAGTCGATGGAGACCCTGGCCGCGCCCGCGCCGAACGCCCCCCTGATGTCCTTCTCGCATTCGTTGATGAGGTCGTCCTCGAACTGCGCCCGCGAGTAGCCGGGGACCTCGTCGTCGAGCGGGTACAGCAGGGCGAGCATGGACGGCGCGATCACCGCCTGCTTCATCGGCCGGTCGGTCAGTCCGATGGACTTGCGCAGGGTGTCACCCGCATATGTCTTGTACCGGAACGGCCCGCCGGTCAGCCGCGGTAGCTGCCGGCCGTGGCCGTCGGCGAAGATCGCGAAATGCTGCCCGCCGGCGCCGGCCAGGTGGTCGGCCAGCCCGGTTCCCGCCAGCGTGTCGGTGATCGCGTAGGTGGCGAAGCTGGACCAGCGCTGCTCGCCATCGGAGATGATCGGGGCTCCGGTCGCCTCCAGGTGCTCGATCGAGTCGCGGACCGCGGACTCCTGCTCGGCTGCCAGCTGAGCGTGGGTGATGTCGCCGGCATCGTAGGCCGCGTAGGCGTTCTGCAGGGTGGTCGGCCGGGGCAGCGAGCCAACGGGCTCCGTGGGGATTCCGGTGGCTGTTCTCGGGTCGTACGTGCTCATCGAGGTCCTGCCTTTCCGTATCGTGACTCGGCTGCGCGAGCTGGGCCGCGGAACAGCGCAGCGAGCAATCCCAGTCCGCGGGCGAGTGTAGTCCCGCGGGGCGAAACCGGGAATGATCGTCTGCGTGGCGTCCTACACGAGCTTCTTCGCCGGCAGTGCCGGGGTGGCCGGTGCCCTGGTCGGGCTGCTGTTCGTCGCGCTGTCCGTGTCGCCGGAACGGCTCAAGGCAACGCGGGAGTCGATCGAGCACCAGTCGATCGCGGCCACCGCGTTCACCGCGCTGGTGGACGCCCTGTTCCTGGCACTGGCCGGCCTGCTGCCGGGAAACTCCACCCAGGACGCCTCTTTCTCGCTCGGGGTTGTCGGCCTGAGCAGCACCGCTGGTCTGGTCATCCGGCTGTGGCAGGCCCGGTCCAGCGGCACGCTCAGCCGCCGGTGGCCGTTCCTCCTGTCGCTGATCACCGTGATCTATGCCGCGCAGGCCGCGACGTCCTTCCTCGCCAGCACGACCGCCCAGGCGCATTCCGATGCATCCACGTTCGTGTTCATCCTGTTCGCGGTAGGGATCGCGCGGTCCTGGGAACTGCTCGGCATCCGCGGCGGCGGGCTGCTCGACCTCCTGGTCGCCAGGGCCGACAAGGCCATAACGCCGCACATAGCCCACGGGCACTGGGCTGGGGCCCCGGCCGCGCCCGCGGATCGCCCAGCGGCCCCACCCCCGGATCGCCCGGCATCCGCGCCCCCGGATCAGCCAGCTCAGCCAGCGGCCTTCCCCCTGGATCGCCCGCCAGGCTGACTCATGCGTGATCGGGGGCGGAGCGCGCGTGATCGGGGGCGGCGAGCAGCCGGGCTTTGATCTCGCTCTTGAGCACCTTGCCGACCCTGGAACGGGGCAGGTCCGGCCAGATCTCGACCTGCTTCGGGGTCTTGACGCTGCCGAGCCGCTGCTTGACGAACGCCCGCACGGCGTCGGGCGCCGCGCCCTGGCCCGGCTGCATCTCCAGCACGGCGGTGACCCGCTCCCCCCACTTGTCGTCCGGCAGGCCGATGACCGCGCAGTCCCGGACCGCGGGGTGCTCCATCAGCACCTGCTCGATCTCCGCCGAGTACACGTTGAAGCCGCCGGTGATGATCATGTCCTTGGCGCGGTCGACGATGTAGAGGAAATTGTCCGCGCCGAGGTAGCCGATGTCGCCGGTGTGGTGCCAGCCGTGCCGGGACGCCTCCGCGGTGGCGGCCGGGTCCTTGTAGTAGCCCGCCATCACCAGTGAGCCGCGGATCACGATCTCGCCGCGCTCTCCGGCGGGCAGCAGCCGCCCGCCGGTGTCCATGATCGCGACCGTGACCAGCGGCGCCGGGCGGCCCGCCGAGGACAGCCGCTCGCGCGCGATCGAGCCGTCGGGATGGAAGTGGTCGGCCGGCGCCATCATCGAGATCATCATCGGCGCCTCGGTCTGGCCGAAGAGCTGCGCCATCACCGGGCCGATCTTCCCGATGGCCTCCTCCAGGCGCGCGGCGGACATCGGCGCCGCGCCGTACCAGAGGCATTGCAGCGAGGACAGGTCGGCGGCGGCCAGGTCCTCGTGGCCCAGCAGCATGTAGATCAGCGTTGGCGGCAGGAACGTGTGCGTGATCCGGCGCTGCCCGATGAGCGCGAGGAACCCGGCCAGGTCCGGCTTCGGCATCACCACGATCTCGCCGCCGAGCGCCATGACCGGGAAGCACAGCACGCCCGCGGCGTGGGTGAGCGGCGCCAGCGCCAGGTACCTCGGACGGCCGGCGAACGGGTACCCCATCAGCGTCAGCGCGGACATCGCCTCCAGGTTCCGGCCCGTGAGCATGACGCCTTTCGGCTTACCGGTCGTGCCGCCGGTGCCGACGATCATCGCGATGTCGTCAGGCGGCTCAGCAGAATAGGGCAGAACGGGGATATCGCGGAGCCATGCCGCCGCAGAGATCGCTCCGGCAGCAGGCCGGTCGAGGCAGACCAGCGCGGCGAGCTTCGGCAATACGGGCAGCATCTGCTCGACCAGCGGCTCGAAGGCAGCCTGGAAGATCAGGCAGCTGCAATCGAAGAAGTCGAGCAGGTCGCGGTTCTCGGCGGCCTCGTTGCGCGGGTTCACCGGGCACCAGACCGCGCCCGCGCGGGCGATCCCGAACACGCACGAGAACGCGAACGGGTCGTTAGCCGACAGGATCGCGACCTTGTCGCCGGGGCGGACGCCCGAGCCCGCGAGCGCCCGGGCGACCTGCCAGGACAGCTCCTGCACCCGACCATAGGAGAGCGTGGTCTCCCCCATGGTCAGGCACGGGGCGCCGGGGCCGAGTGAGGCCCCCTTGTCCAGGTAGCCGGTCAGCCGCATGGCCGGGCCGCGCTGGTCACGTATGCCGCGCTGATCACCTGGACCGCGCTGGTCACGTGTGCACGGTCAGGACGGGCTCCATGACCAGCCCGAAGCTGCGCAGCACGCCGAGCAGCTCGCGGTGCCCGAACGCCTGGCAGGCCGAGGCGAACCCGGCTCGCTTCGGCGGCTGCTGCAGCAGCGAGTAGGCGGCGTGCGCCTGCAGCACCCCGGTCTGCTTGTAGTTGCAGTTGCCGTGGATGACGCAGTGCACCCGGGCCAGCGGGCCCGACGCGTAGACCGAGTCCAGGGAGGTGTTGACCCGCGGGTTCTCCCGCGGCGGCATGCCGCCCTGCACCGAGCTGGCGATCGCGGCAAGAGCTTCCTCCTGCTGGTCCAGCGGGAGCGTCTTGATCTGCTCCTCGACCATCTTGACCGTCGCCACGACGCCTTCCATGACCGTCCGGTTCAGCACGCCGCCGATCGCCTTGCAGTTGGCGACCCGCGGATCGTCCTTGAACCACACCGGGTGGCTGGTCCCGCCCCAGGGCACCGCCAGCGCCGTCTCGTGCTGGCCGGGGATGACGACCTCGAACTTCGCCTGCGGATCCCACTTCTGATACTGGTTCTGCTCCAGGTAGAACCAGTCGGCCTTGAGGATCGTGAAGATCGTCTGGGTCGAGGCCTGGGTGGGGAACCCCTTCCACAGCACCAGGATGTCCAGGGTGTCCACGCCCGGCGTCTCCAGGCAGATGTTCGCCGCGATCTCGCCGGTGGTGTACATGTGCGCGACGCAGGGCGCCAGCAGGAGGCCCTTCTCGGCGAACCTCGCGCCCCACCGCGACTGCGCGTCCAGCGCCCAGTCCTGCTCGCCCGTGGTGTCGAGGTAGTGACAGTTCGCCGCGAGGCTGGCCTCCGCCACCTCGGGGCCGTGCTTGATGAACGGGCCGACGATGTTGCATACCACGCTGGCGCCGTAGAACAGCTCGGTCAGCGGGCCCACCTCGTGCGCGACCTCGACGACCTCGTGCTCCACGGTCTCGATGCCGGGGATCTTCTCGATGACTTCCTGCAGGCGGGCCTTGTCGCGGCCGGCCGCTACGAACGGCACGCCCATCTCGCGGAGGTACTCGCAGACCAGGCGGCCGGTGTAGCCGGAGGCGCCGTAGACGACGACGGGCTTGTTAGCGCTCATGGCGGACAGCCTTTCGGGTGGTGGGCGGGATTGAGGTTGCCGGGGCTTCGGGTCATCGGGGCTTCGGCTGGTCGGGGATTCGGCGCGTCACATGCCCATGCCGCCGTCAACCGGCAGGCCGGCCCCGGTGACGAAGCGCGCGGCGTCGGAGGCGAGGAACACCACGGCGTCGGCCATCTCGGCGACCTCGCCGAGCCTGCCCAGCGGGGTCAGCCCGATCACGTCGCCGACCGCGGCCTCGGCGCTCGGCCACAAGCCGAGCGCGGCCATGTCGTCGGCGAGTTTGGCGCCCATCACGGTTGGTACGAGTCCCGGGTACACGCAGTTCACCCGGACGCCGTAGCCCAGCTTCCCGGCCTCCAGCGCGGCCACCCTGGTGAGCCGGTCGACCGCCGACTTGGTTGCCGAGTAGCCGGCGATGCCGGGGAAGGGGATCGTGGCGGCGACGGAGGAGATGTTGACGATGGCGCCGCCGTGCCCGGCTGGCCCGCCCGGGCGCATGGCGCGGAACGCGTGCTTGATGCCGAGCGCGGTCCCGACGACGTTGACGTTCAGCATGGTGCGCAGGTCGGCCGGATCGAGGTCGACGACCAGGGCGGAAATCTCGATCCCGGCGTTGTTGACGAGGATGTCGAAGCCGCCAAGGTCGGCGATGGTGGCGGCGATGGCGCCTTCCCAGCTCGCCTCGTCGGTCACGTCCAGGGCGACGAAGCCCGCGACTGCGCCGGTCTCGCGGAGGGCCGCGGCCGTCTGCTCGCCGTCCGCCTTCAGCACGTCGCCGATCATCACCGACGCTCCGGCACGGGCGAGCGCCTCGGCCATCCCCGCGCCAAGACCGCGCGCACCTCCGGTGACCAGCGCCTTGCGTCCAGTGACCTCGTGCACGCTCATTCGGATCTCCTCGGTTCGACGTGGGCTCACGCCCCGGCGGCGTCCCGGCCCCGCAGCGGGACAGCGGGACGGTAGGGCAGGGGACAGCGGGACGGTAGGGCAGGGGACAGCGGGACGGTAGGGCAGGGGACAGCGGGATAGCCGGGATTTGACAGTCGTCAAAATTTTCTTAGACGATTGTCAAGACTTCCTTGGACGGTTGTCAAGACCTTCGCGGATGGCCGCCGCGGCCAGGCGATAGACTCGGCTTCCGGCCTGCGGATACGGGACGATCGGGCGGCCGGCCAGCAGATCAGGGGCGTCGGGATCTGGCAGATCCGGCGGGAGATCAGGGAAAGGCAGGGCGGAGGAATCGCTGTGACGCAGGTGGCGGAGAAGAATCGCGACCGAATCTCGCGTCGCGGTGTCGACAAGTTTGCCGAGCGGCGGGCGCAGCTCGCCGACGCGGCGCTCGTGACGCTGTCCGAGCTTGGCTACGCCCGCACCAGCCTGCGCGAGATCGCGCAGAACTCAGAGTTCACGCATGGCGTGCTGCACTACTACTTCAACGACAAGGCCGATCTCATCATGGCGTGCGTGCGCCAGTACAAGGCGCACTGCGTCACCCGTTACGACCAGATCGTCGCCACTGCGCAATCGGCGGGCGAGCTGAAGCGGGAGTTCGCGGCCGGCCTGGCGGCAACGATGACCGAGGACGCCGCCATGCACCGGCTCTGGTACGACCTGCGCACGCAGAGCTTGTTCGAGCAGTCATTCCAGGCGGATGTGGCGGAGATCGACCAGAGCCTGGAGCGGATGATCTGGCGGATCGTGAGCCAGTACGCGGAGCTCGCCGGATCGCCGCCCGCTGTCTCGCCCGAGGTCGCGTACGCGATCTTCGACGGGCTCTTCCAGCAGGGCCTGGTCAAGCACCTGTCGGGCAACTCCGGTGCCGGCGGCCACCTGAGGGCGCAGGTCGAGCAGCTGATGGACAAGCTGGTGCTCCGAGCCTGAGCGGCCTGGCGCCGCTGCTTACGGCTGGCCGGCCTTCCGCGAGCCAGCGGCTGGCGCTGCCGCGGCCGGAACATCGCCGGACGGCCCGCTGACCGGCGCGCTGACCGGGACGCCGGGGACGGGCTTGCCGGCCGGCGGCTGCGGCGTCACCGCGTCGGCCGGCGCGCTGGCTGACCGGCGGCTGAACAGGCTAGGCCCGCGGCGCCGGGCGACAGCGGGGCCGTGATGGCGGCCGCCGCTGGGCGCGGCGTCCCCCAGGTCGCTCGCCGTGTAGGCGCGGGCGGTCTCGCGCTGGTCGATCAGGTCGTCGCGGGCCTGGCTGACGACGGCTGTCTCGCGGCGGGACTGCCTGAGCCCGCGGCGCGCGGCGCTGCCCCGGCGGGAAGTCCGGCGCGCGCCAGCCAGCAGCACGCTGAGCCCGAACAGGCCGATCGCCCCGAGCACGATGCCGTAGAGGAAAAGCGTGCCGGTCGAGCCGGTCAGGTGATAACCGAGCACCGAGAACCCGTGCGGGAGCGCGTGCGCGCTGCCGCCGTTGCCCAGAACGCCTGCCACGCCGGCGACGAGCGCGGCGACCAGGATGACAAGACCAACGACAATTATCATGGGGACGCTCCGAAATATCTACGCTGTAGACCTACAGTGAATCACCACAACTGGAGCTATGTCAACACTGTAGGCCTACACTGAGATCAATCAGTAGACGCCGACTTAGCCGGAGCATTAAGCCGTCATCAGTCGCAGGAGAGAAGGTGCCACCGCCATGACCCCGCCCGCGCACCGCACCGCGAACTCAGCCAGCGGTCACAGCGACTCAGCCAGCAGTCACAGCGACTCTGCCAGCGGTAACGGGAAGATCACCAGGGACATGGTGCTGGCCGCCGCGCTGGAGATCATCGACCGCGACGGGGCCGACGGCCTGTCCATGCGCCGCCTGGCCCGCGCCCTGGACCGCGACCCGATGATCCTCTACCGGCACGCGCCGAACAAGGCGGCCCTGCTCGACGGCGTTGCGGAGACCATCCTCGCCCAGCTCAAGGTGGATGCCGCGGACCCCGACTGGGCGGCCCAGCTGCGCGCGGTCGCGCGTGACTACCGCGAGCTGGCGCTGGCCCACCCGCACGCCGTTCCGCTCCTGGTCACCCGGCCCCTGGCCACCCCGCTGGGGCTCCGCCCCCGCGGCACGCTGCGCCCGCTGGAGGACGTCCTCGCGCTGCTGACCCGGGCTGGCTTCAGCGGGACCGACGCCCTGCACATCTACCGCGCCCTGTTCGGGTTCCTGCACGGCCATGTGCTCAACGAGCTGCAGGAACTCGTGGAGAACCCCGACGAGACCGACGATCTGCTGCGGCTCGGCCTGCACCGGCTGCCGATCGGCGACTTCCCGCTGCTCCGCAGCCTCGCGCCCGTGCTGGCCCGTTACGACGGCGCGGCCGAGCTCGAGCGCGGCCTCGACATCCTGCTGACCGGCCTGGCGACCACGCTGATCCCGCAGCCGCAGTGATCAGGACAGCTTGACGGCAGATGCACCCAGCGCTGAGCATTCATAAGCTGAGCATTCATACTGGGCAGCCACGGGGGCACGCGAGGAGCGCCGTCAGTGAGCGGAAGCAGCGAGCGGTACGACGTCTTCCTGAGCTACGCGCGTTCCGATGACCAGGACGGAGCCGTCACGCGCCTGGCGGAAGCGCTGAGCACCGCCTTCTCCCAGCAGACCGGCGTGAAGCTGCGGGTTTTCCTCGACAAGCAGCACATTCAGAGCGCGCAAATCTGGCGGGCGCGCATTGACGGTGCGCTCAAGGTCAGCTCGGTGCTGGTATCGCTCATTTCGCCGGCCTACTTTGGCTCAGAGTGGTGCCGTTATGAATGGGATCATTTCGTGGCCAGGGAACGCGAGCCGCCAGCGGACCGCAGCTCCCGGCGCATCTTTCCGGTATGCCTTGAGGGGGAGCCCCGGCTGCCCGCCGATGCCCCGCCGGCCGTCCAGCGGTGGCTGCGGGACAGCCGGGCACGCCACTGGACCGACCTCGGCAGCGCGGCCAGCGACTCGCAGCAGTACGCGGCCAGCGTTTCCGGGCTTGCCGAGCAGATTATCCGTGCACTCCGGGTGAGTACCGACGGGCTGGGCGGCCCCTTTGATTCCGACCTCGAATACCACAATGTGGTCTCTGGCTACGTCAACGACGGAGCGCGGTTCGTCCGGCTCCTCGCCGAGGCCGTGAACGTGACGATCGTCGGCCTGACCAATGAGACGCTGGCGGTGACGCTGCAGGACGCGCTGAACCGCAAGCGCGCCCGCAGCGATGATCGCGCTTTCTGGAGGTCGCTGCGGGTCGTGTTCCTCGGGGACAAGCTGCTGGAGGCGATCAATGACGAGCGGGTCGAGTATCCCGACCGCAATGACGCGTTGCGAAGCCGCCGTCTAGCAGCGGTCTGGGGCAAGCGATCCGTCAGCGTGCTGTTGCGCAGGACCCCGTCATCCCGGTGGACGCTCTACGAATCGCCCTACTTACCGCCATTCGCCGGGACTCTCTTCGAGATGCCGGACGGACGCCGCATCGTGCAGCTGCTCATCCGGCGCTCTCAGCGAGGCACCGCTGACCATCTGTTTCTCGAGCTGGAGGACACCACCGACCAGTACTTCACCGCCGCGTTCGAGGACATCGTGCACAACAGCGTGGACGATAACAAGATCGTCCCGATCGGGGCACCGCGGGACGGGGGCTTCCAGCCCACCGGAACCCGGTTCCGGCAGAACGTCCTCGCGGACCGCTCGGGAGCGACCGGCTGGGTTCCCCTGGTCCTGGTGATCACGTGGCGGCACCGGAACGGTCAGGTCGAGCCCCTGCTGCAGCTGCGCAACGAGAGCAACGCCGCACGTGAGCTGAACCGGCTGTCGCACCTGTCCGGCCATATCTACCAGGACGACTACCTCGAATCGGGCACCGAGGCCGGAGAGCGGCCGGCGGTATTTCATGCCGGGCACGATGCGCTCGCCAGGGCCGCCCGCCGCCGCGTGCAGATGGAGACCGGCAACGATCCCGCGGACGACCTGCGGCCGGCGATGACGCACCGTTACCTGAATTCGGACAAGGAGCACCTGTTCTTCTTCGTGTTCACTCTGGAGATTCCCGGCTGGTTCCAGTTTCCGCGGCAGGCGGAGATGCACCATTTCCCGGTGACCGAGCTGCTGGCGGTCCGCAGGAATCAGGTGCTGCGCAGTGCCGTGCGCGTCTGCCGGGCGACGCTCTCGCGCAGAATCCGGCTGGCCGCGGCCGAGATCGTGGCGCTCAACCTCACCCTGCACGGCGAGGCCGCGCTCGGCACCGAATTCCTTGCCTGGGCTGAACGGAGCAACCCGAAATCTCACAGCACTGTCCATAAGCTCAGGCGGCTGGAAAAGCAGACTCGCCAGACCTGGTTCTCCGGTGGCCGCGAGGTGCAGCTCGGCGGGCTGTCGGGGCTGCAGTATCGCGAGTTCTTCGGCACCCTGCTGCCGCTGTACGCCGAATTCGGAGTCCCCGGCGCGGCCGAGCACCTCGCCGTGATCCAGGAGAGCGAGCCGATGCGACGCGCGCTGAGCAAGCTGTCGGCCCTGTACTCCGATGAGGACCTGATGACCTCGATCCCTATCGAGATATGAGCGGCCGGGATATGACCGCACCCCTGGAGTCGCACGACGCAGTCCTTGATAGCCGGCCGGAACCGGCCGTGGTGCCGGCCTTGATAGCCCGCCGGCCGGAACCGGCCGTGGTGCCGGCCCAGCCGAAAGGGGCGGAGCAGCGGCTCCGCCCCTTCGGCTTCATCCCCCCCTGTCAGTGGCGACCAGGGCCCTGCGTGCCGACGTTCTGGTTCGCGCGGCGCGCGGGAGGCGGCCGTGGTTTTCGCCAGCCGTCAGCATGCCGCGAGACCCGGCTGTACTGTTAGGTCTCCCTCAGCAGCGAAAGCAGCAATGCGCCCAGTTCCGATGCCTTCCCGTGAAGTTACCGACCACCTGTCGCATGGCTGTCGCACGACGCAGAAGACAACTGATGCCCCACAGCGAACGGCAAGCACGGGGCCAGCGAGCCGCTGGCCTGCATCTCAGGCAGCTCATGCTCCGGCCCGGGCCGTACCGGGACCGATGGGAGCGCCGCAGCCGTGATGCCCGGCCCGACGAGATCCGGCAGGAGGCCGTCTGCACGGTCATCGCCGGGTATCTCTACGAGTCGGGCGAGCACGACGAGCGGGACACCGGGCTCGCCAGGAAGCTGAAGGACCGGGTAAGCCGGGCCCTCAGCGGCCGCGGCCTCAGCCTGGAGACGCTGCGGTGGTTCGAGGCGGCGTTCCGCTTCTCCCGCCGCGACGCTCAGCGCCTGCACGAGCTGCACCGGGGCGATCTGCGACCCTCGGTCATCGCCGGCCGGCTGCCGCCGCCGACGGCGGCCTTCCAGCAGCCAGAGCATGAGACGACGCTGCTCTTCGAGCATCATGTCGTCGGCCGGGACGGGCTGCCGACCCGCCATCACACCCAGCAGACGGTCCGGTCGCTGGTCGACGGCATGACGAGATACCAGTACCGGATCGACACGCCCGATGCCAGGGTCCGGGTGGCGCGGGGCGGCCAGGTGGGCCCGGTCTATCAGCTCAGCGAGCAGGTCTGGGCCGTGGACATCGAATTCCACCACCCCTTGCGTTACGGCGACGAGGCATACCTTGATTACTGGACGATCTTCCGCTACACGGAGCGCCCCGCGGCCGAGTTCCGCCGGGGAACCCACCGGCGCGTGGAGCACATCGACCTGCGGCTGGAATTTCACCCAGCCATGCTGCCGGGGCAGCTCTGGTGGGCCGAGTGGGCGGATTACCGGGGCCCCGAAGAGGCGATCGTGGAGCGGGAGGCCGTCGCGCTCGACGAGGAGTTCTCCGCCCACCGCTACCTCGAAGCGATAGAGCACACGGTCGTCGGCTACTACTGGGAGTGGTAGCAGCTCACCGTTCCCCTGCCCCGCGTCTCAGCGCCAGTCGGCACCGGCACGCGTTAGCGCCAGGGCCGGGCGGACCGGGCCTGCCAGTAGGCGGCGGGCGGCTCGGCGAGGTCAAGGCGCGGCAGTTCGCCGACAGCGAGGGCCGCCAGGTTCGCGTGCAGCTGCCGGGAGGTGACGGCTCCCGACAGCACGACGCTCGCCCACGGATTGGCAAGAGCGGCGGCGATCGCGATCGCGTCCGCGGTGACGTCCCTGGCGGCGGCAATCTCGGCAACCTGGGCCGGCGGCCCATCGGGGCCGTCACCGGGGGCCAGCCGCCCGTTCCCGAGGGCCTCCTTGATCAGGATCGTCCACCCGGCCGCGGCGGCCTCGGCGGCGGCGGGACCCACCGACGGCTCCAGCAGATTCCAGGTCACCTGCGCAGCGGAAAACAGCGGCTGGCCGCCGGCGGTTGCCCCGAGCGCGCGGCGCAGCGTGTCCGCCTGGCCGGGTCCGCTCGTCGTCAGCCCGATGATCACGCCCTCGTCACGAAGCCGGGCGAGCGCGCCGAGCAGCGCGCGGTCGCCCAGCAGCCCGGAATCGGCCGTCAGCGAGTGCACCTGGTAGAGCGCCAGCCGGTCACCGAGCAGGGCGCGGGTCTCGCCGAGCTGAGTGGTGAACATGGCCAGCGAGTGCTCCTTGACTTCCTGCCGCTCGGCGTCGAGGCGCCACTCGCCGGTGTAGCGGTAGCCCCACTTGGACCCGGCGACCGCGTCGGGGTGACCGGGCCGGGCCAGCCACCCGCCGAGGAATTCCTCGGCCAGCCCATAGGACCGGGCCGCGTCGAAGTACCGGATCCCCGCGTCATAGGCGGCGTCCAGCATCGAGACCGTCCGGGCCCGCAGGCCGGCCACGCTGCGGTCCGGCAGATCGCCGTCCCGGCCGCTGGTGATGTACGCAGGGCGGCCGAGCGCCGCAAGCCCGAGGCCGATCCGCGAGACCACCGGCCCCCCGGGCGCGAGAGTCGTGGTCGGCATGCGGATCCTGGCTCTGTCGCCGCTGGACCCGGCTCTGTCGTCTGTGGACACGGCGACTACCGTACCGGCCGGCGCGCCCGGCCCTCAGCGGCCGGTCATCCTGGCGGCGGCGATTTGCGGAAACGCCGCCAGCCATGAAAGCATTGTTTTGTTGAATAAGCAACCAATCTGCCGAGGCAGGCACCGTGACACGATCAGGCCCTGCGATGGCCCGCCCGCCGGGCACTGACCCGGCTGCTAGCCTCGAGCCAAGGTTCCGGCTGCTCGGCAAGCGGATTTACCTCCACAGCAGCTGCGCCAGCTGGTCCGGCCCTGGCTCCCTCCACCGGCCGGGCTCGCGGCACTGCCGGCGCCGCCACTCACCAGCTCCGAACAGGGAGAGCCGCCTATGACCGCCCCGGCCACGACCAGCGCGAACCCGGCGGAGGAGGGTGGCTTCACCCACCGGCAGATCCTGGTGATCATGTCCGGGCTGATGCTGGGCATGTTCCTGGCCGCGCTCGACCAGACGATCGTGTCGACGGCGCTGCCGACGATCGTCGGGGACTTCCACCGCAGCAACCTGCTGTCCTGGGTCATCACGGCCTACCTGCTGGCCAGCACCGCGTCCACGCCGCTCTGGGGCAAGGCGGGCGACCTCTACGGCCGCAAGCGGGTCTTCCAGCTCGCGATCCTGGTGTTCATCCTGTCCAGCGCGCTCTGCGGCCTGTCCCAGAACATGTTCGAGCTGATCGCCTTCCGCGGCCTGCAGGGAATTGGCGGCGGCGGCCTGATCTCGCTCGTGTTCGCGATCATCGGTGACGTGATCCCGCCCCGCGAGCGGGGTCGCTACCAGGGATACTTTGGCGCCGTCTTCGGCGTCGCGAGCGTGGTCGGGCCGCTGGCCGGCGGCTTCGCCGTGGATGACCTCACCTGGCGCTACATTTTCTACCTCAACTTGCCGCTGGGCATCGCCGCGCTGATCGTCACGAACCGGGTGCTGCGGCTGCCCAAGCGGACGCGCCACGTGCTGATCGACTGGTGGGGATCGCTGCTGCTGGTCGCCGGGGTCTCCTGCATCCTGCTCGCCACCCAGTCCGGCGGCACGGACTACCCGTGGGGGTCGTGGCAGATCATCGGGCTGTTCGGGCTCGGCGCGCTGCTGCTGGCCGGCTTCGCGGTGCGGGAGAAGGTGGCGCCCGAGCCGATCCTGCCGCTTGATCTGTTCCGGATGCAGATCTTCACCGTGGCCAACATCGTCTCGTTCGTCAGCGGCGTGGCGATGTTCGGCGCGCTCGCCTTCCTGCCGCAGTACCTGCAGCTCGTGCACGGCGTCTCGGCGACCGAATCGGGCCTGCTGCTGCTGCCGCTGCTGATCGGCCTGCTGGTGATGAGCATCGGCTCGGGCCGCTACATCTCCCGGACCGGCAGGTACCGCTGGTTCCCGCTGGCCGGCACGATCGGGGTCACTGTGGGGCTGGTGCTGCTGACCCATCTCGGCGCCCACACGTCGCTGGTCGTGGTGGGTTTCTACATACTGGTGTTCGGCTGCGGGCTTGGCCTGTTCATGCAGGTGCTGACGCTGGTGGTGCAGAATGCGGTGCCGATGAAGCAGATGGGCGTCGCGACATCGTCGGTCACCTTCTTCCGGTCGATGGGCGGGGCGATCGGGGCGTCGGCGCTCGGGGCCGTGCTGACTGCGCGGATCAGCTATGAGCTCGCGCACACCCTTCCGGCTGCGGATCTGGCCGGCGGCGGGAACAAGGAAGCCGAGTTCGTGCAGAGCCCGGACGCGCTGGACGCGCTGAAACGGACCCAGCCCGCCCTGCACGAGATCATCATCCAGGCCTACTCGCACGCCATCGACAGGCTGTTCCTGGTCGCCGTGCCGGTGTCGATCCTGAGCGTCATCGCCGCGCTGTTCATCAGGCAGGTTCAGCTGCGAACCAGCAACACCAATCCCCCGGCGGCCGGTGACGGCCCGTCCGACACCGCCACCGACGCCGTTCCGCTCGCCCCGGGAGGGATCCACTGATGCCTGGCGTGACCATCTCGGCCGGCTACGGCGCCGGCGGAAGCATCATCGCCCCGGAGGTCGCCAAGCGGCTGGGCCTGCCGTTGCTCGACCGCGCGATCAGCTCGCGCGTCGCCGCGCAGCTGCATGTGTCCGTCCAGGAGGCCGAGGGCGGCGCCGTCAGGCGGCCGCTGGTCGACCGGTTCCTCGGCGTGCTCGCGCCGCTGGCCGGCGGCGCGCTCGGGGCCGGCACCGACGCGGCTCCGCCGCACGCGGCCGTGCCGCCGCCGGACGACGCTGACTTCTTCCGCGAGCAGGCCGAGGCCATCATGCACGAGGCGCTCAGGACCGGGGCGGTCATCCTCGGCCGTGGCGGCGGCGCAGCATGCCGCGACCGGCCAGATGTGCTGCGAGTGCGCCTTTTCGGGCCGAAGGCAGCACGCATCGCCCAGGCGGCTCGGATCGAGAACGTTGACCCGCCGGCCGCGCGGCGGCTATTGCCCGAGGTCGACCGCGCCCGCGCCCAGTACGTGCGGCGGCTCTACTGCGCCGACATCGACGACCCCGGGTTTTACCATCTGCAGATCGACAGCACCGCGCTGCCACTCGGCACCTGCGCCAGCCTCATCACGGCCGCCTACGAGGCCCGCGTCGGCTTGTGACACTGGCGGCGGCTGGCTACCCGGGCGTCTCGCGGACCACGTCGGCGGGGTCCTTGTCGCGGCGCAGGCCCTGGAAGACCGGGTGGCGCAGCTGGCCGGCTCGCGTCCACTCGGCGAAGGCGACCTGGGCGACGAGGCGCGGCTCGGTCCAGTGCACGCCTGGCCCCGGCAGGTCGCCGTCATCGAACGGCGGCTGATCGCGCTCCATGCCGCTCAGCGTGGCGTGCAGGCTGGCCAGCGTCCGGTCGTCGAAACCGGTGCCGACCTTCCCGGCGTAGGCCAGCCGGCCGCCGTCGTAGTAGCCAAGGAGCAGCGCGCCGAGCCCGGCTCGCTCGCCGCGAGGGTTGGTGTAGCCGCCGATGACGAACTCCTGCGACCTGCCGCACTTGAATTTCAGCCAGTCCCGGCTCCGGCCCCCGTGGTACGGCGCGTCCGCCCGCTTGGCGATCACCCCCTCCCAGCCCCGCCGGCATGCCTCCCGCCAGTACGCCTCGCCGGCGGCGTTGCGGTGCGGAGTGAGACGGAGCGGGCCGTCGAAGGTGATCAGCTCGCGGAGCAGGCCCTTGCGCTCGCGCAGCGGCAGGCCACGGACGTCGTGCCCGCCGATGTGCAGCACATCGAAGAGGTAGAAGTAGACCGCCACGCTGCGGAGCAGCTCCGGTCCGGGGGCGGCCGCCTGCATGCGCTGCTGCAGCTTGGCGAAGCTGGTCCGGCTGCCCTCGAAGGCGACGATCTCCCCGTCGACGATGAAGTCGATCGGCGGCTGCGCCGCCAGCGCTCCGGCCAGCTCGGGGTAGCTGGCGCTGATCTGCCTCTTGTTGCGGGTCATGAGCCGTACACCGGGACCTTCCCGGAAGGCCAGGCAGCGCTCGCCGTCCAGCTTCCGCTCGAAGATCCAGCCGGGGTCGGAGAACCTTTCCCTGGTCAGGGTGGCGAGCTCGGGGTCGGCCCACCCTGGCACCCGAGCCGCCTGGGCGGCCGGCATGTGCCCCTCGCTGTGCGTTCGGCTCACTGGTGGCCTCCGTCGCGGCGGCCGGCCGGCCGCTCGCGCCGCCACGCTACCTGGTCATCTGATGAATGGTCTGACAGTCTTTGCCCGAGCGAAGGAGCACCAGATGACGAGCATTGCGCATGGGGGCCCTAGCCTCCTGGGCAGCCTGCGGTCGGCAGGTGGCAAGGGCGTCGTGCGCATGGAAGACCGCCTCGACACCGGTATCGACGACGTGTGGTCGGCACTCACCGATCCCGTGCGTCTCGCCCGCTGGATCGGCGAGGTAGCGGGCGGCCTCCGCCTCGGCGGTGAGTACCGGTTTCACTTTTTTGCCAGCGGATCGGAAGGCACCGGGCGCGTGGAAGCGTGCGAGCCCCCGCGGCGGCTGCTGCTGGCCCATGGCCTGGGTGAGCCGTACGAGCAGGTCATCGAGGTCACGCTAGCCGCCGACGGCGACCAGACCCTCCTGGTCGTGGAGGAACGGGGCATGCCCCTGAACCTGCTCGCCGCCTACGGGGCGGGGGTGCAGGTCCATGTCGAGGATCTCGCCGCCCACCTCGCCGGGCGTGAGCACTGCGACGCCGACGCGCGGTGGAGCGAGCTCCAGCCTGCCTATGACGACCTGGCGGCCCGGGTCGGCTAGCACGCAGTCCCTCAGGCCGGCCCGGCCGGGTCGAGGACCGCGGCCAGGAATGCCAGCACGTCGGTGCCGGCGGCGATCGCCTTGCCGGTCGGCTTGCCGGCACCGTGGCCCGTCCCGGTCTCGACCCGCAGCAGGATCGGCGCGTCGCCGGCGCTGGCGGCCTGGACCGCGGCAGCGAATTTCAGCGAGTGACCGGGAACGACCCGGTCGTCGTGATCGCCGGTCAGCAGCAGCGTCGGCGGGTAATGCGTGCCCGCCCGGACATTGTGCAGCGGCGAGTAGGCGCGCAGCCACGGGTACTCGTCCGGATTATCGGGATCACCCAGTTCGCTCATCCAGGCCCAGCCGATCGTGAACTTGTGGAACCGCAGCATGTCGAAGACGCCGACCTCGGCAACGCAGGCGCCGAACAGCTCGGGATGCTGGGTCATGCACGCGCCGACGAGCAGCCCGCCGTTGGATCCGCCCATGATCGCGATGCGGCCGGGGCGTGACCAGCCGGATGACGCCAGCCAGCGCGCGCAGCCGGAGAAGTCGTCGAAGACGTTCTGCTTGCGGCCCCGGCGGCCGGCCTCATGCCATGCCTTGCCGTACTCGCCTCCGCCGCGCAGTACCGCCACCGCGAGCAGGCCGCCCCGGTCCAGCCAGGCCGCCCAGAGCGCCGAGAACCGGGGCGTGAGCGCGACATCAAACCCGCCGTACGCGTACATCAGCACGGGCACGTCGCCGTCGGCTGCCAGGTCGCGGCGCCGGGTCAGGAACAGCGGAACCAGCGTGCCGTCCGCAGACGGCGCGAGCACCTGCTCGGTGACGTAGTCACCCGGGTCGATCCGCGCGCCGGACGGCCGGACGAGGGTCGTCTCACCGGTCGACAGCCGGTGCGACCAGAGCGAGCCCGACTCGGTGAAAGAGACGACCTCGAAGTGCACGACGTCGCTGCCGGGACGGCCCTCGATGCCGCGGTAGCTGGGAGTGCCGCCCAGCGAGGCCATGCCGGGTACCGGGATGTCCCGGACGTAGGCGCCATCAAGCGCATGCACCCGCAGCACCGAATGCGCGTCATGCAGGTAATGGCAGACGAAACTGCCGCCGAAGAAGTGCGCCTCGAGCAGGGTCTCGCCGGCCTCGGGGATGACCTCGCGCCAGTTCGGCCGGCCCGGCGCGGCGAGATCGGCGGCGACCAGGCGCTGCCGCTCGGCCTGGTCGTCGGTGAGGAGGTAGAAGGTAGTCCCGACGTTCGTCACCACGATCGCCTTGCAGGCGAAGTCGGGCACGAGCGCCAGAAAGCCGGCCCCGGGATCTGCCAGGTCGAGTACGTGGACCTGGTTCTCGCTCGATCCGCGTTCGGTCAGGACGACCAGATACCGGCCGTCGTCGCTGACCGTCGCGTATGGCAGCCAGCCGGGCTCCGGCGCGGCGAAGACGATCTCATCGTCGCGCTGCGGCGCGCCGATGCGGTGGAAGAAGATCCGCTGCGGACTGTTCGCCTCCAGGTACTCCGCGCCCGGGGTGGCCGGCTCGACCGCGCCGTAATAGAAGCCGGATCCGTCCTCGCGCCACGCCGCCTCGCAGAATTTCGACCACTCGATCACGTCGCCGGCGTCGTCGCCGGTCGCAACGTCCCGGACGTGCCAGGTCAGCCAGTCTGAGCCCATGGCGCTCGTCGCGTAGGCGAGCAGCGCGCCGTCACCGCTGACGCTGATCTCGCTGACGGCGACGGTGCCGTCCGGGGAGAGGCCGTTCGGGTCGAGCAGCGGGCGCCCCTCGGCGTCCGGCGATTCCATGACATACAGCACAGGCTGCGCCTGCAGTCCCGAGTTGCGGGACTGGAACCAGCGTCCGCCGCGCTCGAACGGGACGCCTGCCTTGGGATAGTTCCAGAGTTCCGTCAGCCGCGCCCGGATGGCCTCGCGGTCATCCACGCCGGCCAGGAAGCTCTCGGTCAGCTCGTTCTGGGCCTTGATCCAGCCGGCAACATCGGGATCCTCGGTGACCTCAAGCCATCGGTACGGATCAGCGATGCGCTCCCCGTGATAGTCATCGGCGTCGGTGCCCTGGCGGGCAGGCGGATAGGGGCGCATGGAAGGGCCAATCTGAGGACGGTGTCCCGCCCAGCCTACGGAGTCCAGCGGCCCGCCGGGCCGGTGGTCCGGTCAGGCCGGAGTAGCACGGCGGGCA
>JBEKFH010000018.1:0-27476 GCA_050013415.1 Streptosporangiaceae bacterium | reverse complement strand
CCCAGGCTGATCAGGAACAGGCCCCACCAGACACACGCGTCGCCGAAGTAGTTGGGATGCCGGGTGTAGCGCCACAGCCCGCTGTCCATGATCTTGCCGCGGTTGCCGGGATCCGCCTTGAACCTGGCGAGCTGCCAGTCGCCGCCCGCCTCGAAGATCAGCCCGCACAGCCAGACGAGCCCGCCGGCCACAGCGAGCGGCCCCAGCCGCGCTCGCTCGAACATCCCGGCCTGCACCGGGAGGGAGATCAGCCAGATTATGGCGGCCTGGGTCAGGAAGACCTTCCGCAGCGCGTAGGCCGCGCGGCTGCCCGGCGCCTTCGCCAGCATCGCGGCGTACCGCGGATCCTCCCCGGCGCCGCGGCTTCGCCAGCCGATGTGGGCGGCCAGCCGGACGCCCCAGGCGACGGTGGCGAGGGCGAGCAGCACCCGCCGGCCGGCGTCCCCGTGCCCGGCCGACGTGGCGAGCGAGACGGCCGCCACCAGGGCGAAGCCGAGCCCCCAGGCGGTGTCGACCACGCTGTTCTTGCCGACGGCCAGCGAGACGGCGAACGTCACCATCATCAGCGCGGTCACTGCCGCCGCGCTGACCAGCAGCGTGACGGCGAACGCCGCGCCGCCGCTCATCTGCCTCTCCGGCGGGAGCCGCTGGTCAATTCCGTTCTGCGCATGTGCGGTTACTCCTTCCGGGCGGCGAGCGGGAATCCCGAGCGTCCGCCGCGCGCCGGGCGGACCGCCAGGATCTGGTCGACTCCCATCCGGCCTTCCTCGAAGGCCAGCGCGCCGCCGGCCAGGTAGAGCCGCCAGACCCGGGCCGCCTCGGTCCCGATCAGGCCGGTCACCTCGTCCCAGCGCTGCTCCAGGCTGGCCAGCCAGGCCCGGACGGTCGGCGGGTAGTGCTCGCGCAGTGACTGCACGTCGCGCACCTCCAGGCCGGCGTCCTCCAGCAGGCAGACCGTCTCGCCGGCCGGCCGCATGTGCATGTCCGGGGCGATGTAGGCCTCGATGAACTTCCCGCCGCCCGGCGCGCGCGAGCTTCTCGACATCTGCTGGATCAGGACCCGCCCGGTCGGGCGGAGCTGCCGGTAGATCAGGTCGCAGAAGGCCGGGTACTGGCCGGCCCCGACGTGCTCGCCCATCTCGACCGACGCCACGGCGTCGTGCGGCTCGCCGGTGATGTCGCGGTAGTCCTGGTTCCGCACGTCGACGAGCGCGCTCAGGCCGGCCTCGGCCGCCCGCTGCCGGACATGAGCGGCCTGCTCGCGGGACAGCGTCACCGCGGTGACTCTGGCGCCGTAGCTGCGCGCCGCATGAATCGCCAGCGAGCCCCATCCGCAGCCGATGTCCAGCAGCCGCATCCCCGGCTCGAGCGCAAGCTTGCGGGTGATCAGGTCGAGCTTGTCCTCCTGGGCATCGGCGAGGGTACTGTCCGGCGACGTCCAGTAGCCGCAGGAGTAAGCCATCTGCGGGTCGAGGATGAGCTGGTAGAAGGCGGCCGGGACATCGTAGTGATGCGCGATGACCGCCCGGTCGCGGCTCCGGCTGTGCAGCCGCCCGGATATCCGGGCCTGCGTGGCGGGCGCCGGCGGGCGCGGGCCGGGTATCCCCAGCCGCACGGCGACCCGGGCGGCGGCCAGCCACCCCGCCGCGGGCAGCCGCCCGCCCGGCCGGTTCCGGCTGGCTGCCTGGTTCCGGCTGCCAGTCCGGTTCCGGCGGCCAGCCTGATCCCGCCGGGCCGCGGCCCGCCACGCGCCGCGCAGGCCCTCGGTGATGTCGCCGTCGACGTCAAGCTCGCCGGTCACGTACGCCTGCGCGACGCCGAGCTCACCCGGATGCCACATCATCCGGCGCAGCGCGCGCCGGTCCCGCAGCACGAGCACCGGCGCTCCCTCCGGGCCGGCCTCGCTGCCGTCCCACGCCCGGACCCGCACCGGCAGCTCGCCCCCGAAGAGCTGCTCGATCACGGGCACGAGCAACTCGGCCGCGCCGCCCTGGCGCGGCCGCAGCGCCACCGCTGGTGAGTTCATCTGGCCTGGTCCCGCCTGTCGGTGGTGGTGGTGGTGTTGTTGTTGTGGTCGTCGCCGGCGTCCCTGGTGATCAGGAACTGGGAGACACCGAGGTACCCGGAGCGGAACCCGGCTTCGGAGTAGCACAGGTACAGCAGCCACATGCGCCGGAAGATCTCGTCGAACCCGAGTCCCGGCAGCTGGCCGGCGCCGTCGCAGAACCGCTCCCGCCAGATCCGCAGGGTCTCGGCGTAATGCGCGCCGAAGTCCCGGCGCCCGGCGACCCGCAGGGTGGTGCAGGCCGCCAGGTTCCGCTCGATGGCCGTCACCGAGGGAATCAGGCCGCCGGGAAAGACGTACTTGAGTATCCAGGTCAGCGTGTGCCGGGTCGCCATCATCCGCTGGTGCGGCATGGTGATCGACTGCAGCCCGATCCGCCCGCCGGGCGCGAGCAGCCCGTCCAGCGCGGTGAAGTACGCCGGCCAGTAGCGCTCGCCGACCGCCTCGATCATCTCGACCGACAGGATCGCGTCGTACTGTCCCTGAACCCGGCGGTAGTCGGTGAGCTGCACGGTCACCGAGTCGGCGAGCCCCGCCTCGGCAATGCGACGCTGCGCGAGCGCCCGCTGCTCGGCCGAGAGCGTGACGGTCAGCACGGTCGCGCCGCGCGCGGCCGCGCGAATCGCGAGCTCTCCCCAGCCGGTGCCCAGCTCGAGCACCCGGCTGCCCGGCCCGACCCCAGTGAGGTCGAGCAGGCGGTCGATCTTGCGCCGCTGCGCCGCCGCGAGCAGCCCGGCGGACGCGATGGGCGCTCCTGCCGCGCCCTCGTCGAACGACGCGCCCTCGTCGAACAGGGCCGCGGAGTAAGTCATCGTCTCGTCAAGGAACAGCGCGAACAGGTCGTTCGACAGGTCGTAGTGCCGGCCGATGTTGCGCCGCGCGTTCTCCACGGACGAGTCGTCGCCCGGCGGCGGCCGCCGGACGTAGGCGCGGCGCAGCCACTGCAGGCGCTGCGGCACGAGCCGGTCGACCTGCCGGGCAAGCTCGGTGAGCAGCCCGGTCAGGTCGGCGCAGTCCCAGTCACCGGCCATGTAGGACTCGCCCAGCCCGATCAGCCCGCCGGCGCCGACCCGGCGGTAGAAGTCGGCCGGGCGGTGCAGCACCATCACCGGAGCGTCCGGCCCGCCGCGGCCGAACGGCCGGCCGCCCGCCGGAGCCACCCGGAACCGCACCCGGGCCGCTATCCGGCGGAGCAGCAGCCTGGCGATGGTGGCGCGGGGGCCGCCGGGCGGCACGTTCATCACGCCGGGCCAGCGGTCTGCCGCGCCGGGCGGGCTGCCCGCTGCACCTGGGGCACCGGGCGGGCGCTGGTCGGTTGCCTGGCTCATTGGACTCCCTCCTGCGGGACGTGCGGTGGCCTGGGGCTGGGCCGCAGGCCGCGGATGTACAGCCGGATGCCCTGCCATCGGATGCGGCCGCTGACTGCGGCCGTTGACCACGGGCGCCGGATCGCGGCGCGCAGCAGCGCGGCGGTGCCCGTGCCGGCCAGCCGGCCCCGCACCGTCGCGGTGAACGAGTGGCCGTCCGGCCGGTCGAGCACCACGGTGAGCGCGAGCCTGCTGCCCGGCTCGGGCAGCGTCATGCGGTAGCTGC
Source organism: Streptosporangiaceae bacterium (assembly GCA_050013415.1). Taxonomy (GTDB): domain Bacteria; phylum Actinomycetota; class Actinomycetes; order Streptosporangiales; family Streptosporangiaceae; genus Palsa-506. The sequence continues at coordinate 23,818 of JBEKFH010000018.1, read as the reverse complement.
CGTCCACCGGGTAGAAGGGCGAGACGTAGAACTCCTTGGCCACGTCGGCGCGGCCCTGCTGATCGGTCCGCAGCAGGTAGCAGTGCCGCTCGTGGTAGGTGTTGTGCACCTCGGCGATCACGCAGTCGAGCGCGCCGTCCGCCCGGTGGCACCAGTACACCGTCAGCGGGTTGAACACGTAGCCGAGCACCCGGGCGTTGGTCAGCATCAGCACCCGGCCGCCGGCCAGGTCGATGCCGCGGCTCGCCAGGAAATGATCCACGTTCTCCCTGATACTGCGGCCCGGATCGCCGAGATGGTCGGCGGCGCGGAACCTGGCGGCCGGGCCGAGCCGCGGCAGCTGGTCCAGGTCGACGAGCCACTGATAGGTCGTGTAGCTGAAGGCGTTCCGCAGCGGCACCTTCCGGGCGTGCGCGACCCGGCACGCGTAGACCGCCGGCGTGGCCGGCCCGGCGCTGGCAGCCGGCGTGGCGGGCTGGCGGGCAGTCGCGGCGGCGCGCGTGGGCGTTACCACCGGACCCCCAGCGAGCTAGCCGCGGCGACGCCGGACCGGCAGCCGTCCTCGTGGAAGCCCCAGCCGTGGTAGGCGCCGGCGTAGGCGGTGACGCCGTCGTTCAGCCCGGGAAGGCGGCGCTGCGCGGCGACCGAGGCCGGGTCGTAGATCGGGTGCTCGTAGTCCATCGTGGCGAGCACCTGGCTGCCGCCTGCCAGGTCACCGCCGTTGAGCGTGACGATGTAGTCCTGGCTGGCCCGCAGCCGCTGCAGCCTGTTCATGTAATAGCTCACCCGGACCTGGCTGTCATCGGCCGCGCACGACGCGAGCCGGTAGTTCCAGGAGGAACGGACCCGCGGGCTGGCCGGGATCTCGCGCGAGTCGGTATGCAGCACGGCCGTATTGCGTGAGTAACGGAAAGCCCCGAGCACCTCCCGCTCGGCCGGCGTCGGGTCGGCGAGCAGCCGCAGGGCCTGATCCGGGTGGGTCGCCACCACGACGGCGCCGAAGCTCTCGGCGGCCTGGCCGGCACCGCAGGTGATCTCGGCGCCGCCGGGGAAGCGGCGCACGGCGGTCACCGGCGTACCCGCCCGGACCGCGGTCAGCTGCTTCGCGACAAGCTCGACATAGCGGCGGGACCCTCCGGTCACCGTCCGCCAGGGCGGGGACCCGGTCACCGATAGCAGGCCGTGCTGGTCGAGGAAGGCGAACAGGTACCTGGCCGGGTAGGACAGCGCGGTTCCCGGCGAGCAGGACCACACGGCGGCGACGAACGGCATGGCGAAATGCGTGACGAAGTAACCGGAGTACCCGCCCGCTGCCAGGAAGTCGCCCAGCGTCATATCGGTGACAGCGGTTTCCGCGGTGTCGCTCATTTCCGCGGTGTCGCTCAGCAGCCGCCGGGCGGCTCGGTGAAACCGGCGGACCTCAGTCAGCATCCGGAGGTAACGGCCACGGCCGCGGCGGATGCCGGGGATCAGCCCGCCGGGGCCCCGGTTGCCCGCGTACTCCAGGCCGCAGCCTGCGCAGCGCACGGACATGCTCATCTCGGACTCCTGCGTGGCTACGCCGAGTTCGGTGAACAGGCGCGTCAGCAGCGGATAAGTGCGCTCGTTGTGCACAATGAACCCAGTATCGATGGCGAGTTCCGCGCCGTCGGCGGCTGTTACCTGGTGAGTGTCCGCGTGCCCGCCCAGTCGGCGGTCGGCCTCGAACAGCGTCACATCGTGCTCGCGTGACAGCACGTAGGCAGCAGTGAGCCCGCTGACGCCGCTGCCGACGACGGCGACCCGGCGGCCGCTCATCCGGATCCGACTACTCGCCATGGCGACGGGGCGGCCCGCCGACGCGGTGCCGCCGGGCCCGGCCGCTGACGTGGTGCGGGAGCCATGGCTGCCTCTTCCTGAATCCTCATGTCATGTTTTACTTCGCTTGCGGCCTGGCTTCTGGATTGGTGACTTACGTCACGTCCGCCCGCGCGACCACAGGCGCCGCCTGGCCGGCTAGCCGGGCGCACGCTGCGGTTATGTCAGCGAATCTTCCGTTCGCTCCCGCCGGAGTGGTGATCTCCGCTCAGCACGAAGGTAATCTCCGGTTCAGCATGACGATAATCTGCGGCTCACCGCGAGAAGATCTGCGGTTCGCCGCGGCGATGATCGGCGGCTGACCGAGATGTCGGATGCTGCGGCGGGGTGCCGTCACGGGGAGGCCTGGCGATGGCAGGGATCAGCGAGCCGGGCGGGTCAGCCACGGGCCCGCCGGCCCCGGGCGGGTCAGCCCCGGCGCGGCCCTCGCCCGGCTGGGGCGGCGGCGCGCCGCCCATTACCTCCATCGAGCGCCGCGGCATCGAGCATGTCCCGGACGAGAGCCGGTGGGGCAGGCCGAGCAGCCTGTTCTGGCTGTGGGCGGGCGCCGTCTGGAACGTGGAGTTCGTGTATTACGGCGCCATCGCGGTCGTCTTCCTCGGGCTGTCCTTCGCCCAGGCGGTCGTTGTCATACTGATCGGTAACGTCTCCTACCTGCTGACCGGCCTGGCCAGCGTGCAGGGGCCGCAGGCGGGCACCACGACGTTCGCGATCAGCCGGGCGGCGTTCGGGCCCAGGGGGAACAAGCTGCCGTCTTTCTTCAACTGGATCACCCAGGTCGGGTTCGAGATCGAGGGCATCGCCTTCATTGTCTTCGCGGCGATCGTGCTCATGGCCAAGGCCGGGTTCACCGCTGGCACGGCAGCCAAGATCGTCTTCATCATCGCCGCCGTGGCCATCCAGGCGGTGCTGCCGCTGCTCGGGCACGCCGCCGTGCTCCGGGTACTGCGCTGGCTGGCCATCCCTTTCGTCATCCTCTTCGTGGTGATGGCGATCCTCACCACATCGAAGGTGAAGCTGCACGCCGTCCCGCACGGCGCCCCCTGGGGCATGCTGCTCGTCTTCCTCGCGCTCGTCATCTCGGCCGGCGGCCTCGGCTGGACCGAGAACGGTAACGACTACTCGCGCTACCTGCCGGCGGGCGCGGACAACAGGCGGGTCGTGCTCGCCGTCGCGCTCGGCGCCGCCATCCCGTCGGCGCTGCTGGAGATCCTCGGTGCCGCGGTGGGGACGGGTGTTCCGGCGGCGGCCGATTCGCCGACCGGCCTGGTGGCGGGTTTCCAGACCTGGTTCGTCGTCCCGTTCCTGATCTTCGCCATCGTCCAGCTGCTGGCGATCAATACGCTCGACCTGTACTCATCCGGCGTCACCCTGCAGAGCCTGTTCCCCCGCCTGAAGCGGATCGGCTGCGTAGGAATCGACACTGTTGTCTGCGGCGCGATAGCCACCTACGCGGTCTTCTCGTCCAGCTTCTTCGGCCTGCTCACCGGGTTCCTGCTGTACATCATCTTGTGGCTGGGCCCGTGGTGCGCGATCTACCTGGTGGACAGCTGGCTGCGCGGGAACCGTTACGACCACGACGCGCTGCTCAGCGAGCGGGGCGGCCGCTACTTCCGCCGGGGCGGTGTGCACTGGCCGGCGATCATCGCCCAGCTGGCCGGCGGTGCCGCCGCCTACCTGTGGCTGAACGCGTCAAGCGGCGGCGTGCTGGCTTCCGCCGGCCCGCTGTCGAGCCGGAACGACGGCTCGGACTTCAGCGTGTTCATCGGCTTGTTCGTCGGCGGCTCCATCTACTGGCTGCTCGCCCGCACGACCGTGCGAGCCGAGGGCGAGGCCACGCCGGCCGCGACCAGCTAGCCAACCGCCCGGTCGCGTAGCCTGGCCAGCCGCGGTTCCTGGTCTTTCCCGGTCGCCCCGGTCAGGTCCGTGGTCGTCGGCCGGCGGCAGCTCGGCGTCAGCCGGCCCGTCCGGCATGCGGAACCCGGGCAGCGGCGATGGCAGCAGCCACAGTATGCCGGTCATGCCGCCGATGGCGGCGATCCACAGGGTAGGCCTGATCCCGATCAGCGAGCCGAGGATCCCGCCCGCCACCGCGCCGACAGGCCGGCTGCCGTAGTTGACTGCCTGGAACGCGCCGCCCACCCGGGACCTGAGCTGGTCGGGTATCACCGCCGCGAAGATCGAGCCGATGCTGATGTCCAGCACCATCACGCCGAAACCGGAGCCGAACTCGGCCGCGAACAGCATCGCCAGGATGACCGGCCGGGCGCCGGTCGCCAGTGGGACCAGCGCCATCGGCGCGGTGAATATCAGGCAGGCGATCGTGTACGTCCAGCCGACACCCAGCCGCGCTGCCAGCCGGCGGGTCAGCACCGCGCCGATGACGCCGCCGACGGCGCCCGCCCCTAGCACAAGCCCGAGCAGGCCGGGCCCGACGTGCAGCGAGCGAGTCGCGTAGAGGATGAACAGCGCGAAGAACATGAAGTTGAAGAAGTTGATCGTCGCGACCGCGGTCAGCGACGCCCGTACGATGGCCGAGCGCCTGATGAACCTCGCGCCGGCGGTCAGCGATCCCTTGCCGGCGCCTTCGGCCGGCGTCTCGGCCGGACGGATGCGGCTGAGGAAGAACGCCGAGCCGAGGAAGGACAGCGCGTCGGCGACCACCGCGAACGGGGCGGTCAGCACCTGGACGAGCAGCCCGCCGGCGCTCGGGCCGCCGACGAAGGACAGCGCGCGGCTGCCATAGACCAGCGAGTTGCCTTCGACGTAGCGGTCCGCGGGCACGAGGGCGACAAACAGCGCCGGGTCGGACACCGTGAACAGGACGCTGAACACGCCAACGCCGAACGCGACGCCGTACAGCTGCCACAGGGTCAGGACCCCGAGCGCATAGCAGGCCGGGATGCTCGTGAGGAGGGCCGCCCGTGCCAGATCCGCCGTGATCATGGTGGCGCGGCGGTGCCCCCGCCGGTCCACCCAGGCTCCCGCGTGCAGCCCGAACAGCAGGCTCGGCACCCACACCAGCGCGGTCAGCAGGCCCATCTGAGTAGGGCTCGCGCGCAACGTCAGGACGGCGACGAGCGGGAGCACGATGGACGAGATCTGATCCCCGAACATCGAGATCGTCTGGCCGCTCCAGTACCGCCGGAACGCCCTGTCGTGCAGCAGCGGCGGGATTCGCGAGCCGAGACGGCGCCCCCAGCCGTTTGTGCTCACGGGGCGCCGCGGCGGGGAGCGGCGCCATCCCGGCCTGCGCCCCGGTCCACCCTGGGGAAGGCGAGGTGGAGGTAGCTGACCAGCCGGGCTCCCGGCGGACGCAGCTCGGGCCTGATCAGGCGGTCGGCGTAGGGATCGATGAGAGCGCGCACCTTATGGTGCAGCGCGTCGAGTTCGGCCGCCGAGAGGTAGAGGATCGTGTCACCGAACTGGGCGGCGTGCTGCCACTCTGCTGGCTCGTCGGGCCTGGCCTCCAGCCAGCGCATCAGCTGGGCGAAGTAGCCCTCCGCCACTATCGACCGGAACAGGCCGGACGCCGCGGCGAGCTCCGGGCTGTCGGCAATGTCCGGGACGTCGGTGAGCATCGCGGTCGCCCGCCAGGGGCGCTCCCTGCCATGGCCGCCGCCGGCTTCCTCGACCAGACCGTACTTAGCGAGCTGGCGCAGGTGGAACGAGGCATTCGCCGAGCTCTCGCCCAGCAGCTCGCCGGCCCGGGTGGCGGTCAGCGGCCCCTCGATGCGCAGCAGTCCGATCAGCGACAACCGGATCGGGTGCGCCAGGGCGCGCAGCGCCCTGGGATCGGTGACGCGATTGACCGTCCTCGCTTCGCTCCCCACGCTCTCCGCCATATATGGAAAGATATCTTTCCAAAGCTTTCTTGGCAAATCGCCTAGCGGCAGGCGACGGCTGCGTCCTGGCCAGCAGGGCTACGCGTCGGGCGGTGGCGTGCCGGCCTCCGCTGGCCGCCCTGCCATGGGTCGCCCGTATGGGTTATGATGCCATTGTGAGTAGCACCAGAGCCACTGTTGAGATTGATCACTCCAGCCAGGTGCCGCTGCATGAGCAGGTCGCGGCGGCGATCAGGCGCGCGATCGCCGAGGGCGAGGTCGGCGCGGGCGAACGGCTACCGCCGGCCAGGGATCTCGCCGCGGTCCTCGGCGTGAACGCCAACACGGTGTTCCGCGGGCTGCGCACGCTGCGGGACGAGGGGATTGTCGAGTTCCGCCGCGGCCGGGGCGTGACGGTGAGCGGCATCGGCCCGGAGCGAAGTGCCGTGGTGGCGAAGGCGCGCGAACTGGTCACCCTGGCCCGGGGTTACGGGTACCGGCCGGAGGAACTGGCAGAGATCATCGCGCAGGTCTCGTAAGGAATCGCGCAGGTCTCGTAGGGAGCGGTCCAGTGCAGAGGGGAGCGGTGCAGTGAAGGCAAGCACGGTGGTGCCCTCGCCCGGTCCTGGCGCCGACGCGGAGGCGCTGATCAAGGAGGCGCGGCGGCGCCAGCGCAGGCGCCAAATGATTATCGGCCTGGCTGCGGCGGCCGTGCTGGCCAGCGCCCTCGGCACCTTCGCCGGCCTGCGCGGCGCCGGCCGGCCGCCGGCGGCCGGGCCGCCAGCGAGCAGGCCTCGTCCGAAGCCGGCCGCCAGCAAGCCCGGCCCGCGCCTGCCCGGTCCTATCCCGCGCAGCGTCGACTCCACGGTGCTGATGTGGCCGGTCGGCTATCCCGCCTTCACCTCGGCTGGCGGACCCCCGGTTTACCTGGACAACCTGAGCACCGGGCGCGTGTCGCAGCGGCAGACTCCCGCCATCAGCGCTGGTGACTTCCAGCCGCTCCTGATCACCGTCGGCCGCTGGTTCGTCTACGTAGGCAAGGGGACCACCGCGATCCGCGACGACCTGAAAGGCGGGCCGCGGGCGATCGGGACGTCACCGTTCTTCGCGCCGTCAGCAGCGCCAGGTCACGTCTGGCTCCAGTCCGGCTCCTTCGGGCACGGCCGGAGCACGGTGCGGCAGGCAGATATTTCCAGCGGGCATACCGGCCCGGCCATCACGCTGCCCAAGGGCGCCTGGCTCGTCGAAGGCACGGACGCCGGCTTGCTGCTGCGGGACAGGCGAGAGCGACTCGAACTCTGGAACCCAGGCGCTCAGCCGACCGCGCTGCCGCATTCGGCGCTCAGTGGCTTCGAAGGCTTCGACGCCAGCGCCCGGCTGGTGGCCTACGGCAGTGGCTGCATCAGCTACGAAACGGCAAGGAATGCGAGCTATGAACCGAACGCTGGCTATGACGCCTGCCGGATGCTGCGTGTAGTCAACGTCGTCACCGGCAGGCTTCGCTCGTTCGAGGCGCCGCCGGGCACCGCTGGATGGGTGCCGAACGGCTTTGGCCTCGTCAGCGCGATTCGGCCCGGAGACGCGATGATCGCCGCCTACGCGGCCGCGCGGCCGCAGGGAGACGGGCGGACGCGCCTGTACGTCCTGCGCCTCACGGGCGCGCGCCGGCCGGTGACGGCGGTCCCGTCCTCGGCTGCGTTCCTGTACGCGCGGACCGGCTGGTCGGCCAGGGGATCATGGCTGCTGTACCAGGGTCCGGGCAAGCACCTGTGGGCCTACCAGGTGACGACAGGCAAGGTCCGGTCGTCTAGCACGCCGTGCTGCCAGTACACGGTGATGGCCACGGTCAAGAGCCCGCCCGCCGCGAGAACCTGAGATCGTTCAGCAGTAGGGTGGCTGGCCGGTCAGCGCGGCCGCTACCGCCATGAAGACCCCGAGCAGCCGGAACAGGTCCGGCATCGCCCCGGCGACCTGGACGGTGCGGCTGTCCCGCAGGCTGACCCCGGGAACGGCAGCTAGCTGGGACGCCACCGACGCCGACTGCCACCGCACCGCCAGGGTGCGCGGATCGAGCCCGGAACGCGGCGTGCCGGAGCGCGGCGTGAGGTCGCGCAGCGCGCTGTTAACGGCCTGCTCGATTGCCTCCCGGGCCTCGGGTACCGGGCGCAGTTCAGCGGCGAACCGGTCGCGGGCGCCCTTGACCGCGACGGTCGCCACGGCGGGGTCCCACCCGGACATCTCGGCGCAGGCGGCGTCGTCGCCCGACAGCGCCACGACAGGAACGCCGAGTGCGGCGGCGGTGGCGTGCGTCAGGCCGATCTCGCCGGCCGGCCGGTCGTCCAGCCACATGTCCTCGATCTCGTGACCCATGAAGCTGTGGCTGAGCACGCCGAGCGCGCCCGCCCGGGCGTGGTATCCGACGCACACCGCGGCGTCGAAATCGCCGGTGAGGCCTTCCAGCATGCCCATCGGCTTGGGCCTGCCGCGGATCAGGGTTGCCGCCGGGTGCAGCAGGTCGGTCAGCAGGTTCCGCATCGGGCCGTGCGCGTCGTTGACGGTCACCGCCGTGGCGCCGGCCGTGAGCGCGCCGCGGATGGCTGCGTTGACGTCCTCGGTCATCATCACCCGGCCGCGCTCATAGTCCCGGCCGCCCGGCTGCACGTCCCCGGCGTCGACCAGCCCGGTGATGCCCTCCATGTCCGCGCTGATGAAGATCTTCACTGCCGCAGTCCTCCGCTCCGAGCCGGCCGCCAGCTACCATGCTGCGCCATGTGCTGATCATGCACACTGGCCGGATGACGGATACCGGAACACCTGATCCTCGCGATCCGCGCGGGCTGCGCGCCGACGCGCCGCTGCTTGACGCCTGGCTGGACGTCACCGGCCAGGCTGACGCCGGACTGCTGACGCCGATGTGCGTGCCCGGGCACAAGCAGCGCCACGATCTCGTCGGGACCGTGGTGGCCGGCGACGCTCCGCTGTACGGCGGGCTGGCCCCGATCAAGCTCGCGGACGCGCTGCTGGCCGACGCCGAGGGGCGGGCCGCCCGGCTGTGGGGCGCGGACTGGTGCCGGTTCTCGGTGGCCGGCTCCACGCACGGCAACCAGGCCCTCGCGCTGGCCGCGGGCAGGCCAGGGGACTACGCGGTCGTGACCCGCACCCTGCACCGGTCGCTGCTGCTCGGGCTGGTGCTCGCCGGGCTGCGCCCGGTCTGGGTCCGCCCGGAAGTGGATCCGGCATCCGGGCTGCCCGGGCCGGTGGCTGTGGAGACCGTGCGGGCCGCGCTGCGGGCGCACCCCGGCGCGTGCGGCGTGTTCCTCGGCGAGCCGTCCTACGTCGGCACGATCGGTGACCTCGCCGGGCACGCGGCGGCCGCGCACGCGGCCGGCGTCCCGCTCATCGTGGACGCCGCCTGGGCCGCGCACCTGGGCTTCCATCCGCACCTGCCGCCGCACGCGCTCGCGGCGGGCGCGGACGCCATGGTGACAAGCGCGCACAAGGCGCTGCCCGCGTACGGCCAGGGCGCGCTGGTGCTCGCCCGGGCGGAGCGGCTGGATCCGGCCCGGCTCAACCGCGCCTTCGAGGCCACTCACACGACAAGCCCGGCCGGCGCGATCCTGGCCAGCATCGACGCCGCGCGGGCGCTGCTCGCCAGGGACGGCAAGGACCTCTGCGAGCGGCTGATCGGCTGCGTCGCCGCCGCCCGGCGGCGGCTGCGCGAGGTGCCGGGGCTCGGCGTGCTCGACGGCCCCGGCGTGGAGCCCGCCAAGCTGGTCGTGCTGCTGGCCGGCACCGGGGCGCACGGCCACGCGATCGAGCGGGACCTGATCGCCGCCGGGATGCCGGTCGAGATGGCCGACCGTGACACGATCATCGGGATTCCCACGCTGGCCGACGACGCTGACACCGTCGGCGCGTTCACCGAGGCGCTGATCGCGTCCGTCGAGCGGCATCGGGCCGCGCCGCGCGCTCCGGTGGCCGCGGCGGCCTGGACGGTCGTGCCGGAGACCGTGCTGGCGCCCCGGGAGGCGTTCTTCGCGCCGAACGAGACTGTTGCGGCCGGCGCCGCCGTGGGCAGGGTCAGCGCAGAGCTGATCGCGCCCTATCCGCCCGGCGTGCCCGTGCTGGCCCCCGGCGAGCTGATCACGGCCGAGGCACTGGCGGCACTGCGCGAGGTGCTCGCCGACGGCGGCCGGATCGCCTACGCGGCGGACCCGAGCCTCGTCACGCTGCAGGTCATCAGCGCCTGACTCGCCCGGTCGGCCCGGCGCCGCACGGCTGCTGCGCTGCGGCCGGCATGCGGTGCAGCGGCCCCGTTAACAATCAAACGGGAGTTGGCGGGTCAGCACGATCATCGGAGTGCCGCGCCCGTCGTAGTCCTCGGCGCGGCGCGGCGTGAAGCCGAGGCGGCGGTGGAACGCCACGGACCCGGTGTTGGCCACGCTGGTGATCGCCTTCGCCGTGACCGCGCCTTGCGCCATGGCGGCCCGGGCGAACGATCGGTACAAGGTCTCCGCGACCCCGCCGAGCCGGGCCGTGTCGCGCACCGCGACCGCGTGGATGTAACCGACCCGGCGCGGCGTGATGAAGCCGATCAGGTATCCGTCGATCTCGCCGCCGCTGCCGCTACCGCCGCCGTCGGTGTCGGCGGCGGCGGCAGCGCGGCGCGCGGTCAGGCAGGTCTCGCCGAATTCCTGTACCAAGGCGGTCAGGTGCAGGTGGCGCAGGTCGCGCTCGCCCCAGAACCGGGCATGGTCGGCCAGCACATCGGCAAGGTCAGCCAGGGTCATCGGCTCGACGCGTATCTCCATGCCAGCTCATCCTGCTCGGCCGGCCTGTCTGCCGCTCAATGCTGGGCGAATACGTCCGTCAGGGCGGGCTCGATCGGGGTGATGTCGACGACGTGGCTGGGATCGCCCGGACCGCAGTATCCAAGTTCCGGGTAGTGGTGCTGCCGGAGCACGAGCACCCCGTGGTTGCCAGGAAGCGTCACCTTGACGCGCGCTGAATAGTGCCGCACGCGAGCAACGCACGCATCCTGGTTGATGGCCGCGTAGGCGGCCGCGCCGGGTGCCACGGCCACCAGTGCTGGCGGCATGCTCGTGAGCATCTGGTCACCGTGGCGCCGGTACCTGAACGGCAGGTTGGCTCCCTTGCTGTCCAGCAGGGCAATGCCCGGATAGCCTCGCATGTCGCAGACGGTTGCCGAGACGTTGCGGAACACCAGCGTCAAGGTCTCCTGCTGGGTCGCCTCCGACACTAGGGGGCCAGCCATCAGCCGTAGCTGGGACGACTGGCAGCGAGCGAGGTGGTGTGACACCGGCGTTGCCGTAGGGGTGGCTGACGGACTGGGGGTTGCCGACCCGACGGGGCTGGCTGAGTGAGTTGCCGTGGGGCTTGCTGACGGCGCATGCGTGACTGGGGCTGAGCTGCTGCATCCCGCGGCTAAGAGGGCGGCGATTGTTATCGCCCCTCCGGCCGTCAGGGTTCCGATGTTTCTCATACCTCTTCGACGGCGTTGCACCCGGCCAGGTTGCGGACATTTACCGGCGCCCGTTCGTGTTTAACTGATGCGATGGACCGGGCGAGGCAGGCGTGACTGTCCGCCCGCTGCGGCTGCTCGGCGATCCCGTGCTGCGCACTCCCTCGGATCCGGTCACCCGGTTCGACGACGCGCTGGCCCAGCTCATCGCCGACCTGCTCGACACCGTGCAGGAACCGGGCCGGGCCGGGCTCGCCGCCAGCCAGGTCGGCTCCGGGCTTGCTGCGTTCTCCTACAACGTCGACGGGCAGCTCGGCTACCTGATCAACCCCCGGATCGTCGAGGCCACCGGCAGCTACGAGGGCCCCGAGGGATGCCTGTCCATCCCTGGCGTCAGCGCGGACCTGACCCGGAGCTGGTACGCCGTCGCCGAGGGCGTCGATCTTGAGCAGCGGCCGGTCACCGTGGCCGGGACCGGCGAGCTGGCCCGCTGCCTGCAGCACGAGACCGACCACCTGCGCGGTGAGCTCTACATCGACAAGCTCACCGGCGCCGAGCGCCGCCGGGTCATGCGCGAACTCCGCCAGCACCAGATCCCCGCCCGACCGTAGCGGACGCGGCGCCTCAGCCGGGGGCGGCCGGGGTGGCCGGGGCGGTCAACGTCGGTGGGCCTGCGGCCAGCCGCTGCCGTATCTCGCGCATCCGCTCGGGTGAGTGATGCGGCATCTCCCAGCGGGTCTCCAGCCACCAGGTGCACCCCGCCTCCGCCCAGGGCGTGACCCGCGCGGCCGCGGCCGCGGGGTCATCCGCCGGGGTCTCGCCCTCGGCCACGACATCGAGGTCGGCCCTGGCCCCGCGCTCGGCCAGCCAGGCCCGCATCTGCCGGACGTCCCGCGGCGCGGGGTCGCGGCCGCCGGTGTCGTATTGCGGGATGATGCCGTCGCAGCGCAGCACCCGGCGCATGGACCTGGGCCTCGGCCAGACGGCCACCACCCAGATCGGGATGCGGTCCTGGACAGGACGGCCCACCTGCGTCAGGTCGTCGCGCTCGGACTCATAGTCGTAATGGCGCCCGTGATAGCTCTGCGCTCCCTCCCACAGCCCGCGGATCAGGTCGATGCCCTCGTCGAGAAGCTCGGCACGGCCGCGCAGATCCGTGACCTCCCCGGTCAGCGGCAGGTCGGTAGTCACCGCGCCGAGCCCGGCCGCCAGGATCGCCCGCCCGCTGGACAGCTGGTCCAGCGTCACCACCTGGCTCGCCACCTTCCAGGGGCGTCGCCAGGGCAGCGGGGTGAGCAGCGTGCCCAGCCGGACCCTGGCCGTGCGCGCGGCGATCGCGGCCAGCAGGGTCCATGCATCCACTCCGTACGCGGCCTCCCAGGCGAACACGCCGTCCCAGCCTGCCTGCTCGGCCAGCACCGCCTGGTCAAGCTGCTCACTGGCAGTCCCGCCCGGAAGGATGACGCCCATCCGCATAACCGGCCCCGTCATGCTCCGTTCCTATCAGGAATCGCTGGCATTCCGCGTCGGTCTGCTTCGGGCGCGGCGCGCCGGTCCGCATCGCTTTGCGGGCGCGGGCTAGGTCTGGTCGCGGTTCCTGCCGTATCTCGGCGCGGGGTAGACGATCGTCTTGGGCTCGGTGAAGGTCTCCATCGGGTAGCGCCCGCCGACCCGGCCGCGGCCGCTGATGCTGCCGGACCGGCCGCCGAACGGCAGGTGGGATTCCCAGAGGTTCGTGGAGGCGTTGATGTTGACCCAGCCGGCCCTGGCGCGCTCGGCGAACGCCAGGCCGCGCTCGAGATCCCCGGTGAACACCGCCGCGGTCAGGCCGTAGGGCGAGGCATTCGTGAGCTCCAGCGCCTGGGCGGCCGATGTCACCTCGACCACCGGCACCACCGGGCCGAACGTCTCCTCCCGCTCGATCGCCATCCCCGGCGTGACGCCGTCCAGCACGGTGGCCTGCGCGTACAGCGCGGTCGGGAATCCGGGCGCCCGGCCGCCGCCGCAGCACACCCGCGCGCCGCCGGCCAGCGCGCCGGCGATATGCCGGTCGAACTTGGCGGCCGTTGCCTCGTTGTTCAGCGGCCCCATCGTGGTGTCCGGCTGGAACGGGTCGCCGAGCCTGACCTGAGCCTGGGTCGCTGCCACCACCCGCTCGACGAACTCGGCCCGGACCGCGGCGTGCACGAGGAACCGCTCGCCCGCCGTGCAGCTCTGGCCGGCGCAGAGATACGCGGCCTCCAGCGCCGCCTCGGCGGCCAGCTCGAGATCGGCGTCCTCCAGGATGACCATCGGGCCGTTGCCGCCCAGCTCCAGCAGCTGCGCCTTGCCCGCTGCCCGGGTCGCGACCAGGGCGCCGGTCTCGACCGAGCCGACGAAGCCGACACCAGCGACATCCGGGTGGCCGACGAGCGCGTCGCCGACCACCGGCCCGGGACCGGGCACGTAGTTGAACACCCCCGCGGGCACCCCGGCGTCCGCGAGCACGGCGGCGAGCACCGCGCAGCAGGCCGAGGTGGTGGGCGCGGGCACCCAGACAACCGTGTTACCGGCAGCCATGGCCGGCCCGAACAGCTCGGCGCCCATCGTGTAGGGCCAGTTCCACGGGCTCACCACGGCGATCACGCCGAGCGGCACCCGGGTGGCCAGGATCCTGCGCTCCGCTGACGTGGACGCGGGCAGCCCGCCCTCGCGGCGCTTGGCGTCCTCCCCGGCCATCCGGAAGTACTCGGCGAGCTCGTCGACCTCGTCATAGGCCTCGGCGACCAGCGGCTTGCCCTGATCCTGGGTAAGGGCGCTGGCCAGTTCCTCGCGGCGCTCCCGTATCCCGGCGATGATCTTCTCGCACCAGCCGGCCCGGTCGAAGGCCGACGCGGCGGCCCAGCCGGGCCAGGCGGCGCGGGCGGCGGCGACCGCGTCGTCGATGTCGCCGCGGTCACCGGCTGCCACCGCGGCGAACGTCTCGCCTGACGAGGGGCTGACCGCCGCCGACAGCCCGCCGCCGCCGCCGCGCCAGGCCCCGTTGATGTACAGCAGGTGCTCCCGCACAGTCCTCGCCTCTCATCGAAATCATTCGGGTTGAGAGATATTGTGTCGTCGCGCCCGGCATCGCCGCGCGCGCCCGGCCGGCAGAGGAGTACTCGTGGGCACCCAGGCACCCGGTGAGCCGACACCCGACGAGCCCATCATTCCCGGATCGGTGCACGATCCGCTGCCCGAGGCGCTCGCGCTCGCCCGCGGCGCGGCGGACGCCGGGATCGGCCTCAAGCTGCTCGGCGGGCTGGCGGTCCGCGTCATCTGCCCGGACTTCCCGCCGCGGCTGCGCCGGGGTCAGGACATCGATTTCGCCTGCCTGTCCAAGGGCCGCAAGGCCGTGGTGGCCTACCTCGAGCGCAGCGGCTGCGTGGGGGACCGCAGGTTCAACAACCTCAACGGCGACCGGCAGATGTACTTCAACGCGCCATCGGGCCGCCCGATCGACGTCATGGTCGACCGGCTGACCATGTGCCACACGCTTGACCTGAGGCCGTCATTCGGCCGGCTGCCGCTGACCGTGGACTCGGTCGACGTGCTGCTGTCCAAGCTGCAGATCATCGAGCTGAACGAGAAGGACGTCAGGGACATCCTGCAGCTCCTCAGCGCCCTGCCGGTGCGCGGCGACGAACAGGCGCGCGGCCCCGCCGGTGACGGACCTGCCATCGACGTCGAGCGCTTCAGCAAGCTGCTCGGCAGCGACTGGGGATGGTGGCGAACGGTCACCGGCAACCTCGCCAAGCTGCCCGGGCTGGTCGCCGGGCAGCCGGGCCTCGCGCCGCCTGGCGCGCTCCTCGACCCGGTAGCGCAGAGCCAGCGGCTGCTCCAGATCGCCGAGGCGGCGCCCAAGGGCGTCAAGTGGAAGCTCCGGGCGAACGTCGGCGACCGGGTGCGCTGGTACGAGCTGCCCGAGGAAGTCGGCCACTGACCCGGCGAAGGATGGTATCCGCCGATACCTATGCTTGACGCACGTTTGCGATGGGTGCTACACCGTTGCACAGGAGCGATAAAGGGCGTGATATCGCATGAGGGTCTTTTTCGCCACCGATATTCACGGCTCAGAGATCTGCTGGCGCAAGTTCCTGAACGCCGCCGCGTTCTACAAGGCCGACGTCGTGGTGCTGGGCGGCGACGTCACCGGGAAGATGATGGTGCCGATCACCTCATTTCCCGGCTACTGGCAGGTCACGGTGCGCGGGCAGCAGTACCGGCTGGAAACCCAGCAGGAGCTTGAGGAGATCCAGCGCCAGATCCGCAACTCAGGCTCCTACCCGGCAATCGTCACGCCGGACGAGCTCAGGTACCTCAGCGGCACCGACGGCGCGGTCGACCGCAGGTTCACCGTCGAGATGACCCAGTCGCTTGACCGGTGGCTCGACATGGCGGACGGCAAGCTCAAGGGCGGCCAGATCCCCTGCGTGCTGAACGGCGGGAACGACGACATCTGGGAGATCGACGACATCATCGAGGCATCGCCGTGCGTCAGCTTCGGCGAGGGCAAGATGCTCGACCTCGGCGGCTTCCACATCGTCTCCATGGGGTGGACCAACCCGACCCCGTGGAACACCTTCCGCGAGGCTCCGGAGGATCAGCTCGCGGCAAAGATCGAGGCCGTGGTCGGCGAGATACCTGACATGGGGCGGGCGATCTTCAACTTCCACGCGCCGCCGTACGGCACCGGCCTTGACGAGGCGCCCGCGCTCGACGAGACGCTGCGGCCGACGCACGGGGGAGCGGTGATGAAGGCCGTCGGCTCGACCGCGGTGCGGGACGCGATCCTGGCGCACCAGCCGATGCTTTCCGTGCATGGCCACATTCACGAGAGCCGCGGGATCAAGCGGATGGGCCGGACACTCGCCATGAACCCCGGCAGCGTCTACGGCGACGGAGTGCTGCAAGGCGCGGTGCTCGAGCTGGACGCGAAGAAGGGCAAAGTCAGCAAATACCTTTTCGTCAATGGCTAGGAACGAGCACTGAGGAGGCGAGCATGGCGGCCGGGACCTTCGGCGGCGAGGCGCCGACACTATTCCTCCGTAACGCGACTGGCCTGGTCAGGGGCTGGTCGGTCAGGGACTCGATGATTTACGCGTGCCTGGCGACTAACTTCGTCACGCTGGCGATCTACGAGTTCGCCTTCGCGGCCCCGGCGTTTCCCAAGGGGCAGCTGATCACGGCCGTGGTGATCTCCGGTATCTGGGTGTCGTTCCTCGTGGTCGCCTACGCAGGACTCATCGTGACGATCCCGCGGGCCGGGGGCGACTACGTCTGGCAGACCCGGATCCTGGGCAGCGGCCTCGGCTTCGTGATGGCAGCCACCGGCTGGTGGTTCATCCTCTGGCTGTGGGCGCCGATCTACGGCAATATCCTCGCCGTCCAGTTCTTCGAGCCGCTATGGGCGACCCTGAAGTTCACCTGGCCTGGCTCGGGCGCGACCGCCGGCGCGGCCTGGTTCGGCACGCACACCGGGATCTTCGTCGTCTCCCTGATCACCATCGTGCTGGCCGGCCTCCTGGTGTCGATCGGGATGGCCGGCTACGCGAAGTTCCAGCGGTGGTGCTTCTACGGCGGGCTGACCGGCTTCGCCGTGATCGTGGTGCTGCTGCTGGTCAACAACCACGCCACGTTCGTGAGCTCGTTCAACCTCGAGACGCACAAGCTCTTCGGCCTGACTAACGCTTACGGGGCCACCCACGCCGCCGCCGCGAAGGCCGGCCTGCACGCCCAGCCGATCGGCTTCGGCCCGCTCGGGCCGACCATGCTGCTGGTGCCCATCATGATGTTCTTCATCCTCTGGCCCAACTGGGGCGCCACGCTGTACGGCGAGATCCGCGGCGCGAACGACTTCCGGCGGGTACTGTCCGGCATGTTCGGCGGCCTGTGGATCACGGTGATCCTGACCGTGGTCTTCCTGCTGCTGATCGACAAGACCATCGGCTGGACCTTCTACCAGAACTCCAACGCGCTGAGCTTCAACGAAACCCCGGTGCTGCCCATCTGGCCGTATCCGGTGCTGTTCGCCGCATGGCTGGTGCACAACACGGCGTTCCAGGTCATCCTGATCCTGGTGATGAGCCTGTGGTTCTTCGGCTGGGTCGGGACCCTGTTCCTGTCCTCGACCCGGGTCATCTTCGCCGCGGCGTTCGACCGGGTGCTGCCGGACCGGGCGGCGGAGGTCTCGGAGAAGCGCAAGGTGCCGTTCTACTCGCTGATCCTGATGCTGCTGCCGGCGGTGGGCCTGAGCGCGGTGTACGCCTACAACTCGACGTTCGTGAAGTACACCTACGACGCGACGCTGGTGATCGCCGTGACATTCCTGTTCAGCGCGATCGCCGTGGTGCTGCTGCCGTTCATCAAGAAGGATCTCTGGCGGTCATCGCCGGCGAGCAAGATCAGGATCCTCGGCGTGCAGGTCGTTCCCGTGGCCGGCTGGGTCACGATCGCGTTGCTGGGCTTCAACATGTACGAGTGGCTGAGCAACGACCTCTACTACGTGAACCTGCACTCCTCGCTGGTCTTCATGGCCGCCCTGTACGTGCTGGCCATCGTTGTGTACGTGGTGGCACGGGTGGTGCGCAGGCGGCAGGGCATCGACCTCGGCCTGATCAACAAGGAGATCCCGGTCGAGTAGCCAGGCGGGGCCCACATCGGGGGTAGAGCGCGGCCCGCATCCGGGTACAGCGCGGCCCGCATGCGGGTACAGTCTGGCCTCGCACAGCGACAGGAATGGCGGGAACCAGCGGCATGAACGACATCTCTACCCGCGCCAGCGCGGTGATCGTGGGCGCGGGAATCGTCGGCAACGGGCTTGCCTGCCACCTGGCCAGGCTCGGCTGGCGTGACCTCGTGCTCGTCGACAAGGGGCCGATGCCCAACCCGGGCGGCTCGACCGGCCACGCGTCGAACTTCATCTTCCCGATTGAGTACTCCAAGATGATGATGGAGCTGACCCGCGACAGCGCCGAGCAGTACAAGGCGCTCGGCGTGTTCACCGAGAGCGGCGGGATCGAGGTCGCCCGCACGGCCGAGCGGATGGAAGAACTCCGCCGTCGCGGCTCGGCCGCCAGGGCCTGGGGCATCCCTGCGGACCATCTCTCGCCGGGCGAGGTCGCCAAGCTCGTCCCGTACCTGGACGAGTCCGTCATCCTCGGCGGGCTCAGTTTCCCGACCGTCGGCGTGGTCGACTCGCTGCGGGCCGGGACCCTGATGCGCGAGGAAGCCCAGCGGCTCGGCGCGCTGACCGTGCTGGCCGGCACCGAGGTGCTCGGCATCGAGAAGACCCCGGCCGGCCGGGTCGGCGCCGTGCGGACGACCAAGGGCGACATCGCGACCCCGGTCTGCGTGATCTGCTGCGGTGTCTGGAGCCCTCGGATCGCCCGGATGGCGGGCGCCCGGATCCCGCTGACCCCGATCGTGCATCAGATGATCAGCGTCGGCCCGGTGCCGCTGTTCGCCGACACCGCGGGGGAGATCGCCTACCCGATCATCCGCGACGTGGACACGAACATGTACGAGCGGCAGCACGGCGGCGACATGGAGGTCGGCTCCTACGCGCACCGGCCGATCATCATCGGCCCTGACGACATCCCGTCGATCGAGGAGGCGGCGCTGTCGCCGACCGAGATGCCGTTCACTCAGGACG
Organism: Streptosporangiaceae bacterium; assembly: GCA_050013415.1. Taxonomy (GTDB): domain Bacteria; phylum Actinomycetota; class Actinomycetes; order Streptosporangiales; family Streptosporangiaceae; genus Palsa-506. The sequence continues at coordinate 4,983 of JBEKFH010000018.1, read as the reverse complement.
ACTTCGACCCCCAGCTGGCCGAGGCCCTGGAGCTGATGCCTGCTCTGCTGGGTGACAAGCGGGTCGGGATCCGTTATGCAATTAACGGGCTTATCTCGATGACGCCGGACGGGCACCCCGCGCTCGGCGAGACGCCCGAGGTCCCCGGGCTGTGGTCGGCGGCGGCCAGCTGGATCAAGGAGGGCCCGGGTATCGCGCGGGCCGTGGCGCAGTGGATGACCGGCGAGACCCCCGAGATCGACATCCACGAGGCGGACATCTCCAGGTTCTACGACCACCAGCGCACCACCGCGCACGTCACCGCCAGGGCGCGCGAGGGCTTCAACAAGATGTACGGCATCGTGCACCCGGCCGAGCAGTGGGAGTCGGGCCGGCCGCTGCGGCTGAGCCCGGCGCATGACCGGGAGCGGGATCTCGGCGCGGTGTTCATCGAGACGGCCGGCTGGGAGCGGCCGAACTGGTACGCCTCCAACGAGAGACTGCTGGCGCGCTACGCCGGCCGGCTGATGGAGCGCGAGGCCGAATGGGAGTCGCGCTGGTGGTCGCCGGTCATCAACGCCGAGCACCTGGCCATGCGGGACGGCTGCGGGCTGGTCGACCTGTCCGCGTTCGCCGTGCTGGACATCACCGGTCCGTCCGCGCTGGCCGCCGTCCAGTCGGCCGCGGTCGCCCAGCTGGACGTCCGGGTCGGGCGGGTCGTCTACACCTCGCTGCTCGACGAGGCCGGCGGCTTCCGGGCGGACCTGACCATCATGCGGCTCGGCCCCGAGGCGTTCCGGGTCGTCACCGGCGGGGCGACCGGGATGATGGACAAGAAGTGGATCAGCGGGCAGCTGCCCGGCGACGGCTCGGCGCAGCTGTCCGACGTGACGTCCGCGTGGGCGACGTTCGGGATCTGGGGGCCGAACGCACGGATCGTGCTGCAGGCCGTAACAGAGGCTGATCTCTCCCATGGCGGGTTCCCGTTCGCCACCTGCCGGGAGATCGAGATCGGCGGCGTCACCGTGCTGGCGTCCCGGATCTCCTACGTCGGTGAGCTCGGCTGGGAACTGTACGTCCCGATGGAACAGGGCGCGCGGGTGTGGGACGCCATCTGGGCCGCGGGCGCCCAGCACGGCCTCGTGCCGGTCGGCATCGGCGTCTACGGGACGACCGGCCGGCTGGAGAAGGGCTACCGTGCCTACGGCGCCGAGCTGGCGGCCGACTACAACCTGGTCGAGGCAGGGATGACCCGGCCGTCGGTGAAGCCGCAGCCGTTCACCGGCAAGGACGCGTACCTGGCGCAGCGGGCGGCCCCGCCGTGCGCGGTGCTGTGCACGCTGACCGTGGACGACCACCGCTCGGCCAGCGGCCGGCTGCGGTACATGCTGGGCGGCGAGCCCGTCCTGACCCCGGCGGGGGAACCGCTGGTGGACGCGAAGGGGCGGCACTCCTATGTGACCAGCGCGGGGTCAGGCCCGTCGGTGGGCAGGCACCTGCTGATGGCCTACCTGCCGGCCGACCGCGCGCGCGAGGGCACCCGGCTGGCGGTCGAGTACATGGCCGAGCAGTACCCGGTGACCGTGGCTGTGGCTGGCGCCACGCCGCTGTTCGACCCGGAGAACGCGCGGGTCAGGAGCTGACCGGCATGAACAGGGCCGGGAGCTGACGGGCGTGGAGAGGGCCGGGAGCTGACGCGCATGGACATACTGGTCTGCGTCAAGCGGGTGCCCATGGTCGGCGGCCGGGTCGTGGTCACGGCGGACGGCCAGGACGTGGACACCCGGATGTCCGGGTTCACGGTCAGCCCGCACGAGGAATGCGCCGTCGAGGAGGCCGTCCGGATCACCGAGCGGCTCGGCGGGACCGTTACCGCGCTGACCCTGGGGCCAGCGGCGGCGGCCGATCAGCTCCGCGACATGCTCGCCCTCGGGGCCGGTCACGGGGTGCTGCTGGAGACCGACGGCCGGGAATGGGGCCCGATCGCCACCGCCGCGGCGATCGCCGCGGCGGTCCGGCGCCGGGCCGCCGGGCCCGCGGGTGGCTACGACCTGCTGCTGTTCGGGAACGAGGCCGCCGACACGGGGGATTACCAGGTCCCGGTGCGGGTCGCGCACGCGCTCGGCCTGCCGTGCGTCACCGGCATCAAGAACCTGGAGATCACCGGGCCTGGTGATGGCGCCGGGGCGGCCAGCCGGGCCCGGGCAAGCCGCGAGTATCTGGGCGGCGAGGAGGTCTTCGAGCTGACGCTGCCCGCGGTCATCAGCGTCCGGGAGGGCATCAACCTGCCCAGGTACCCGTCGCTGCCCGGCAGGCTGCGCGCGAAGCGCGCGGTGATCGAGCGGTTCGAGCCCGAGTACCACGCCGAAGGCCTGCGGAAGGAACTGCTGCGGGTGCCGGCCGGCCAGACCAAGCGGGCGGAGATCCTCGGCACCGGCGCGGACGCGGTGCCCGCCCTGGTCCGGTTGCTGGAGGAACTCGGGGTGCTGTCGTGACCGTGCTCTGCCTGGTCGAGCTCGGCGCCGGCGGCGCCGTTGCTGACGCCTCGCTGCGCGCGCTCACCTTCAGCCGGGAGCTGGCGGCCAGCGCGGCGCCGGAGGCGCCAGGAACCCGCCCGATGTCACATCGGGCGGCACTGAACCCGTCCGATGCCACATCGGACGGGTTGGTCGCCGCCGCTGTCTTCGCGCCTGAGGCCGAGGTTCCCGCCGCCGCGCTGGCTGCCTACGGCGTGACCGATGCCTATGCGGTCGAATCGGATCAGATGTCGGGTTACGTTCCGCTGGCCTGGGCGCGCGCCCTGGCCGGGCTGATTACGGTGTCGTCCGCCACGGCCGTCGTGGCCGCGGCCACCGACCACGGGAACGAGGTCATCGCGCATCTCGCCGCCATCCTCGGCGCGTCGATGGCGGCGAACTGCGCCTCGGCGGCGCGCGCGGCCGACGGCACGTACCGGCTGGTCCGGCATCGCTGGGCCGGCAGCCTGCTGGAGGACGCGGTGCTTGACGCCTCGCCGCCCGGGTCGCCGGCGTCGCCGGCGTTGCCCGCGTCGCCGGCGTTGCCCGCGTCGCCGGAGTCGCCCGCGCTGCTCACCGTGGCGGTCGACGCCGTCGCTGCGACCCCGGCCGCGGAGGCCGCAGCGATCGCGGTGCATGATTTCCGGCCGGAACTGGCCGACGAGGATCTCGCGGTCCGCGCCACCGAGTCGGCCGAGCGGGCTGGCGGCATGTCACTGGCCACGGCAAGGGTGGTGGTGGGCGGCGGGCGCGGTGTCGGCGGCCCGGAGGGCTTCGGCGCGCTGGAGGAACTCGCCGGGCTGCTCGGCGGGGCACTCGGCGTCTCCCGGGTGGTCACCAGCCAGGGCTGGCGGCCGCACAAGCAGCAGGTCGGCCAGACCGGCACCCGGATCTCGCCCGAGCTCTACCTCGCCTGCGGGATCAGCGGGGCGATCCAGCACATGGCCGGATGCCTGAGCGCGAAGCACATCGTGGCGGTCAACACCGACCCGGACGCGCCGATCATCGCCCACGCCGACTACGCCGTGATCGGCGACCTGAACCAGGTCATCCCGGCGCTACTAACAGCCCTGCGGGCCAGGTCCGGCCTCAGCTAGCACATTCGTCGTCCGTGGCTGTGCCGGTTCCGAGGCCTGCGAGGGCAGCCGCAGGCAGCCAGCTGCCAGCCGCTCCTGCCGTCAGCGGGGAGCGTGCGCTGACAGGCGGTCGAGCAGTGCGCACCGCCATTCCTCGGTCTGGCGGACCTGGTTGAACGTGAACACATGCAGTCCCTCGACGGCCGAGTCGGGGGAGGCGAGGACGCGGCCGGCCCGCTCGAGCAGCCGCTCGGGCCTGTAGCCGCCGGGTGTGCCGAGCCGCAGGAACCACTCGGTGTGCCCGGCGAGGAACCTGGCCGATTCGGCGGCGCCTGCCTTCGCCGCCATCCGCAGCAGCCTGGCCCGCTCGACCGGGCCGGCCAGCCCGGCGAAGAGCGGCAGGGTGACGCCCCTGGCCCGGACCCGGCCGATCCAGTGCCGCAGCGTGGCCGGGTCGAAGCAAAGGTTGCTGACCAGGTAGGTGGCGTGCAGCCGCTTGTCCCACATCGCCTGGATGGTGATGTCGTCGCCGATTTTCGGGTGGCTCTCCGGGTAGCCGGTGATCCCGACCCGGGCGAACGGGCTGCCCATCTCGGTCAGCCGCTCCAGCAGCGGCAGCGCGCTGGCGAACCGGCCGGCCGGCGGGTCGGCGTCGCCGGCCGGGACGAAGACGTCGTCGACGCCGCACGCGGTGAGCCGGGCCACGATGTCACCGAGATGGGCGTCGTCCCTGACCAGCCGGGCTGACAGGTGCGGAACCACGCGATAGCCGTGGCCGGCCAGCCGCTCGGCCAGCGCGAGGGTCTGGTCCAGCCCTCTGGCCGGTGACGCGGTGACCGTGACGGTCAGATCCCTGGGCACCCAGTCGAGTACGGCCTGCTCGGTACCGGGGGCCGGCAGCACCTCGTAACGCGGGCATCGCAGCAGCGGCGTCACCCGCGCGAGTCCGCCACGCATCAGGTCCCGCCGACGAGGAGCTCAAGCTCGCGTTCCAGGCCGCTGGTGCCGGTCTCGACCACGGTCAGCGGCAGGCCGAACATCCCGGCGATCGCCGCGGCTTCCGCGTCCAGCGAAGCGTCGCGGGACTGGGCCAGCCAGACCAGCCGCCGGTAGTGGCCGAAGTAGTCCGGCCACAGCCCGGGGTAGCGGTCCAGGCCGAGCTCGGCGAGCACGGACCGGCGGAAGCTCCGCACCAGGAAGTCGGTCAGCAGGTAGGTGCCCGGCTCGGCCTCGAACATCGCCTGCAGCCGGCCTGGCCCGGCCAGCAGGTCATAGCAGTGCAGTCCCGGCAGGCGGCGGATGGCGAGCCGCTCGCACAGCGAGTCGAGCGCGCCGTAGCTGCCGCAGTCCGCGTACCCGAGTGCCACCCGCAGCCCCCGTCCCTGCAGGTCGCGGGCTAGCTGCTCGGCGGC
>JBEKFH010000017.1:0-27822 GCA_050013415.1 Streptosporangiaceae bacterium | reverse complement strand
GATGCGCTCGGGGCAGCACACCACGTCGGCCTGGATGCCGCGGTTGCGGAGCATCCGCTCGGTCAGCGCGGTGACGGTCGGGTGAACGGTGCTGCGCAGGATGATGAGCTGCTCGTCGGACAGATGCTCAGCGCAGCGGTCCAGGGCGGCCGGCACCGCGCCCAGATCCGGGTTGAGGTGCTCGTCCACGGGGGTTCCTACCACGACGACGACGACCTCCGCGGTTCCGACGACCGCCGGGTCGGTCGTTGCGGTCAGCCTGCCCTCAGCCGTGGCCGCGCGCAGCGGCTCATCGGCGCCGGCCTCGGTGAACGGCATCCGCCCGCTGCTGACCATGTCGACCGCGGCGGCGTTGAGGTCGTAGAGCCGGACCGACAGGCCGCGGGAGGCCAGTGCCACGCCAAAAGGCAGGCCGACGCGACCACAGCCGCCGATGATAACGACATCGGCGGCGAAAGGGCGGCCAGCCTGGTGGTCCTTAGGCATGTTGTTCCTCACTCGAGCGCAGGCGAGTGCCATCGGCCGGATGCCGAACAACCGCGAAACGGCAGCCCGGTGACCCGCCGAGGGGTGCTGGCACCGGAGATGCCCCATTCATTCCCGACGGTCCTAATGTAGGCACCCGCAACATGCGGAAAATAACTCATTGCTATACCGGGAACTGGAGATGAGACAGGCTTGACGCGCCGCGACGTGGCCGGATGGTCCGGACCTGGCCGCCGGCCGGCCTGCCGGGCAGCGCAATCGCCAGTCACATGGGCGTCGGCTTGGTTCCGGGGGCCGGCTGCGCGGGGCGCGGCGCCCAGTAGCGGTAGGGCGTATCCCGGTGCCGGTACAGCAGCAGCCAGATGTCGCTCGGATGCCATTTCCTGACGATGCGGAAATGCCGTCCGCGCACCAGCTGCGGCCGGAATGGGGCAGCGCCAATCTCGACGACCCACACCCGGCGGACTGCGGCAAGCCGCCGGGCGACGGCGGCCGGGGGCAGGTACGTGCCGGTCAGAGTGCCGGTGGGAATCGGCCCGCTGGCCAGCGCGATGTCGGGAAGCGCGGCGAGCCCGCCCGGATAGGCGGCCGGCAGGTACCTGGCTGCCGGGCTGGCGTAGAGCACGACGTCACCGGGACGCCGGGCCATCGACACGATGGCGTCGGCCCGGCGGATGTTGTCCCCGTGCGCTCCCTGCCCGCGGGCGGCGAGTTGCGCAGGGAGCCCGATCAGCACCACGAGGATGAGCCCGGCGGCGCCGGCGACCCGGCCAAGCGCGGCCAGCGCCGCCCCGGCGAGCAGGGCCAGCGCGGGCAGGCTGAACAGGACATAGCGCGACGTGTAGACGGGATGCACGAGCGAGGCGGTCAGCAGGGCGGCTGGCGGCAGCAGCAGCCAGGGCAGGCACAGCGCGGGCAGGCCGGCGGGCCAGTCGGAGCGGATCCTGGCCCGGCCGCCCGCCGCCGAGTGCGCCGCGGCGCAGACGATGATCAGCAGGATGACGCTAGCCAGTGCGGCCGGGCCGACCAGCCGACGCAGATCGTCTAGGGCCGCGAGGCCGAGCGGTTTGAGCCAGCCTTCCGCGCCGCGCTGCTGCCAGGCAGCGGCGATCACCGGGCTTGCCACGGCGACGGCCGCGGTGACCGCGATCAGCCAGCCAACGACCAGTGACCGGGCGGCCCGCCGGCCCGCCGGCCGGCGGGCCGCGCACGCGATCGTCAGGCCGTGCGCGCCGATGATCAGCAGCCCGAGGATGTTGACCACGCCAAGGCAGCTCAGCGCCAGCCCGTAAGCCACCAGCCACCGGCGCCGCGTCCGGCCGGCGTCAAGCACCCGGAGCAGCAGGTAGCTCGCCGCCACGGCCAGCGCCGTGACCAGAGCGAACGGCCGCGCGTCCTGCCCGTACCAGCTCACCTGCGGCAGCGCGGCGAACACCAGCCCGGCGAGCAGCCCGGCCCGCGGGGACGCCAGCCGCCCGCCGATCGCGGCGATGCCGCCGGCCGCCGCTGCCATCGCCAGCGCGGACGGCAGCCGGGTGACCAGCTCGCCGGTGCCCCCGCCGAGCCGCACCACCGCCCAGATGATCGCGTAGTAGGCGCCGTGCACGGCGTCGATGTTGCCCAGCATGCGGACCAGGGCACCGAACGGGCGCCGGACCGCCGCGAGCGTCGCCGCCTCGTCCCGCCAGTAGGACGGGACGTCGATCCGCCAGAGCATGACGGCCAGCGTCACGGCCGCCGGGACCAGCCGGGTCGCGGCCAGTCCGGCCCTGCGCCGGCCCCGCCCGGCTCGCAGGAATCCGCCCGCACCGCCCGCGCCGCCTGCTGCACCGCCCGATGAGCTGCCGGGGGCGACCGCTTTCCCCGGTGCCGCGCTTCCGCCGGGAGCGGCAGGCCCGCCGAGAACGGCGGGCCCGGCACGCGACGTCATGATCAGCATCCTCCGGCGCCTGAGCCGTCACGGGTACACGGAAACTACTGCCCGCAACCGGGAGAATACCGTAAGTCAGAAACCACGCGTCGCGCCAGGAGACCGCCCCGGCGCCAGGAGCCGTCCCGCGTTAGGAACCGCGCATGGCGCGGATCGACTCCTTGAGGGATCCCATCGTGGCGAGCACCGCCGAGGGCTCATACCCGCAGTGCGCCATGCAGTTGGCGCAGCGCGGGTCCTTGCCCCGGCCGTAGGAGTCCCAGTCGGTCGTCTCGATCAGCTCGCGGTACGTCGGCACGTACCCGTCAGACATCAGGTAGCACGGCTTCTGCCAGCCGAGCAGCGAGTACGACGGGATGCCCCAGGCGGTGCAGCCGAAGTCGGCCTTGCCTTCAAGGAAGTCAAGGAACAGCGGGGAGTGGTTGAGCCGCCAGCGCTGCCGGTTGCCGTTGTCGAACGCCTTGCGGAACAGCTCCCTGGTCTCGGTCACGCCGAGGAAGTGCTCCTGGTCGGGGGCCTTCTCGTAGGCGTAGGCCGGGGAGATCATCATCTCGTCGACCTTCAGCTCGTCGTTGAGGTAGCTGAGCACGTCGATGACCGTCTGCGGCGTGTCCGTGTTGAAGAACGTGGTGTTCGTGGTGACCCGGAAGCCGCGCCGCTGGCATTCCCTGATCGCCGCGACCGCCTCGTCGAACACGCCGTCCTTGCAGACGGACGCGTCGTGCCGCTCCGCCAGCCCGTCGATGTGCACCGCCCAGGCGAAGTACCGCGACGGGGTGAACTTGTCCAGTTTCTTCGGGATGAGCAGCGCGTTCGTGCACAGGAAGACGTACTTCTTCCGCTTGATCAGCTCGGCGACGAGCACGTCGATCTGCGGGTGCATGAGCGGCTCGCCGCCGGCGATGGACACCATCGGCGCGCCGCATTCCTCGATCGCGGCCAGCGCCTGCTCCACCGGCATCCGCTGCTTCAGCAGGCTGGCCGGCTGCTGGATCTTGCCGCAGCCGGCGCATTTCAGGTTGCAGGCGAACAGCGGCTCGAGCTCGACGAGCAGCGGGAACTTCTCCCGCCTGGCCAGCTTCTGGCGGAGCAGGTAGGTTCCCACCCGCATGCTCTGGCGCAACGGCATAGTCATTATCGCCTTACCTCCTTGGGCAGGCCGAACCGGATATTCTCAGTGGCGATGACGCGCTCGCTGACCTCGACGGGGCCCAGGCCGCCCAGCGCGGCGACGATCTCGTCGACCACCGCCGGCGGCGCCGAGGCGCCCGCGGTCAGCCCGATCGTCGACGCGCCGGCCAGCCAGCCGAGCTCGATGTCGCCGGCGTCATCAATCAGGTAGGCGGGCTTGCCCGCCCGCTCCGCCGTCTCGACCAGGCGGCGGGAGTTGGAGGAGTTGGCCGACCCGGCGACCAGCACCAGGTCGGACTCGGCGGCGACGGCGCGGACCGCGAGCTGCCGGTTCGTGGTGGCATAGCAGATGTCGTCGCTGCCGGGACCGCGCGCGGCCGGGAACCGCTCCAGCAGCTCCCCGACGATCCCGCCGGCCTCGTCGGCCGACAGCGTGGTCTGCATGAGATAAGCGACCTTGGCAGGATCCTCTGGACGCAGACTGGCCACGTCGGCCCCGTTCTGAACCAGGACAGTCGAGCCTGGTGCCTCGCCCAGCGTGCCCTCGACCTCCTCGTGCCCGGCGTGTCCGATCAGCGCGACCAGGTAGCCGTCGGCAGCGAACCTGCGCGCCTCCACGTGCACCTTCGACACCAGCGGGCAGGTGGCGTCGATCGCGCTCAGACCGCGCCGCGCGGCCTCGTCCCGGACCGCCGGCGACACGCCATGCGCGCTGAACACCACCGCGGCCCCGTCCGGAACCTCGCTCAGCTCGTCCACGAAGATCGCGCCGCGGCGCTCCAGGCCGGCCACCACGTGCGTGTTGTGCACGATCTGCTTGCGCACGTAAACCGGCGGTCCCTGCTGCTCGAGCGCCCGATCGACGATCTCGATGGCGCGCTCCACCCCGGCGCAGAAGGACCGCGGCCCGGCCAGCAGCACCCGCCGCGGCCCGGCCGCCGCCGCCCAGCTCGCCAGCGCGGGGCCGGCCAGCCGCAGCGACCGCAGCGCGGCCAAGCCGCCGGCCAGCGTCGCCGGGCCGAGCGGCCGCTGCGGCGTGTCCGACACCGCCCGGATCACCACCGCGGGCCGGCCGGCCGCCGCTGCGAGCAGCGGAGCCGATTCCAGGTCGGCGACCATCGCGCCGGACGCGGCCAGCCGCTCCCGCTCGGCGCCGCGGGCCAGCCGGCCGGTGGTGACGATCTGGCCGGCCCGCGCGCGCAGCCCGGCCCGCCGCAGCTCGCCGGCCAGCAGCGGCGCGGACGGGCAGCTGATCACCGCGGCGCCGCCGCTGACCTGGGTGCCGACGACCAGGTCACCGGGCGACAGGTCACCGGCCAGGCCGCCTCCGGTACCGGCGATCGCCAGCATTTCGAACGCGGCCGAGCGGAGCTGGTCCGCCTGGGACGCTGATTTCGCCGCCCCGTAGCCGGTCCGCCGGACGTCGGCATCCGGGCCGATGCCGCGCCGGACGGCGCGCGCCTCCAGCCGCAGCGGCGAGCAGACCAGCAGGCGGCTCATCCCGCCCGCCCGAGGTAGCGGCCGAGTGCGCTGACCGGGAAGACCAGCCGGTACAGGTGGTAGTTGATGTAGAAGTCGCCGGGGAAGCCGGTGCCGGTGTACTGCGGCTCGTCCCAGCTGCCGTCCGGCCGCTGGTGCTCGGCGAGCCAGCGGATGCCGCGCTCGACGCAGCCCGGACTTGCGCCCGCCGGGTCGGCCTGCTCGCGCTCCCCCGCCGCGAGCAGCGCGAGCAGCGCCCACGCGGTCTGCGACGCGGTGGACTCGCCGCGGCCCGCCCAGGCCGGGTCGTCGTAGGACCGCAGGTCCTCGCCCCAGCCGCCGTCCGGGTTCTGGTGCTCCCTGAGCCAGCCGACGGCGCGCCTGATGGCCGGCTTGCCGGGCAGCACCCCGGCCGCGATCAGCGCGGGCACCACCGCGCCGGTGCCGTACACGTAGTTGGCGCCCCAGCGGCCGAACCAGGATCCGTCGCTCTCCTGCGCCCGCAGCAGCCAGGTCACGCCGCGCCGCACTGCCGTGCTGCCGGCCAGGCCCTCGGCCGCGAGCGCCTCGACTGTGTGCGCGGTGACGTCAGCCGACGGCGGGTCGATCACCTCGCCGAAGTCGCAGAACGGCAGCCTGGTCACGAGCTTCCTGGTGTTGTCCGCGTCGAACGCGCCCCAGCCCCCGTCCCGGGACTGCATGCCGGTCAGCCAGGCGATCCCGCGCCGGACCGCCGCGGCGGACCGCGGGTCGGCGGACGGCGCGACCCGGCGCAGCGCGAGCAGGACCTCGGCGGTGTCGTCGATGTCGGGGTAGCCGTCGTTGTCGAACTCGAACGCCCAGCCGCCCGGGCTGAGCCCGGGCCTGCGGGCCTGCCAGTCGCCCGGGCCGCGGATTTCCTCGTCCAGCACCCAGCGGGCGGCGGCGGCCTGCGCGGGATGATCGGCTGGCAGGCCGGCGTCCGCGAGGGCGATCATCGCGAGCACGGTGTCCCACACCGGCGACTGGCAGGCCTCGAGCCGCCGGGTCCGGCCGCCGGGCGAGTCTTCCCAGATGGTGAACCTCTCCAGGCCCGCCAAGCCGCGCCTGATCACCGGATGCTCCAGGCCGTAGCCGAGCAGGTGCAGCGCGATCAGCGAGTACACCCAGGGCGGCTGGATCCCGCCCCAGCAGCCGTCGGCCTCCTGCCGGGCGATGATCCAGTCCGCGCAGCGCCGCATTGCGGCGGTCCTGGCCGCGCGCATCGGGCCCTTGCTCACGGCGCGGCGCTGGTAGACGTGCAGCACGCGGTCCAGCCCGCCGAAGAAGGCTGGCCAGCCGGTCGTTGCCGGGCTGGTCGTTGCCGCGCTGGTACCGGCCGCGCTGGTCCCGGCCGGGCTGGCGGCTGGCCGCAGCTCGGGCAGGCCGAAGGGCAGCGGGCGGACCGGCCGCAGCGAGCAGACGATGGTCAGCGGGACGATCGTCTGCCGGGCCCAGCACGCCCAGTCCTGCACGTTCAGCGGGAACCAGCCCGGCAGGTAGATCATTTCCGGGGGCATCACCGGCAGGTCGTCCCAGGACCACTCGCCGAACAGCGCCAGCCAGATCCTGGTGAACACACGTGTCGCCGGAATCCCGCCGGCCGCGCGGATCCAGCCCGCCGCGCGGGCCATGTGGGCAGCGTCCGGCGAGTCGCCGGCCAGCCGCAGCGCGACGTACGCCTCGACGGTCGTGGACAGGTCGGCGTCGCCCTCGAAGAAGTTGGCCCAGGTGCCGTCGGCCCGCTGCCGGGACCTGATCCACCGGGCCGCGGCGGCCGTCTCGTCCTGCGTCCTGATGCCGAGGAACTCGCGGAGCAGCAGGTCCTCCGCGTCCATGGTGACGTTGGTCTCCAGCTCGCCCTGCCACCAGCCGCCGGGGTGCTGCAGGCGGAGCAGGTGACGGGCCGCCTGGTCCAGCGTCGCGCGCGCCACCTCACCAACGTCGCCCGCGACGGTCGCGGCCTCGGCAGGCGCGACGCCGTCGGGCGCGACGTCGTCGGGCGCGGCCCCGGCGGGCGCGGCCTCCGCCGCCTCGGCCGCCTCGGCCACGGGCGGTGTCACCTCGGCCGCCTCAGCCGTCACCTCCGCCGCAGGCGGTGGCACCGTCGCCGCAGACCGCGCGGCCTTCCGCGCAGCCGGCGCGGCCTTCCGCGCGGCCGGCGCGGCCTTCCGCGCGGCCGGCGCGGCCTCCGCCTGCTCCGCGGCCCTGGTGTCCGTTCTGATGTCCGTCATGGTCAGCTCTGCCGACCCGTGATGAACTCGGCGATTCCCGCGAACTCCGCCCGGACGTCGTCGGGCATGTCCGTCTCGGCCAGGCACTTGCCGGCCGAGGCAAGCTGCACGTCGGCCTCGGCCTCCGTCCATGCCTTGCCGCCCGCCGCCTCGACCAGGTCCGCCGCGCGCAGCAGGTCGTCCTCGCCGAGCGGCCCGGCCGAGGCCAGCAGCGCGCGGAGCTCGTCGCCCGGCTCGCTGCCGCTGGTCAGCGCCGCCACCACCGGCAGCGACTTCTTCCTGGCCCGCAGATCGGAGCGGACTGGCTTGCCGGTCACCTCGGGCGCCCCCCAGATGCCGAGCAGGTCGTCGGTGAGCTGGAACGCGAGCCCGGCATGCGCGCCGAACCCGGCCAGGCCCATCGCCAGTTCGGCGGGAGCGCCCACGTAGATCGCGCCGATGCTGCACGCGCAGGCCATCAGCGCCGCCGTCTTGTCGCCCGCCATCTCCAGGCACTCCTGCAGCGTGACGTCGTCGCGCCGCTCGAACGCCAGGTCCGCGCCCTGGCCGGCGATGAGCCGCTGCACGGAGGCGGACAGGCACCGCGAGGCCCACATGCCCTGCGGCGCCGGGCCCTCCAGCAGCAGGTCCTGGGCGAGCACCAGCAGGGCGTCGCCGGCCAGGATGGCCGCTCCGACGCCGAACACCGTCCACGCGGTCGGCCGGTGCCTGCGCTCGGTGTCGCCGTCCATGATGTCGTCGTGCACGAGGGAGAAATTGTGCACGAGCTCGACCGCTGCCGCGGCCGTCACCCCGCGCTCGGCCGCGGCTCCGGCGGCCCTGGCGGACAGCAGGGCCAGGGCCGGCCGCAGCGCCTTCCCCATCCCGCCCGGCCGGCCAGTGCCGGTGGTATGGCCGCCCCCTAGATGGCTGCCGGCCAGATGGCCGCCAGCGTCCGCCAGGCCGAGATGGTAGGCGGCGACAGCCTGGACGTCCGGGCTGAGCCGGCCGACCGCCGCGGCGATCGCGGGACCGACCAGGTCGCGTGCCGTCTCCACGCCGGCCGGGATGGTCGCGGTCATGACGGCGCTCCCGCCCCGGCCCGCGCCGGCGCGCCCGCCGGGCGTCCCAGGCCCCTGCCAGGCGGCCTGGCGAGGTCGCGTCTCAGTTCCCTTGCCGCGGTCAGCCCACTTCGCACGGCGCCCTCCATGGTGTCCGGCCAGCCCGTATCGGTCCACGCTCCCGCCAGCACGAGCCCCGGCAGGCCGGTCGCCGCGGCTGGCCTTAGCTGGCCGCAGCCCGGTGCCTGGCGGAATGTCGCCTGGCGTTCCCTGGTAACGAAGAAATCGGTAATCCGTGCCTCCCTTGTCGTCGGCAGCAGCTCGGCCAGCGCCGGCACGAACTGTTCCCGCAAGCGCGCGGCCGTAACGTCGATGTAGCCGTCAGCGGCCGACAGCGAGACCGCCAGGTACTGGCCGGCCGTCAGGCCGGCTGCCTCGGTCTTGTCGAAGATCCACTGCACCGGTGAGCCGACCGCCGCGGCGAACGGCAGCCTGGTGACCGCCCGGTCGTAGATGACATGCACGTTCACGATCGGCGACGAGCCGAGCCCGGTCCAGCTGGCACCGCCTGCGGCGGCCGGGAGCAGGCGGGCCGCGGGCCCGGGCGGCACGGCGATCACCACGCCGTCGGCGGCCAGCGACGACTCCGCGCGGTCGGCGCCGGCGGCGGCGCGGACGCTCAGCCCGCCGGCCGGGTCCGGCGTCACGGCGACGGCGGAGGTGCCCAGCCGCACCCTGGCCCCGAGCCGGTCGAGCAGCGCGGCGGAGGCTGCGCCGTGCAGCTCGCCGAGCGGGATGGCCGGCACGCCGATGTCGGCGGCATCCCTGGCGCCCAGCAGCGCCATCCGGACGACGGTCCCGGCCAGGGCCAGGCTGGCGTCGTCGCCCGCAATGTTCAGCGCCGAGACGATGAACAGGTCCCACAGCCGCCGCCGGGCGCGCTCGCCCTGGCCGCGGGCGGCAAGCCAGTCGCCAAGCCGCTCGCCGTCCATGCCCGGCCTGGCCGGATCGAGGAAGCGCATGGCCAGCGCAGCCCGCGCGACCCGGACCCGCTCGGCCGGCGAGAGCAGCGAGTACCCGGCCAGCGCTCGGCCCATGTGCAGCGGGCCGGGCAGCGAGGTCCTGCGGAGCCTGGCGGTCCCGCCAGGGGACAGCACGGTGATGTCGAAGCGATCCTGGATCGTCGCTGACCCCGTCATGCCGAGCCGCGCGAGCAGTCCGCGGTACGCGCTGCAGCAGCGCAGGAAGACGTGCTGGCCGTTGTCGATGGTGAGCCCGTCCCGGCTGAACGAGCAGGTCGCCCCGCCGAGCCGCGGCCTGGCCTCCAGCAGCGTGACGTCGATGCCGGATTCCCGCAGCGCGATGGCCGCGGTGATCCCGGCGAGACCGCCGCCGATGACCACCACCCGGGCCTGCCCGGCGCCGTTCGCCCCGTTCATGGCCATACCGCCGACCGGGGAGGCGGCGGCGCGGGGGGCAGGCCCGCCAGCGACCTGGCCGCCACGATCGCCTTCTCGGCCGCGGACAGCGACAGCCTGCGCCGCAGCGCCGCCGACGGCTCCGCGGAGATATGCCCGAGCAGCCGGAAGTAGATGCCGGCCATCGCCCCGGCGGACGCCGCGCTGCGCCGGTCGAGCAGCGGCATCAGCCGCAGCCCGGTCGCGTACCAGTCGCGGGCGCGGTCGGCCTCGAACCTGACGACGTCCTCGAGCCCGCGGCCGGCCGGCAGCTCGGTGCCGCCATTCGGGGTCAGCGTGACCCCGAAGCGGGCGAGATCCTCGGCTGGCAGGTACACCCGGCCGGCGGCGAAGTCCTCCCTGATGTCGCGCAGGATGTTGGTCAGCTGCAGCGCCACCCCCAGCGCGTCGGCCAGCGGCGCCGCCACCGCGGCGTCCTGGCAGCCGAACACCCCGAGCGACAGCCGCCCGATCGACCCGGCCACGCACCGGCAGTAGTGCTCTAGCTGGCCGAAGGTGCCATAGGTCGTGCCGCGCACGTCCGCCTCGCAGCCGTCGATCAGCTCGCCGAAGGCGGCAAGCGGGATCTCGAACCTGCGGGCCGCATCCGCCAGCGCGACGAGCACCGGGTCGGCCTCGCCAGCCCCAGCCTGGCCAGCCCCAGCCTGGCCAGCCCCAGCCTGGCCAGCCCCAGCCTGGCCGTTCCCGGCCTGGCCGATCCCGGCCTGGCCGGCCAGCGATGTGACCTGCGCCCGCGCCGCCGTGAGCGCCTCGAGCTTGTCCGCCGCGGGCAGCGAGCCGTCGCCGATGTCGTCGATCCGGCGCGCGAACGCGTAGACGGCGGACAGGGCCCGGCGCTTAGCCGCGGGAAGCAGCCGTATCCCGTAGGAGAAGTTCCTCGCCTGCGTCCTGGTGACCTGCTCGCAGTGCTGGTACGCGGCGCGGACCTCAGTGGCCGCGGGAACCCTGGTCTCCATCGTCGCCGTCACCGGCCCGTCACATAACAGCGCACCAGCTCCGCCGCCGTCCGGGTAGCGCGCGGGCTGGCGACGGCGCGCAGCACGTCATGATCGGCGGCCGCGATCGCGGCCAGTGCGGCGCGGCCGCCTGCTACGTACCCCGCCACAGCGGCCCTGGCGAAGCCGCGAAGCGTGCCGACCAGCGGGGCGCCGGCGTCGAGCAGCGCCCCTGCCCGCCCGGTCTCGAAGGCGATCAGGGCGCGCAGCGCGGCGGATGACCGGGCCGCGGCGAGCTCCGACTCCGCGCAGCCGTACCTGGCCATGTCCTCGCCCGGCAGGTAGACGCGGCCAGCCCGGAAGTCCTCGCCGACGTCCTGCCAGTGCTCGGCAAGCTGCAGCGCGGTGCAGACCTGATCGGAGAGCTCCGCGCGGGCCGGGGTGAACGCGCCGAAGACGTGCAGCACGATCCGGCCCACCGGGTTGGCGGACAGGCGGCAGTAGCCTCGCAGCTCATCGAAGGTGCGATAGCGGGTGACGAGCTGGTCCTGGCGGTTGGCCTGAATCAGGTCGAGAAAGGGCTGCGCCGGGATCGCGCAGTCAGCGACCACGGGGCGGAGTGCGCGGATGACAGCGAGCCCGGGCGCCGGACCCTGGCCTGCGTAGAGCTTGCCGAGGTCGGCTTCCAGATCATCGAGCAGCCGCGCCCGGTCACCGGCCGGCGCCAGGTCCCCGATGTCGTCGACCGTCCTGGCGAAGCCGTAGACGGCCATCAGGTACTGCCGGTGCCTCGCGGGCAGCAGCCGCAGCGCCACGGGGAAGTTCTCCCCCGCCGACCGCGTGGTCATCGCCGCAGCGATGTCGGGCCCTGCGCCAGAGAACGCGCTGGCAGACGATCCGGCGGGAGCCATAGCGGCGGTGCCGGGAGCGGCCCCGCCAGCTTCCGCGGCGCCAGGAACAGCAGCGCCGGAAGCAGCCCCAGCAGCCGCAGCGGGAGCGCTTACGCCGGGAGCAGCCGCGTCAGCTCCGCCGGGAGCCGCCGCGGCCGAGGCGGCTACGGCAGGCGCGGCTGTGGCCGAAGCGGCCGCAGCGGGCATGACGATGGGGCCGGCGGCCCCCCGGAGGAATCCGTCGCCCATTCGCGTCCCGTCGCGAGTCACGATCCCTATTTCTGCACAGTTCTCATAGAATTGCAAAAATGACAGTGGCGTCATATGACGTCGGCGTCGCCTTTCCCCAGGAACCACGGCCAGGTCACCGCGGTAAGCGGATCCTATTATGCCGGCCAGCCGAGCGCGATCGCATTGTTCGCACTGGGCGTGGCAAATTCCCGCAGCCCGCGGGATTAATGCCTGACGTAAATGTCATATTGCGCTCGGTAATCGGGATGGGCCGCTGCGACGTTCGCCAGCTCGAAAGACGGTCACGCCTTCCGGCTGAAGCGCGGTCACGCTGGCTGCACGGAACAGGCCGCGCGGAAGGGCCGCGCCGCGCGGGGGAACCATGCTGCCACGGCGCATCGGCACGCGACCGCCACGGCGCATCGGCACGCGACCAACCCCAGCGAATCGGCACGCGACCACCGCGCCGCCGCCGCCGGGCCGGATAACTGGTCGCGCACGTCATGCCGGGTGGGGTACGAATGCCAGCATGGACACCTATCCGATCCGGCCCGTCACTGAGGACGAATTTGCCGCGTTCTACGCGGTCGGCGCGCACGCGTTCAACTCAAGCTGGCCTGCCGAGGCGGCTGAGCACGAGCGGGTGACGTTCGAGTTCGACCGCAGCCTGGCCGCGTTTGACGGCGCCCGCCCGGTCGGCACCGCCTGCGCCTACAGCTTCCAGATGACCGTGCCGGGGGCGACTGTTCCGGTGGCCGGCGTCTCCGCCGTGAGCGTGCTGCCCACCTACCGGCGCCAGGGGATCCTGTCCAGCCTGATGCGCCGGCAGCTCGCCGACATCGGGGCAGGCCAGGAGGCGATCGCCGCACTGTTCGCCTCCGAGCCCGGAATCTACGGCAGGTTCGGGTACGGCATCGCGTCGATGCACGCCCGGTTCACCATCCGGCGCGGCGAGGGCCGGATGCCGTCACCAGCCGGCCGGGGCAGCGCCGTCCGGCTGCGCACGGCCGACCCGGACCAGGCCGAGCTCGCCAAGGTCTACGAGCAGGCCGCGGCCGGCCGGCCGGGCATGCCGTTCAGGGATGATCGCTGGTGGTACGCGGCCCTGCTCGACCCCGCTTACTGGCGCGAGGGCTCCACCCCGCTGCGGTGCGTGATCGCCGAGGACGACGCAGGGTCGCGCGGCTACGCGCTGTTCTCGGTGAATCCGGACTGGGGCGACGACGCCGTTCCGGCCGGCACGCTGCACCTTCGGGAGCTGATTGCGCTCGATCCCGCGGCCACCGCGGCCCTCTGGGGCGACATCCTGAACAGGGACCTGGTCGCCGAGGTCAGGGCGCGGATCCGCCCGGTCGACGACCCGCTGCTCTACCTGCTTCCTGACATCAGGCGGGCCCGGATGCAGCTTGTCGACGGGCTCTGGATCCGGCTGGTCAACGTGCCTGCGGCGCTCGCCCAGCGGCGCTACGCCCGCGGGATCGACGTCGTCATCGAGGTGGCCGACGAGCTCGTGACCAATAACGCCGGCCGGTGGCGGCTGCAAGCGGATGCCGGCGGCACAGCCAGCTGCCAGCGAACCAGCGCGGCGGCCGATGTCGCGGCGCCGGCGCGGGCGCTCGGCGCCGCCTACCTGGGAGGCACCCGGCTGGGCGCGCTGGCCGGCGCCGGGCTGGTCACCGAGATCCGGCCGGGAGCCCTGGCTGAGCTGTCCGCGGCCATGTCCTGGGATCCGGCGCCCTGGAGCCCGATGATCTTCTGACCGGCCGAAGCGCCATTGCCGTGCGAGACTTGACCAGGAGGCTGTCATGCCGGCGATGAAGATCACGGTTGATGCGGCGATGCGGGCCAGGGATGTATCCCGGCCGCGGCCGGACGACACGGTCAGGGCCGAATCGGCCGACGCGGCCCGCGGCCGGGCCAGCCCGGCGCCCGCTCCGGCGCTGGCGGGCTCGGCGGGCTCGGCAGGCGCGCCGGGCTCCAGCCGGGACGAAGGCTCCGGCTCTGCCGCCACCAGCCCGCCGGCTGCCAGCAAGCCAGCGGCGGGCCCGCGGCACCGCGCACGCCGGCGACCACGCCGATAACTGTTGCCTGCAGGGATCAGAACTGCAGGGAGCGGCCGCGCTCAGAACTGCAGGGACTTGTATCCGAGATACTCCTCCAGGCCGTACGCGCCGAGTTCCCGGCCGTATCCCGACTGGCCGAAGCCGCCGAACGGGGCGGCCACGTTCCACGCGCCGCCGTTGACCTCGACCTGGCCGGCCCGCAGCCGCCTGGCGATGGTCACCGCGTGCTCCTGGTCGGCCGACCAGACGGCGGCGGCGAGGCCGTAGGGGGTACCGTTCGCGATCTCCACCGCCTCATCCTCCGACCGGTATCCGATGACAGAGAGCACCGGCCCGAAGATCTCCTCCTGCGCTATCGCCATGTCCGGCGTGACGTCGGCGAAGACAGTCGGCTGCACGTAGTAACCGGTGTCCAGCCCGGGCGGGGGCTGGGCACCGCCTGCCGCCACTCGCGCACCCTCGGACACCCCGAGCTCGATATACCCGCGCACCCTGTCCCGCTGGGCAGCGGAGACCAGCGGGCCGAGCCGGATGCCCTCGGCCAGCGGGTCGCCGGTGGTGTAGCGCCCGGCGTTCTTGGCCGCCAGGCCGACCGCCTCGTCGTAGCTATCGTGGTGGACCAGCATCCGGGTAAGCGCGTTACAGCTCTGGCCCGAGTTGATAAATGCCTTGGCGACGCCCACCTTGACGGCGGTGGCCAGGTCGGCGTCGGGAAGTATCACATTGGCCGATTTGCCGCCCAGTTCGAGCGTGACCCGCTTGACGGTCGCTGCGGCGAGCTGGGCGACTCTGCGGCCAGCCCGCGCTGAGCCGGTGAAGGACACGATGTCGATACCCGGATGACTCGCGATAGCCTCACCTATCACCGAGCCGGTGCCGCTGAGCAGGTTAAAGACACCAGCGGGCAGGCCGGCCTCAGCGAAGATGGCCGCGAGTTCATAGGCGGCGAGCGGCGCTACCTCACTTGGCTTCAGCACGATCGTGCAGCCGGCGGCGAATGCGGCGGCGACCTTGTTCACTATCTGGTAAAGGGGGTAATTCCATGGCGTGATCGCGCCAGCGACGCCTACCGGCTCGCGGACGACGAGCGAATTGCCGACCCGCTCACCGCTGAAGTCATAAGAGGCGAGCAACTCGGTGTAGCTGGCAAGGACCGCCAGCGGCGAGCCGACCTGAACGTCACGGGCGAACCTCAGCGGTGCGCCCATGTCGGCGGCGATGGCCGCCGCCACCGCGTCAGTCCGGTCCGCCAGCAGTTCGCGCGCTGCCTCGAGGTAGCCAGCGCGGTCGGCCACGGGAGTGGCCGACCAGCGGGGCAACGCGGCGCGGGCGGCGCCCACCGCGGCGTCGACGTCGGCAGGGTGACCGGCAGGGACATTGTCGATCACTTCCTCGGTGGCAGGGTTGATCACGTCGATGCCGGAGTCGCTGGCGGACGGGATCCAGGCACCACCGATGTAGTTGCTGCGCATGCATCCATCCTGGCTCACCACGGTCGTCCTGCCAAAGCCACGGGGATTCCCGGCGGTAACGGAACGTGAGAGAAACCGCGGATCAGGACGCCGGACCTGCCCGCGCGGCCGGTCCGGCCGGTGACCGGCCCGCCGCGCGTGCCGTGCAATCCCATGAGCTGCCAAGGCTGACCATGCCATTTAGCAGGCAAAACCTTAGTAACCCCAGGACGTAGTTTCATTTCGTGATACAACGCTCTCGGTGAGTGACGACAACAATCAGTCACTTTCCGTTACAGAGCCCAGCACGCACCCGAAGGTACCCGGATGACTCGCCAATCCCCGTACGCGTGGCCCCCCCAGCCGTCCCGCGGCCCTCAGCACGCCGCCGCGCTCAGCGGCAGCGCGATGCTGGGCGGCCGGGCCCGCCGCGCCATGAAGCTCGCGCTGATCGCCAGCGCCTGGGTGACCGGCATCTTCGTCGTTATCGCCGCCGTCACCATGGTGGCGCTAACGACCGCGCCGACCGCGAAACCCAGCGGCGCAGTGGCGTCGCGCGGCGGCCCTGACGGCGGGCGGGGCGCGGGCGGGGCGACGGCGGCCGGCCGGGACTCCAGGATCGCCCGCTCCCGCCCGGCGGACGACCGCCAGGCTGGACACGGCGCAGCCGCGGACACCGGCCCGGCCCATGCCGCGCCGGGCACAACGGGCGCACCGGCCCCGGCAAAGACCGTCACGGTGTACGTCGGCGTCCGCACCGCCAGGACCAGCCCGTTCTCGATCGGCGGCGACGGCTCCTGGAAGCTTGCCTGGTCCTATAGCTGCGCCGGATTAAACCCGGGCGGCATTTTCAGCATCGGCCAGGATGGCCAGGGCAGCCTGGACGGCACGAGCGTCGCCAGGTCGGGTACTGCCGGGCGGGGAGCGCGCCGGATCCGCCATGACGCGGGCACCCACTACCTCATGATCAAATCACTGTGCCGCTGGCGGATCAAGGTCACCAGCCGCCTCTAGCCGCCGCGACCAGCGCGCTCAGGCTCCGGAGCTCACTGGCGGGTCGGGTCCCCAGCCAGCAGCCTCCGCTGACTGAATGACGCGGCGATGACGCACATCCTCGATCCCGTGCCGGACAGCCAGACGGATCGTCCAGTAGAGAATGAGCAGGCCCACCACCGGGGACACCACGACCAGCATTACCCCTGGCAGGGCCCCGGCAGGGATCATTGGCCCTCCTAGCGGAGGCTCAGCTCAGCGGCGATACCGACCAGTGTCCGTGATCTGGACGCTGGTCCGCAACCAGCACCCGTGCGGGGACAGCGGGTCAGTCGAAGATCGGGTCCCTGGTGCGGCTGCGCTTGAGCTCGAAGAAGCCGTCCGTCCCCGCGATCAGCAGCAAGCCGTCCCAGAGCCGCGCAGCGGCCTCGCCGCGCGGGATCGGGGACACGACGGGACCGAAGATCGCGAGGTCGCCCACGGAGATCACGGGCGTGCCCACTTCGTAGCCGACCCGGTCAATGCCGTCGGCGTGCGACGCCCGCACGGCCTCGTCGTACTCGGTCGAGTCCATCGCGTCGGCCAGCTCAGCGGGCAGCCCGGCCTCGGCCAGCGCGGCCTCGATGGTGGCCCGGCTCTTCTCCGCCTTCTCGTTATGGAAGCGGGTGCCGAGCGCGGTGTACAGCGGCCCGAGCACATCAGGGCCGAACTTCTGCTCGGCCGCGATGCAGACCCGGACCGGTCCCCAGGCCAGCGCCAGCCTCTCCTTGTAGAGATCCGGCATGTCCTCGTTCTTCTCGTTGAGCACCGCCAGGCTCATCACGTGCCAGCGCGGCGCCACCGGCCGCAGCTTCACCACTTCGTGCATCCACCGGGAGGTGATCCACGCCCACGGGCACAGCGGATCGAACCAGAAGTCGACCGGGGTGGGCTGCTGCTCGGTCATGCGTTCTCCTCCAAAGGGACTGCCTGCGGATCGGGCCGTCACCCGGAGCGCCGCGACCGTGCGCGGCGGGACCAGGCGGCTCGGCGCCAGTGAAAATGACAACCGGGCACCGGGCGCCGGCATTCCGTACGGCGACATGGGATTATGCCGGGATGGCGAGCCCAGGGAAGGGGCCAGCACCGTGGCTAGCAATCTCACGCGCAATGAGGCGCGCGACCGCGCTCAGTTGCTCACGATCGAGTCCTACCGGATCGACCTTGACCTGACCGGCGGCTCAGCGACCTTCCGATCGGAAGCGACAGTCACCTTCACCGCAGCGAGGCCGGGCACCGCGTCCTTCATTGACCTCACCGCGCCGGAGGTCCGCGAGATCACGCTGAACGGGACGCGGATCGACCCGGCAAAGTTCAGCGGAGACCGCGTCACCCTGGACGGCCTGGCCAGCGCCAACGAGCTGCGGATCGTCGCGGAATGCGCGTACTCGCGGACCGGCGAGGGCCTGCACCGGTTCACCGACCCGGCGGACAAGAGCGTCTACCTGTATTCCGACCTGGAGACCTTCGACGCGCACCGGGTCTACGCCTGCTTCGATCAGCCCGACCTGAAGGCCCGCTTCGAGTTCAGCGTGACATGCCCGGACACCTGGCTGGTGATCTCCAACATGGCGCCCGACGTGACGGCCGCGCCGGCCGGGCCCGGCGCGACGCGGTGGCACTTCCCGCCGACCCCGCCGATGTCCACATACATCACCGCGATCGCCGCCGGGCCCTACCATGTGGTCCGCGCCGACCACGACGGCATCCCGCTCGGCATCTACTGCCGCCAGTCGCTAGCCGCCTACCTCGACCCGGGTGAGATCTTCGAGGTGACCGGGCAGGGCTTCGACTTCTTCCACGAGTCCTTCGGCGTGCGGTACCCGTTCGGCAAGTACGACCAGCTCTTCGTGCCCGAGTTCAAGGCCGGCGCGATGGAGAACGCGGGCTGCGTGACCTTCCTGGACGACTACGTGTTCCGCTCGCGGGTGACCGACTCCGCCAGGGAGAGCCGCGCCGGCACCATCCTGCACGAGATGGCGCACATGTGGTTCGGCGACCTCGTCACCATGCGCTGGTGGGACGACCTGTGGCTGAACGAGTCCTTCGCCACCTGGGCGGGCACCATCGCGCAAGCGGAGGCGACCCGCTGGCCGCAGGCCTGGACCACGTTCGCCCAGGCAGAGAAGGCGTGGGCGTACCGGCAGGACCAGCTTCCTTCGACGCACCCGATCGCGGCCGACGCCCCGGACATCGCGGCGGTAGAGGTCAACTTCGACGGGATCACCTACGCCAAGGGCGCGGCGGTGCTCAAGCAGCTGGTCGCCTACGTCGGCCGGGACAACTTCCTGGCCGGGGTGCGGGCCTATTTCGGCAGGCACGCCTGGGGAAACGCGTCACTCGGGGATCTGCTCGCCGCGCTTGAGGAGGCGTCCGGCAGGGACCTGTCGTCCTGGTCGAAGCAGTGGCTGGAGACGGCCGGGGTGAACACGCTGCGACCTGACTACGACTGCGACGGCGAGGGCCGGTTCACCACGTTCGCCGTCATCCAGGAGGCGCCGGCCAGCCATCCCGTGCTCCGGCCGCACCGGATCGCGATCGGGCTGTACGACCGCGCGGGGGCGGTGCTGGTCAGGCGACGGCGGCTGGAAACCGACATCGCCGGCCAGCGCACCGAGATCAGCGAGCTGGCCGGGGAACGCCGGCCTGACCTGGTCCTCGTCAACGACGACGATCTTACGTACGCGAAGATCCGGCTGGACGCGCGCTCGCTGGGCACGCTGGTCGGCGGGATCGGCGATTTCGCGGATTTGCTGCCCGCCGCGCTGTGCTGGGCGGCCGCGTGGGACATGTGCAGGGACGCGGAGCTGCCGGCCCGTGACTACCTGAGCCTGGTGCTGTCCGGGGCCGACGCCGTGGCCGACATCTCCGTGCTGCAGACCGTGCTGGCGCGGGCTGCCACGGCCGTCCGCCGGTACGCCGACCCGCGCTGGCGGGACGGCGGCCTTGAGCGGCTCGCCGCTGCCCTGGGCGAGCGCCTGCGGGGAGCCGAGCCAGGCTCGGACCGGCAGCTCGCCTACGCCGAGGCGCTGACCGGCGTGGCCACGACACTGGCTGACCTGTCGCTGCTCGCGGGCCTGCTGGCCGGGTCCGTCACGATCGAGGGACTCGCTATCGACACGGAGTTCCGCTGGCTGCTGCTGCGCCGGCTGGTCAGCCGCGGCGCCGCCGGGCAGGCCGAGATCGACGCCGAGCTCGACTCCGATCGCACCGACGCCGGGGAGCGGTACGCGGCGGCCTGCCGTGCCGCGATCCCTGACCCGGCGGCCAAGGCGGACGCGTGGGCGCAGATCACCAGCGGTGAACTGCCGAACGCGATGTTCCGGGCGATGCTGGACGGATTCGCCGACCCCGACAGCGACCACGCTGAGCTGCTCGAGCCCTACGCCCGGCTGTTCTTCGACGCGGCCAGCCGGGCGTGGCAGGACTGGGGCTCGGACATGGCGATCTGGTTCGCCGAGCGCGGCTACCCCAGGAACGTGATCACGCCCGAGGCGATCGCCGCGGCCGGCGACTACATCAGCCGCGCTGATCTCCCGGCCCCGCTGCGCCGCCTGCTGACCGAGGGCCGCGACGACGTCGCCCGCGCATTGCGCTGCCAGCAGCGCGATGCCGCGGCGGGCTGACCCGGTCCGCCGCACTGCTCACTGGTCCGCCGCGCTGGCAGCCTCGGTGGATCCGGTCCGCCGCACCGCTCACTGGTCCGCCGCGTCGACGGCCTCGGTGACCCCGCGGACCAGCGGGAGCACCGGCAGGCTCTCCAGCGACACTGCCCGGCCGTCGGCGTCGCAGAGCGGGATCCGCCAGTTCGGGTACTCGCCGCTGGTGCCTGGCAGGTTCTGCGCCCGGCGGTCGCCGACCGCGTCGGCCAGCGAGACGCTGATCAGCTCGGCGGGCGTCTTCGCCAGGTAGGCCTCCAGCGCAACGGTGAACTCGGCCGGGCCGGGATGGGCGCCGGGCTGGATCAGGCCCTGGGCCGCCAGGGCGTCCCGCCAGCGGCTGAGCATCAGCTCCGAATTTCTGCGTTCGACTTCTTCCGGCAGTTTCAGCAGGCCGAGCCGCGCGCGGACGGTGACCTGCTCGCCGGTCAGGAACGCGGTGACCGGCGGCAGGTCGTGAGTGCCCACCGTGGCCATGCAATGGCGGCGCCAGTGCTCAGGACGTAGCGGCGTCCCGTCCGGCTCGCGGGCGAACCAGAGCATGCTCGTGCCGAGCACGCCGCGCTCGGCGAGGTAGGCGCGGATCCACGGGTCGATCGTGCCGAGGTCCTCGCCGATCGCCAGCGCGCCGGCCCTGGCCGCCTCGCTGACCAGCGCGCCCACCGTCGCCCGGTGGTCGTACCGCACGTACGCGCCGCGGTCGGGGGTCATGCCCTCGGGGATCCACCACAGCCGCATGAGGCCCATCACGTGGTCGACCCGCAGCCCGCCCGCGTGCCGCAGCGCCGCGGCGAACATGCCGGCCAGCGGGCGGTAGCCGGCCGCGGCCAGCCGCTGCGGGTGCCAGGGCGGCTGCCCCCAGTCCTGCCCGAGCTGGTTGAACCCGTCCGGCGGCGCCCCGACGCTCATGCCGCGGACGATCTTGTCCTGGTGGGTCCATGCGTCCGCGCCGCCCGGGTGCGAACCGACCGCCAGGTCGGCGATGACGCCGATGCGCATGCCCGCCCCCAGTGCGGCCCGCTGCGCCGAGGCCAGCTGCTCGTCGGCGAGCCACTGCAGCCATGCGTGGAAGTCGGCAGCGGCGGCCGGCCGCCCGGCCGCCGTCATGCCTCTCGCCGAGCGCGGATCCCTTGCCTCCGGCGGCCAGTCCCGCCAGTCCGGCCCGTAGGTTTCCGCCAGCGCGCACCAGGCGGCCCAGTGCTCCAGGTCACTGCCCTCCCGCTCGCGGAACCGGCGGAAGCTGGCGAGCCGCTGGTCGCCGAGCGGCACCCGGTAGATGATCTCCAGGGCGGCCCGCTTGGCCGTCCAGACGGCGTCCCTGTCGATCAGGTCGCTGGTGGAATTGCTGGCCCGCAACGGTCCTGCCAGCTGGCTGATCCTGCCGCGCTGCTCCCTCGTCAGCTGCTTGTACTCACCGATATCCTCGATCCGCAGGTACAGCGGGCTGATGAACCTCCTGGTCATCGGAAGGTACGGGGACGCGCTGACCGGCGGCCGGGGCTCGGCCGCGTGCAGCGGGTTGACCAGCACGAACCCGGCGCCGAGGTCGCGGGCGCTCCAGGCGGCGAGCTCGGCGAGATCACGGAAGTCACCGTGGCCCCAGGACAGCCGGGAGCGCAGCGAGTACAGCTGGACGGCGAATCCCCAGGACCGGCCGGCCGGGGCGGGAGCGGTGAGGTTTCCGGTGGCCCGGTGGTGCACGGCAGCTGGGTCGGGCGCCGCGGGCGCCGCGGGCATCCCAGGCGCAGCGGGCGTCCCAGGCGCAGCGGGCGTCCCAGGTGCCGCGGGCGTCCCAGGTGCCGCGGGCGTACCAGGCGCGGTACCGGGCGTGTCACCGAGGGCGGCGAGTATCGCCATGAGGGTGTCCTCACCCACCGCGACGTCCACGCCGCGCCAGTCCCGGTAGGTGTGCGCTATCCCGGCCGCCTCGGCCCGCCGGATCAGCTCAGGGTCCGTCACTGGTCCATGATCGCGCGATCCAGGGCCGACGGCAGCGGCGGCCGGCCCGGATCCGGAGGAATGAGCCGCCGCATATGACGCGAATCCTTTCGAATGACACGCGCCGGCGCGGAAACTAGGTCGCCGGCAACGGCATTATCACCCTTCGATACGGCGGGATCAACGCCAGCCGGCGCCCATGCTGAGGCCTGGCGCGACGGCGGAGCTGCGCCGCGATGGCGGAGCTGCGACGGGGGTCGGCATCTCGTCGGGGGCTCACCGCCGCGATGTGGCATTGGGCGGGTTAGAAGCCGCTGAGTGTGGCATTAGGCGGGTTCGACCCGGGGGCGGAAGCCTCCGGTTAGCTCCGGCTTGACACCGGCTGGCTGGGCCACGTATCAGCGTCGTTGGGACTTCACTGTCGCTGTAACTGCAGCGGAGTCCCAGCCACGTCATTGCAGGGTGCCGCCGGGCCGCACTGGCGGCCCGGCGATGCCTGCCGGACCGGGCCTCCGGGTGCGGACCCAGGTCCCCGGGTGCGGACCCGGACCCGCACGATGTGGCATTGAGCGGGTTGGAAGCCGTCCGATGTGGCATTGAGCGGGCTGGAAGCCGTCCGATGTGGCATTGGGCGGGAGTGGGACGATCCAGCCCGAGTTCGGGAGCGTTGACGGCGGACCGGCTCGATCACTACTATGTGGCGCATGATAGCTGGCGATGCCGGGAACCTGGTGGGGCAGATCCGCCGCGGCGTCCTGCCCTACTGCGTGCTCGCCATGGTGGGCGAGAAAGAGCGATACGGGTTCGAGCTTGTGCACGCCCTCGGCAGCATCGACGGCATGGTCACCGGCGAGGGCACGATCTACCCGCTGCTCGCCCGGCTGCGCCGGCAGGGGCTGATGGAGACCACCTGGCGCGAGTCGGCGACGGGACCGCCCCGCCGGTATTACCGCCTCGCCCCGGCCGGCCGCGAGGCGCTCGCCGAGTTCACCGGATCCTGGCAGCGGCTGCGGGATAGCGTCGACGACCTGCTGGCCAGCTCGGGCGAGGATCCGTTCTGATGACATCAGACCCTGCCGGCGGTCGTACCCGCGACGGCAGTCACCTGCTCCGGACTGGAGATCGGACGATGAGAGCTGACGGCGACCAGATCGTGGCGGACTACCTGAGCCGGCTGCGCGACGCGGCCAGCGTGCTGCCCGCCGACCGCGGCAATGAGCTCATCGAGGAGATCACCGCCCATATCGCCGAGGCGCGGGCGGAGGGACCCACCGCCATCGGTGACGCCTCGGCTGTCCGCAACATTCTCGAGCGGCTCGGCGATCCAGCCGACATCGTCCGGACCGCGGCAGAGCCGCCGTTCGGCGCCTTCTCGGCCGGCCCTCCGGCATCCGGCTTCCCGGAGAGCCGTCACCCGGAGAGCCGGATGCCGGAGAGCGGCTACCCGGGCGTCGGCCGCGCGGGCGGCGGCCACGCGGAGAGCGGCTATGCGGGCACTGGCCCTCTGGCCTGGCCGAACGAGCACGGCGGCCCAGGCGGTCCTGGCGGCGGCAGCGGTCCGGGCGGCGGCCCAGGCGGTCCTGGCGGCGGCAGCGGTCCGGGCGGCGGCCCAGGCGGTCCCGGCGGCGGCCGAGCTGGCGCCCTGGAGATCACCGCAGTGATCTTCCTGCTCATCGGCGGAGTCGTGATCCCCTTTGTCGGCTGGGTGGTCGGCGTGATCCTGCTGTGGTACTCGCCGCGCTGGCGCCGGAGCGAGAAGCTGCTCGGCACCCTCGTGTGGCCAGGAGGACTGCTGGCGCCCGTGCTGCTCATGCTCGGAGCTGGCGTCGCGACGGTTATCCCGTCTTCCGGGACGTCGTGCTCGGGCGGTTATACCGAGACCGGGATGACCTCAACCGGCCGGCATTTCCTCCGTCACGTCGCCGGGAGCTGCTCGACCACAGGCGGCGGACTGCCCACCTGGCTGGCCATCTCGCTGACGATGATCCTGCTGATCGCCGCGATCGCCGGGCCGATCTTCACCGCTATCCGGCTGCTGCGCCGGGCCGGGAGCGCTCCCGCCGAGCCTGCTGCGGATCCGGCCGCCCTGCTGCCCGTCTAGCAAAGGCTAAACCGCCCAGCGCGGTGACACCTCTACCGGCCGCACGCGCGTCTATGTGCCGCATGCGCGCTGGCGGTTTGGACGCCCCCGCCGACCGGGGTGAATCCTGGCTGACTATGCAATGGCCGACCTCGAGGCCACCTGATGAATCAGGGTTCCTCATATTGCCGTTCCCGGTGCTGACGGGGCCGGGGCGGTTCCCGGTGCTAACGGGGCCGCGGCCGTTGCCCTTCCCGATCCTGGTGGAGGCCGGCGGCGCTGGCGGGATGCGCGGCCGGGGGCCGGGGTGGTCGGCGCGAGCGGCAGCCGGGAGGGCGGCTTGACCTCCTCCAGCCGCAGGTACGTCACCAGCCGCTGGCCGCCGCGGGTGGCCAGCGCGGCCAGCACCTGCTGCAGCTCGGTGACGTCCCTGGCGACGACGCTGAGCATGTAGTCGGTCTCGCCCGCGACGTTGTCCGCCGCGATGATCTGCGGCAGCGCGCGGACCTGATCCTCGAAGACGCGGGTCGAGCGCGGGTCATGACGAGCGAGAGAGGCCGCGACATACATCTGCAGCGGGAACCCGACGGCGGCCGGGTCGAGCCGGGCGCTGATGATGCGGATGACGCCCGACTCCTTCAGCCAGCGGACCCGGTGCAGGGTCGCCGCCGGGGACAATCCGACCAGCCGGGCGAGTTCGACGTTCGTTCGGTCCGCGTCAGCCTGCAGTGCAGTGAGTAGCTGGACGTCAACTTCATCAAGTTCAACAGCCATATTGCAAAATATACTATCGCTAAAGCTCCTCAGCAGAGAATTTACGTGTAGTCATCGGTGACGATGGACTCATGAACATCAACCGCCGTCCCGCCATCGCCGCGCTCACCGCGGCCGGGCTGCTGTGGGGAACGACGGTCCCGCTGTCGCGGCTGGCCCTGGAGTGGCTGCCGCCTGCCTGGCTCGCCTTCGCCCGCTTCGGCCTGGCAGCCGCCGTCCTCCTGGTGGTGGCGCGCTCCCGGCTGCGCGCCGCCTGCACCCCGGCCGTGCTGATGCTGGGCGCCGCCGGGTACGGCGGTTCAGTCGTCGTGCAGAACGCCGGCATAGCGCGCACTAGCGTCAGCCACGCGGCGCTGCTGATCGGCGCCGCGCCCGTGCTGGTCGCGATCATCGCGGCCGGGTGGCACCACACCGTGGCACGCCCGGTGGCATGGGCAGGCTTCGCGGTGTCGCTGGCCGGCGTCGGCCTTGTCGCCGACGGCTCGGGTGGCGGCGCAACGGCGGGCGGCGACGGCCTGGTACTGGCGTCCGTGCTGCTGTCGGCCGTCTTCACCGTGGCGCAGGTCCGGCTGCTGCGCGGCCGCGACCCCCTGGCGGTGACTGCCGTGCAGTTCCTGGCCGCCGCGCTCGCCGTGCTGCCGGTGGCCCTGATCACCGAGGGCAGCCCCGGCGCCCCGGGTGGCCACGGCGCGCTGCTGGCCACCATCGTGCTGGCGGCCGGGGGCACCCTGCTGCCCTTCACCCTCTTCGCCTACGGGCAGAGCCGGGTATCCGCCGAGGTCGCCGGGGCCTTCCTCAACCTCGAGCCGCTCGTCGGCGCAGCGGCTGGCGTGCTCGTCTTCGGTGACCCGGCCGGCCCGCGGCAGCTCATCGGCGGCGCGGCGGTCCTCGCGGGGATCACGCTGAGCAGCCTTCCGCTGCTCGCTGGCCGCCGGCCTGCGGAAAGCCGGCCTGCCCCCGGCCGGCCAGCGGAAAGCCGGCCTGCCCCCGGCCGGCCAGCGGAAAGCCGGCCTGCCCCCGGCCGGCCAGCGGAAAGCCGGCCCGCTGCCCGGCGTCCGCCAGCCTGGCGGACCGCGGCCGTCCAGCACGCGGCCGTCCAGCACACGGGCATCCAGGTCTCAGCGCAGCGGCCGGTGCTCCGTCCCGCGCCCGGCGGTGATGACGAGCGCCTGACCGGGCTCGTGCACGACGCTGCGGTTCCACACCCCGGCCGGGTTGATCACCGCGAAGCCCGGCCGCAGCTCGACCACGTGGTCCTCGCCGTCTCTGTCCTGGACCAGATCCACCCGGCCGGACAGCAGCACCACCAGTTCCTCACCTGCCGGGTGGCGTTCCCAGCTCGTCCAGGTGCGCTCCTGCGGGCTCATCATCACCAGCCGGCCCTCGTCGCCGTCCGCCGCGTGCTCATCCTCGTAGCGGGCCAGGCAGCCGGCGCTCCACTCGAAGCCGGGCAGCGGCATCGCCCGGGCGCCGAGCCCGAGGTGCACATAGGTGCTGGAAAGGTCGAACGCGTCATCGCTCATGCGATCCATCCTGCCCTTGCCGCGGCCTGATCGCGATGACCGCGCCTGCGCGGCCTGCTGAGTGCCGTCCGGTCGGCACGACGTGGCCGCGCCGCGGGGATAACCGGCTGGCCGGGCCGGGCAGGGCCGGCAGGCCGATGCGGCCGGGTCGTTCCGGCAGGCCGATGCGGACGTCGACGCCGGGTGAGTAGTGCACCAGGGGCGGGCCCTGCGGCTGCGGCAGGCCCGCGGCCGTGACCAGCCGGTCATCGACGGTCAGCGCCTCGGCGCGGTGCAGCGGCCACGGCTGGTGACACGCGCGGGCGAACCGCTGCCGGGAGCCGGCCACGCTGAACAGGATCCACCGGGCGGTGAGGAAATGATCGCGCTCGTCCAGCTCGGCGGCCCGGAACGGCTCGCCGATCCTGATCCGCACCTGGCTGGTCGCGTCCCGCGGACCAGGCCACCGGCGGAGGCAGGAGTAGGAGATCTCCGCCGCGTCGCCGGAGATGCGCATCGAGGACCAGAAGTACGGCAGCCGGTAGCCGGCCCGGGCCACGGCCACGGCGCCAAGCCGGGCGGCGTCCAGCGAGAAGAACCAGATCCCGGAACGTCCCTCACCGTCGGTGACGTACGTCCGCACGTTGGTCTCGCAGAAATCGGACACCCACGGCGCCCGGCGGCCGCCGCCCGTGGCGACCCGCATGAAGAACGGCACCAGCCCGACCCATGCCGTCCCGCCGAAGGTCTCCACCCGCAGGCCGGCCGGCAGCAGCCGCTGCACCGCAGGCGGGTCGAATGGCCAGTGCAGGAACGTCAGCCGCTCCCAGCGCTGCCGCATGACCGGCCTGTCCACGGTGAACGGGCACGTCCCGGGAGTCACTCCGCTCCCGCCCCCGCCCCCGCCGCCGCCGCCGCGGGCCGGGCTTGGTCCTGCCAGATCGGCGGGTGCCGGTCCTTCCATGGCCGGGCCGCCTCCAGCTGCCCGGACAGCGAGATCAGGGTGGCCTCGTCGCCCATCCGGCCCGCCAGCATCACGCCGATCGGCAGGCCGGCCGCGTTCCAGTGCAGCGGCACGCTGACCGCCGGCTGCCCGGACAGGTTGTACAGGGCGGTATAGGGAGTGAACCGCTTCTGCCGCTCGAAGTTCTCGGCAGGCTCCACCTCGTCGAAGTACCCCACCGCCACCGGGGGCGATGCCAGCGTCGGACTGAGCACCGCGTCAAATCCGTTCATCATCTTCATGGCCCGGCGCATGGTGACCTGAAGGTACGCCTGCGCGAAGACAAGCTCGGGCGCGGTCACCCCAAGGCCGCGGCCGCGCAGGTAGCGGGTGAGCGGCAGCAGTTCACCCTCCCGCGCGGGATCGACCGGCGCGAGCGTCGCCATCGAGTACCAGAGGATCTCGAACATCGGGACGACGTCGGGGCCGAACGGGAGTTCCACGTCCTGCACGTCGTGCCCGAGGCTG
>JBEKFH010000016.1:0-28396 GCA_050013415.1 Streptosporangiaceae bacterium | reverse complement strand
GGCCCCGTCGAGATACCCCCGGACCTCCGCGCAGCGGCGCTGCAGCGCGCCATGGCCTTCGACAGCCGGGGAACGGTGCGCGCGTAGTTCCTGCCGTGACGACGGGAGCCGCTCACTTGCGATGGCGGTCGCCGCTCGCCCCCGCGATGGCGGGCCTCACTCGCCGCGGAACAGGTCCCCGGGCGCGAGGGGCTGGCCTTCGGGATGCTCGGGGGTGCGGTTGGCGAGCACCCGGGGCTCGAACGGCCCCCAGTCGCGGCGGCGGGGGCCCGACCAGCGGGCGGGGACGACGTCGAGGCCGCGCGCCAGCTTGTAGGCGGCGGTCTCGTAGTTGACCCGCCAGGCCCGGAAGTGCGGCCAGGCATCCTCGGCGGTCCGCTCGACGGGGAACCCGAGGGACGTGATCCGCTCCCAGCCCTCCAGGAACTCCTCCCAGGTCAGGCTGACCGGGTCGTCGGGCAGGGGATCCTCGGGGACGGGGATGCGCAGCGTGCGGGTCAGCTTCCGCAGGCAGTTGAAGCCCATCTGCACGCACAGCCGGGCCGTGAACGGGGCGCTCGCCGGGCAGGCGGCCAGGTGCAGGGAGGCGGCGTCCAGCACGGCCAGCTGCGAGATGACCCATGAGCTATGCGGCTCAGGGGACCGGAAGCGCAGCAGCACCGGGTAGCTCGAATGGGACTCCGCGACGTCGGCTGACCAGCGCTCCCAGGCCTCGTAGAGGACCGGCAGCTGCTCGATGCCGCGCACCATGTGCGCCCTGGCCAGCAGTTCCGGTCCCCAGGAGGGGTGCCCGGCGCGCGGGCCGAGCAGGGTGACCTCGGTTTCCCGGCGGTTGTACGCGGCGTACAGCGTGGGCAGGTAGGCGATCTGCAGGGCGACGATGACCATTCCCGAGCCGGCCGCGATGAAGTCGATGACGCTCGGGCCGGCGGCGCTCCTGGCGGCGAAGCCGAGGGTGAACAGTGACGAGCCCGCCTCGCGCAGGGCGTCGGGGAAGCTGCCTCCCGGCAGCCACAGCAGCAGCCCGTAGCCGGCCACGAAGCCGGCCAGCCAGGTGACCAGCAGCGCGCCCAGGGTGACGGCGGGCTGGCTGGTCCGCAGGCGGTCACCCCGCTCCCAGGACCGCACCTGGCTGGCGGCCGCGGTGTAGACCCGGTCGACGAGCCGGTCGACGACCTTGATGAACCCGATGCGGCCGCGGGGCGTGACCAGCGTCACGGTCACGTTGACCCACACGGCCACGACGATCAGGACCCCGAGGGCCGCTCCCGCGATGCGCACGCCCCTGATGCTAGAGCCCGGCCGCCCTCCCCGCGCGGTGCCGCCCGCCAGGCCGGCCCGCCAGCACAGGCAGGTCCGTTACCAGATCCGGGCGCGGGTGGGGGTTGCGCGGATCACGTGCGGGTAGTCGGCGGCGAAGCTCTCCGGCGTCCACCCGTTCGAGCTGATCATCTCGCCGTACTTGCCGAGGTAGGCAGGCACGGCGTCGGCGCTGGGACCGGCCGGGTCAGTCCTGGCCGCGGCCTCGAAGATGACGTTCGCGCCGCCCCGGCCGTTGCCCTCCAGATGAAGGGACACCCGCGGATTCGATTCGATGTTGCGGATCTTCGGCCCGCTCGCGGCGCCGTAGATCAGGAACTCGCCGTCCTCCCACAGGAACCAGACCGGGGTGGACTGCGGCTGGCCAGCACCGCTCACCGTGGTCAGCCAGATGATCGGCTCGGCCTGCAGGCGGCCGGCGGCGGCGGCGTGGGCTGGCTTGTCCTCATCCAGGATGGTCATCTCGGCTCCAGTGCTGCTCGCGGGGATTCCGTGATCCATTACACAGGCATCGGTGCTGCGCCCGCTGCGGGCTTACCCGTATTGTTCGCCGCATGCCGGCAGCTGACTCCCTGGGCGAGAAGACCGGCCTGGGCGAGAGGATCGGCCTGGGCGAGAAGATCGGCCGGTCGGGCATCGAGGCCGGCCAGGTCACGCTCGCCGGGCTCCGCGGCGCGCTGTCGACCGGGTCGCTGACCTCGGCGGAGCTGACCTCGTTCTACCTGGCCAGGATCGCGCGGCTGAACCCGGCGCTGCGCGCGGTCATCACGGTCAGCCCCGGGGCGCCGGCCGAGGCGGTGGCCAGCGACGTGGCCCGGGCAGGCGGCCTGGCGGGCGGGCCGCTCGCGGGCATCCCGGTCCTGATCAAGGACAACGTCGCCGTCGCCGGACTGCCCGCCACGGCCGGCTCGCCCGCGCTGCGGGAGTCCGGGTCCGGTGACGCGTTCGTCGTCGCCAGGCTGCGCGCGGCCGGCGCGGTCATCCTCGGCAAGGCCAACCTGTCCGAGTGGGCGAACTTCCGCTCGACCCACTCCTCCAGCGGCTGGAGCACCCTCGGCGGCCAGGCGGTCAACCCGCACGGGACCGGGCGCAACCCGTCCGGGTCAAGCTCCGGCTCGGCGGTCGCGGTCGCGGCCGGGCTGGCCCCGGTCGCGATCGGCACCGAGACCGACGGCTCGATCCTCAGCCCGGCCAGCGCCTGCGGGATCGTCGGCCTGAAGCCGACCCTGGGGCTGGTCAGCCGCACCGGGATCGTCCCGATCTCGCCGGCTCAGGACACGGCCGGCCCGATGAGCCGCTCGGTCGCCGACGCGGCCGTCGTCCTTGGCGCGCTGGCCGGGCCCGATCTGGCGGACGAGGCCACCGGCCGGGCGGCGGGCCAGCCGGCCGACTACACCGAGTTCCTCGACGTCGGCGCCCTGTCCGGCGCGCGGCTCGGCGTCTGGCGGGACGGATCCGCAGCCGCCGGGCCGGCCACGGCCGCCCTGCTCGACGAAGCGGTCGCCCGCGCGCGCGCCGCCGGAGCCGAGGTCATCGACCCGGTGGAACTCCCCGGCGCCGACACGATCGGCGAGCCGGAGTTCGCTGCCCTGCTGCACGAGTTCAAGCACTACCTGAACGCCTATCTCCGGGCGACCGCCGGCCCGCATCCCGCGACACTTGCCGAGCTGATCACCTTTAACATGCAGAACGGATCGGAGGTGCTGGCTCACTTCGCCCAGGAACTGTTCGAGCAGGCGGAGGCAACCAGCGGTGACCTGGCGGACGAGGACTACCAGGCCGCGCGCGCCAACGCGACCCGGCTGGCTACCACGGCGCTGGACACGGCGCTGCTGACGCACCGCCTGGACGCGGTCATCGCGCTGAGCGGCAGCCCGGCGTGGCTCACGGATCATGTGCTCGGCGATCATCACGTGTTCGGCACGTCGGGGCCGGCCGCTGTGTCCGGGTACCCCTCACTCTCCGTTCCTGCTGGTCGGGTTTCCGGTCTTCCGGTCGGACTGTCCTTCATCGGGCCGGCCTGGAGCGAACCGCGGCTGCTGGCGCTCGGCTACGCGTTCGAGCAGGCCGGACGGACCGCGGCGCGGGGCCGGTGATCGCTGGGTAGCCTGGCGCTCATGGAATCCTGGCGCTCCGCGACCGTGCCCGAACTGCCCGGGCGCGCTCCGTCGCCGCGGATCACCGATACCGCGAGCGGCGAGCTGGCCGTGGCGGCGGCCGGGCGGGCGGCGACCCTCTATGCCTGCGGCATCACGCCGTACGACGCCACCCATATCGGTCACGCGGCGACGTTCATCGCCTGGGATCTGCTGGTGCGGGCCTGGCGTGACGCGGGCCACGACGTCACCTACGTGCAGAACGTCACCGACGTGGATGACCCGCTGCTGGAGCGCGCCGACCGGGACGGCGAGGACTGGCGGGAGCTGGGCAGCCGCGAGATCGAGCTGTACCGGGGCGATATGGCCGCGCTGCGGGTGCTCGCCCCGGACAGCTTCGTCGGGGCGGTCGAGGCGATGGGCCTGATCAGGCGGTTCAACCTGGCGCTGGCCGGGCACGGGGCGCTCTACGAGCTCGGCGGCGACACGTACTTCGCCCGGTCCTCCGATCCGGCGTTCGGCACGGTGTCCGGGCTCGATCCCGCTGCGATGGCCGTGCTGTCGGCCGAGCGCGGCGGCGATCCTGGCCGGCCGGGGAAGAAGGACCCGCTGGACGCGGTGGTCTGGCTCGCGGCCAGGCCGGGGGAGCCGTCCTGGGAGTCGGAGCTCGGCGCTGGCCGGCCGGGCTGGCACGTCGAGTGCGCGGCCATCGCGACGGAGTACCTGGGCGCCGTGTTCGACATCCAGGCCGGCGGAAGCGACCTGGTGTACCCGCACCACGAGATGAGTGCCTCGCACGCCAGGGTGGCCGGCGGCGGGGGACCGATGTTCGCCCGCCGGTATGCGCACGCGGGGATGGTGCGGCTCGACGGCGAGAAGATGTCGAAGTCGCTGGGGAACCTGGTCTTCGTGTCCGTGCTGCGGTCGGCCGGGGTCGACCCGATGGCCATCCGGCTGGCGATCCTGGCGCATCACTACCGGCAGGACTGGGACTGGACCGCGGCCGGCCTGGCGGACGCCGAGCGCCGGCTGGACCGCTGGCGCCGCGCGGTGGCCCTCGGCGCCGGAGGCTCCCCGGCGCCGGACCTGGGGTCGGGGGCGGGGCTGGGATCGGAGCGGGCGCCTGGATCGGATCTGGCGCCGGGGCCGGGGCTGGGGCTGGCGCCGGGGCCGAGGCTGGCGCCGGGCCGTGCCGTGGCCTCCGGTTCCGGCGGCGGCCAGGCTCGCCGGCCGCGGGGGCGGGCCGCCGAGGCGGACGCGGCCGCCGCCGCTGTGCTGGCCGCCGTGCGCGAGCGGATGGCCGACGACCTCGACGCGCCGGGCGCGCTCGCCGTGGTCGACCGCTGGGCCGACGCCGTGCTCGCCGGCTCGCCGCCGCCCGCCGCCTGGCTCGTCGCCGATACGGTCGACGCCCTGCTCGGCGTCGCGCTGTAGCAGGCGCCGGCGCGGCGTCGCGCCATAAGAGAATCAGCCCTTCCCGGCCCGCAGGCGTCGTGGTCCGTCCCGGCAGGCGTGGTGATCTGTCCCCGGCAGGCGTGGTGTTCCGTCCCGGCAGGCGTGGTGATCTGTCCCCGGCAGGCGTGGTGTTCCGTCCCGGCAGGCGTGGTGTTCCGTCCCGGCAGGCGTGGTGTTCCGTCCCGGCAGGCGTGGTGATCTGTCCCCGGCAGGCGTGGTGTTCCGTCCCGGCAGCGCCCGCGGTTTCGAAGAGCGTGGCTGGGACTTTACTGTCGCTGTATCTGCAGTGGAGACCCAACCACGTCATTGCGCGGCGGCGCGGCGCGGCTGTCCGGTCGGCGGTCTTGATGCCGGACCGATACCGTGATACCTCTGCGGTATCGCATAGTGCGGTTGCCCGCCGCCGATATCCGCGCCGCGCAGGGAATGATCATGACGACAACGCCGCCAGGTACCGATCTCCCCGATCTCCCCGATCCCGTTGAAGCTGCCGCTGCCGCCGGCGGCACTGCCCGGGATGCGGTCACGGAGCCGGAAGCCGGTCCGGCGGAGCCCATTGAGCAGTCCGCCGATCCCGTGCGGCTGCTAGTCCATGCCGTGGGGCAGCTTCCGCCCGCGCAGCGGGACCTGGTGCTCACCTGGCTGCTGCGGCAGCGGCCCGGGCTCTCCCGGCAGTGGACGCTCGGCGCGCGGGCGAGCGAGCACGCGGCGCAGCTGCAAGCCCTGCAGCTGTCCGCCGCCGGCCAGCCGGGCCGCGGCGCGGCGCCCGCCGCCCAGCAGGTCGTGCCGGTGCGGTTCCCGGCGCAGCAGCACGCGCAGCTACGGGACTGGTGCGCCGAGCACGGCTTTTCGATGGCGACAGTGATCCGCGGCCTGGTCGCCCGCTTCCTGGAGAGCCAGCTGCCCGACCGGAACTGACTGCCTCCGGGTTCGCCCGACCGGAATTGACTGCCGTCAACGGCCCGACCGGAACTGACGGCCTGCTACCTGGTGCGTGAGCCCGTCGGCGCGATGTTCACGAAGGTCACGTGCAGCCTCGCGGCCTGCGCCTTCTTGCCGCCGTGGTCCGGGGCGAAGATAACGGTGCCGGTGCCGGAGCAGGGCACGGCGATGTTCGTCGGGATGTCTTCCTTCACGTAGAAGCTGGTGAAGGTGCCGAGGGCGACGGCGGCGGGGGACGTGCTGAGAGACGCGGTGATGCTGCGGCCCGTGCTTCCCGTGTAGCCGAGGTCGGCCGCAGAGGATGGCGGCGCGGTCTCCACTTCGACCGTCTGGTTGTCCAGCGGGCTGCCGGTCTTGCTGGACGGGCCGGGACAGGCCACGCGGATGACCGCGCGGCCCGGCGGGTGACCGTTGATCAGGCCCGTGAAGTACTGGTTGGGCTCGATCGGGATCGGATCCTGGACCCGGCCGGCCGCGCTGGCGGCTGCCGGGGCGGCAGCCAGCGCCAGCCCGATCGCGGTGAGTGCCAGGAAAGAACGGCCCAGTAGTGCGCGCATGCGCCACTCCAATGGTCGGTGCCGGTGCGACTCAAGGCCCATGCTCCCACCGCTGGCTGCGGTCGCATAAGGCCCGCCGCTGATTTAAGGCGCCGTTCACGGCGCTGACATGCCACGGCGGGTCGTCACCGCTTCTCGGATGGCGACGGTGATCCGCGGCCTGCCGCCCGATTCCTGGAGAGCCAGCTGCGGACCGGAGCTAGCCCGGCGCCGGCATTCACGTGCGTGGATGCCGGCGCTGGGCCATCACCTGCTAGGTCAGCTGGAGAACTGGTAGATGGTGGTCGAGTTGAAGGCCTGTCCAGGGTTAAGGACCGTGGACGGGAAGTTCGGCTGGTTCGGCGAGTTCGGGAAGTGCTGGGTCTCGAACGTGTAGCCGTCGCTCTGCCGGTAGATGTGGCCGCTGATCCCCACGAGCGTCCCAGAGAGGAAGTTGCCGCTGTAGAACTGGACGCCAGGCTGGTCGGTCCAGACGGTCAGCTCACGGCCGCTGGCCGGATCCCAGGCGTGGGAGGCGAGCCGGAGGCCGTCCATCGTCGGGCCGCTCTTGTTCAGCACCCAGTTGTGGTCGTAGCCCTGGGCGATGAGCAGTTGCGGATTATCCTCGTTGATCCGCGAGCCGATCGTGTGCGGCGAGGTGAAGTCGAAAGGCGTGCCCTTGACCGGGGCGAGCACGCCGGTCGGGATCTGCGTCTTGTCCGTGGGCGTGTAGCGGTTCGCGTTGATCTGCACCAGCTGGCCGTAGGTCGAGCCGGATGACTCGCCTGCGAGGTTGAAGTAGTCATGGTTAGTGAAGTTGACGACGGTCGCCTTGCCCGCCACCGTGGCGTGGTAATGCATCTGCAGCTCGTTGCTGTTGTTTAGGGTGAACGTGACGGTCTCGGTGAGAGTGCCGGGATACCCCTGATCGCCGTTGGGGCTGACGATCGTCATGGCGACGCCGGCTGTACCGGAGCCGTGAACTTCCTGGGCGGCATAGATGTGGTCGCCGAACCCGATCAGCCCGCCGTGCAGGCTGTTGCCGTTGTTGTTGATCGGCACGTGGTACGTCACGCCGTCAAGGGTGAACGTGCCCTTCGCGATCCGGTTGCCATACCGGCCGATGTTCTCGCCGAAGTACGGGCCGCCGTTGGCGGTCACCGGCGGGCTGTCCTCGGTGACGTAGTCCTGCAGCGTCTTGAAGCCGAGTATGACGTCGGCCAGCTTGCCGTTGCGGCCGGGCACCCAGATCGACTGCTGAATGGCGCCGAAGGTGAGGAGATTGACCTGCATGCGGTTGCAGTTAGTCAGGGTGTAGCGATACACCTGCGTGAGCTTTCCCGTGTACGGCTCGATGGTCTTGCCGAAGGGCTGCTTCGTGACGGTGGGGCTGCAGTTACTCCCCGCCGCGAGCGTCACGGGTGCCCGGCTCACGCCGAGCGCGCCGACGGCGGCCAATGCGAGAGCGGCCACCGCAGCGATGCGGACGGCCCTGCGGGCGCGCGGGCGCGTTAGCACTGTGTGCATGAAGGTTCCCTCTCCTAGTCGTTCCGGAGCCGGCGACATGTCCGGACGAGGTGCCGCTGCGGCCCACAACGGGCATTGTGAACGCGCACATCGGGGAAATCACCCCCGCCGCCAGAAAAGAACTCTGACATCTGGGCGGGCTCTCGATACTCTCGGGTCGATGCAGGCACGTTGGCGCAGCTGAGAGGCGCGGCCCGCCGGAGGGATCCCGTGCCAGAGGGTATCCGCACCATTACATAAATATGACCTATTGGCTTGAACGGCCACGGCCGGAACTCGCTAGCACCATCCGGGTGATATGTCCAGAATAGTCGCGCGCTTGTGGACAGTCGCGTGCCTGGACTCGCGGTGATCCCCAGGCATCCTGCGGGATACCGAGGTTATCCCCAGGTGGGCGAAATCCTGGTGCCCCGGCGTCGTGCCCGCTTGCAGGCTAGCGGCATGGAAGAAAACAGTTCTGCGAGTTCAGTACCGCCCCGTCGTCCGCCAGGCCGCCGGCCGTCCCGTCCGGCAGGCGGTAAGGCCGCTCGCCCGGCCGCGCGGCGACCACAACCGCCCGAGGCCGGGCGATCACAACGGCTCGAGGCCGGGCGACCGCAACAGGCCAACCCAGGACAACGACAGCAGCCCGAGCCAGGGCCCCGACAGCAGCCCGAGCCAGGGCCCCGACAGCGGCCCGAGGCAGGAGGCGGCATCCAGGAGGCCGTTCCTGCCGTGCCGCGAGTCCGGGTGGACAACCCGGCCGGGGTGCTCGCGGTCATACCTCACCTGCTCGGCTTTCATCCGCGCGAGAGCATGGTCGTGCTCGGCCTCGCCCCGCCGCGCGCGCACGTCAAGCTCGGCTTCCGCTATGACCTGCCGGATCCGCCGGACCAGGCGGCGGCGGAGGACATCGCCGCCCATGCGATGGCCATACTCGCCCGGCAGCGGATCACGATGGCCATCCTGATCGGCTACGGTCCCGGGCAACTGGTCACGCCGGTCGCCGACGCGATCCGGGCAGCGGCCGGCCGGGCCAGGCTGACGCTGCGCGAGGTGCTGCGGGTGGAGGACGGCCGTTATTGGTCCTACCTATGCCGCGATCCGGCGTGCTGCCCCGCGGAGGGAGTCGCGTATGACCCGGTCGCGCACCCGGCTGCCGCGGCGCTAACAACGGCGGGCCTGGCGGCGTACCCGGACCGGGCGGCACTGGCTCGGACGCTGGCGCCGCTGAAGGGCGCGGCCGCCGAGTCGATGGCCGCGGCGACGGAGCGGGCACTGGCGCGCGTCGCGACGCTGATCGCCCGGCACCGGCGTTCTGGCCAGAGCGGGGACATGCTCCGGCTGGTGGTCGAGGACGGTAGGCGCGCGGTCGGCGAGGCGATCACGGCGTACCGCGGCGGGGGCCGGATCGCCGACGACGATCAGATCGCCTGGCTCAGCGTCGTTCTCGCCGACCTGCGGGTGCGGGACGACGCGTGGGCCCGGATGGAACCGGAGCACCAGGAAGCGCACCGGCGGCTGTGGGCCGACGTCGTTCGCGCTGCGCGACCGGCCTATGTTCCCGCGCCCGCGTCGCTGCTGGCGTTCACCGCCTGGCAGGCCGGCGACGGCAGCTACGCCAACATCGCCATCGAGCGGGCGCTCGACGCGGATCCCGCTTACTCGATGGCGCTGCTGCTCGCCGACCTGCTCGACGCCGGCGCGCCGCCCTCAGCGGCGCGGCTCCCGATGACGCCAGCAGAAGTCGCGGAGAGCTACGCCCGCGCCGAGGCGGGCAACTGAGGCCATTCCGGCATGCCATCTGCGGCATTCGTGACGTGGACTTCCACGCGCGCCGACGCAATCCGGAGCTCCTCGCTCTCGGGCCAGGTAGTTCTGCAGGGGCGCGTCACTTACGCGGACGGTCGCGCTATCGCCGGAGCCCGGGTGTTGCTGTACGCCTGGCCCGGGTCCTGGCCTGGCAAGCGGAATCTACATGATGGTGAGCAGGTTCCGATGCGTCTCGTCGGCAAGACGCTCAGTGCAGCGGGCGGGCAGTACGCGGTCCGGATCAGCGCGCCTGCGGCGCTTAAGACGTCGGCCGCCCCTGGCGGTATCGTCAATCTGCAGGCCGATGTTGTAGGTACCCGTGCAGGCACCAGTTTGTACCCGTTCTCGCTGCGCATCAGGTCCACGCCAAGCGGGCCCGTTCTCACCAGACTATGGGTTCGTGGAAGCCCGCACGGGGCTCTGCAGACAGCGGTCCTTCGCGTATCAGGGGCGCGGAACAGCGCCGCGATCCCGCAGGACTTCTGCTACGACGCACACACTTCATTCGTAAAAAACTACGCGGGCGGAATGGGCAAATTTGGACGCTACGTACATGCGCTTCAGCGGAGTGAAAGGCTGGGTCGACTACGAAACTGGCCAGGACAGCACCTTCAGCGTCGGAATATCATCCAGCGCCGAAAAAGGAAGCTTCAGTGCTGGCGGCAGCTACACTCTGAGTTCGACCATCGGCTACACGTTCGGGGCTAATGCTGGCCCGTCTTCAGAGTATTATCAGACTCAATTCCTGCCAGCATTGTACAAGATTACCTACACGCCGGGTGACTGCGTCACGTACTTCACCCAGCCAGGTTCGCAAACAGGCGGCCATAGCCTCCGCACGGGAATAAGCATACCGTCCGCAGGTTACTGCGTCCCCGAGACCGCCGGCGCCACGTTCTACAGAGCAGCTTCAACGGCATCAACTATCTCGGACGGAATGGACATTAGCGAGATCGGTTTCACCGCCAGCGCTCAGACCGGATGGAGCAGCACAGATACCATCTATTATGAGGACACCAACAACTCCTCGTGGCATTTGTGCGGCGTACACGGCGAGCCGGCGGAGAGCCCTGGCGAGATAGTGGCGGGCGTGCCCGGATGACAATGCGGCTCGGTGCAGGGGGGGTCCTCGCCGGAGCGGTCCTGGCGGCGATGCTGCTAGGCGGCTGCGGCGGGGGCAGCCCGGTAGATGCCGGCCCGTTCGGAAACGGCGGACCACCAACCGGGTTGTGCTCTCCTGCCGAGAACCCGGACCGGGTGTACACGGCCGGCGGCATCGCGGTTTTCACGAACGCCGGGCCGGCGGCCGTGATCGACAAGGTCAGCCTCGGGCATCCACGCGGGCTCCGGCTGCTCGCCGCTTACGCCGTGCTGATCACCGGGCATGAAGAGTACGGCAACTGGAACGGCTTCCCGTCACCGCGCGACGTGTCTGCGGGAGTGCAGTGGTCCCAGCGGCAGCGCGCTGACGGCGCGCGGATCCCGCCGACACCGCGTGGCCACGACGTTGTCGACCTGGTCCTCGTGGTCAAGCTCGTGGGCAAGACCGGCACCGCAAACGGGGTCGACGTGTATTACCACACGTCAGGTGGCCACTATCACTTGCATGTCAGCAACACGCTGGGCCTGACAACGGCCCGGACGATCAAAAAGTGTCCCCTGTAGACCACACGCTCGAAACGGCACGGAGTTGCCCGGCTGGAGATCCGGCGGGCCGGGCAGCGACGGGCAGGGCAGCGAGGAGACGGCCCTCGGGGTACTCCAGAGCGGCGGGCGGCAGTCTCGACGGCCGCCCGCTGAGCAGGACCTGCAGCGAGCCCGCGCTGGTCTCAGGTGCTCTCCCGGGGCCGGCCGGGCTCGCTCCGGCCCGGCGCAGCGCCTGAGCGGCCACGGCGGCGGCCGATCCGAACAGGGCGACGCCGGGCAGCGCGGCGGCGATGGTCCCGGCGGCGAGCTCGTACTCAGTGCAGCCAAGCACGATCGCGCCGCATTCGGCGGGCGTCCGGGCGGCGGCGGCGGAGATGGCGGCGATGGCCGCCGGCTCATCGCCCGCGTGAATCGCGTCGGCGAGCCCGGGGCACGCGATCTCGGTGACGTGCGCCGCGGCGGCGAACTCGGTGATGAGCTGGCGCTGGTAGGCGCTGCCGGTGGTGGAGGCCGTCGCCCAGATCGCGATGGCGTCGCTGGCCGCCGCAGCCGGCTTGATCGCCGGGACGGTCCCGACGACGGGAATCCCGGGCTCGAACTCCGCCCGCAGCGCCCCCAGGGCATGCACGGAACCGGTGTTGCAGGCGAACACGAGCACGTCCGGCTGGTACTCAGCGGCGGCCTTGGCGCAGGACAGTGACCGCTGCGCGATGTCGCCCGGCGTCCGCGCTCCCCAGGGCATCCCGTCCGGATCCAGGGAGAGCACGAGGTCAGCGTCCGGGCGAAGCTCGTGCAGGCGCGCGGCGGCGGCCAGCAGCCCGAGGCCCG
Organism: Streptosporangiaceae bacterium; assembly: GCA_050013415.1. Lineage (GTDB taxonomy): Bacteria > Actinomycetota > Actinomycetes > Streptosporangiales > Streptosporangiaceae > Palsa-506. The sequence goes on along the minus strand of JBEKFH010000016.1, from coordinate 16,254 downwards.
AGTTGAGCAGCGCGATCCGCATGCGGCCAACTCTAGGTTGCGGCCACCCCCCGGTCAGCCGGGCGCCGGCGCCGGCGGCGGTCGACGCTGACCGAGCCAGGCCCGGCGCGAAGGCGGCCACCACCGGGCGGTCAGCCGGGTGGTGCGCTTGTCGGCAGAGCGAGTCGGGTCGCGGCAGCCACGGCGGAGATCGGCTGGGCCAGGATAAACTTCCTGAGTCGTTCGTCCAGTTCGGCATAGGTCCTGGCCACGATGTCCCCTTCCTTCACTTCTCGCGGAGGCGGATCTGGCCGCGAACGCGGGAGTGCGTTGTGATCGACGTCACCAAGACCGGCGACACCAGCGGCCGACCGCCGTCGCTGCCGGCGAAGCCGGCCGCGCACCAGGCTGCCGTCGCCGAACTGCGGGCTGCCTACGCCGCGATCCCGCCCGGCAGTCCCATCCGGCTGGCCAAGAGCACCTCGAACCTCTTCAGGTTCGCGGGCCAGGGCGCCCGCGCCGGATCCGGCGGCGGAGGGGCAGGCACTGGGTCCGGCGCGAAAGGCAGGACCGCGGCTCCCGGCCTGGACGTGTCGGCCTTCGGGCGGGTGCTCAGCGTCGACCCGCAGGCCCGGATCGCGGTCACCGGCGGGATGACCACCTATGAGGATCTCGCCGACGCCACGCTGCGGCATGGCCTGATGCCGCTCGTCGTGCCGCAGCTCAAGACGATCACCATCGGCGGCGCGGTGACCGGCCTGGGCATCGAGTCGACCTCGCTGCGCAGCGGCATGCCGCACGAGTCCGTGCTGGAGATGGAGATCCTGACCGGCGACGGGCGGGTGGTCACCGCCGCCCCGGGCAACGAGCACGACGCGCTCTACCGCGGGTTCCCGAACTCCTACGGCACCCTCGGCTACGCGCTCTCGCTCACGATCGAGCTCGAGCCGGTCACGCCGTTCGTGCACCTGCGGCATTTCCGGTTCGGCAGCCCCGAGGCCTGCATGGAGGCGGTCGCCCAGATAGCCGAGGACGGAAGCTACCAGGGCCACCAGGCCGACTTCGTCGACGGCACCTCGTTCGGGCTCGACGAGCTGTACCTGACGGTCGGCGCATTCAGCGAGGTCGCGCCGTGGCACAGCGACTACACCAGGGAGCGGATCTACTACCAGTCCATCCGCGGCCCGCGCGAGGACTTCCTCACCATCCGCGACTACCTGTGGCGCTGGGACACCGACTGGTTCTGGTGCTCCCGCCCGTTCGGCGTGCAGCGCCCGGTGATCCGGCGGCTGTGGCCGCGCCGGTACCGCCGCTCCGACGTGTACCGGAAGCTGGTCGCGCTCGACCGCAGGCACGGTCTGTCCGCCACCATGAACGCGCGCCGCGGCGTGCCCCAGCAGGAGGACCTCATCCAGGACGTGGAGATCCCGGTCGAGCGCGGCGCGGAGTTCCTGCGGACGTTCGCCGCACAGGTCGGGATGAGCCCGGTGTGGATGTGCCCGCTGCGGCTGCGGGGCACCGGCCCGGGGGGAACATCCGGGGCGCTCGGCGCGGATCCGCCGTGGCCGCTGTACCCGCTGCGGCCCGGCCAGGCCTACGTGAATTTCGGCTTCTGGGGCACCATCCCGCTGCCGCCCGGCCGCGCCGACGGCTACCACAACAGGCTCGTCGAGGACCTCGTAACCGCACTTGGCGGGCATAAGGGCCTGTACTCGACATCGTTCTACCCCGAAGATGACTTCTGGGCGCTTTACAACGGGACGGCATACGCGGCGCTCAAGAGTTGCTATGACGCATCGGGGCGGCTGGCCGGCCTGTACGACAAGTGCGTCCGCGGGCGGTGACGGGCATGTGCGCTCGCGGGCGGTGAGGGAAAGGACTGGGGCCATGGCACTGGCCGAAGTGTTCGAGAAGGTCGCGGGGCCTGACGCCCCGGTGCAGTTCCGTGCCTACGACGGGAGCAGCGCCGGGGCGGACAGCTCGCCGGTCAAGATCACCGTCCGCTCGTCGACGGCCGTGTCCTACCTGGCGCAGGCCCCCGGCGGCCTCGGGCTGGCCCGCGCGTACGTATCGGGCCACCTCGACGTCGAGGGCGACATGTACGCCGCTCTGGCCCGCATGATCCCTGCGCAGCGGATGGACATGGACTTTGCTGAGCGGATCCGGCTGCTCCGTCAGCTCGGCGGGCCCCGCCTGCTGCTGCCGCGGGTGCCGCCGCCGCCGCAGGAGGTCAGGGTCAACCGCCGGTGGCTGGCCGGGCGGCGGCACTCGAAGGCCAGGGACGCCAGCGCGATCTCGCACCACTACGACGTGTCCAACACCTTCTACGAGTGGGTGCTCGGCCCGTCGATGGCCTACACCTGCGCCTGCTACCCGACCCAGGACGCCACCCTTGAGCAGGCCCAGGCGTACAAATTCGACCTGGTCGCCAGGAAGCTGGGGCTGACGCCGGGGATGCGCCTGCTCGATGTCGGCTGCGGCTGGGGCTCCATGGTCATGCATGCCGCGCGGGAGTACGGCGTCCGGGCACTCGGGGTCACGCTGTCCCAGGAGCAGGCACTCTGGGCGCAGAGCGCGATCAAGGAGGCGGGGCTGACCGAGCTGGCCGAGGTCCGGCACCTGGACTACCGGGACGTGACCGAGACCGGGTTCGACGCGATCAGCTCTATCGGGCTGACCGAGCACATCGGCAAGGCGCAGCTGCCCGGCTACTTCTCCTTCCTCTACGGCAAGCTGAGGCCGGAGGGGCGGCTGCTCAATCACTGCATCACCAGGACGGACAGCACCGAGCCCGCCCGCCGGCCGGACGGGTTCATCTACCGCTACGTGTTCCCGGACGGCGAGCTCGAGGCGCCCGGGCATCTGGTCTCGCTGATGCACGACGCCGGCTTCGAGGTGCGGCACGAGGAGAACCTGCGGGAGCACTACGCGAAGACGCTGGCCGGCTGGTGCGCGAACCTAGACCGGCACTGGGACGAGGCAGTCGCCGAGGTGGGCGAAGGCACGGCGCGGGTGTGGCGGCTTTACATGGCAGGCTCGCGGCTCGGGTTCGAGCGGAACCAGATCCAGCTGCACCAGGTCCTCGGCGTCCGCCTCGGCGCCGACGGCGCGTCCGGCATGCCGCTGCGCCCCGACTGGGAACCCGCCGCCAGCGCCGTAGCGTAGCCGTCAGTCCGCGGGCATCAGCCGTCAGCGGCCGCGTACATCATGTCGGGCGTCCGCCTCCGGTCAGGCATCCGCCTGCGCCATTTCCGGCATCCGGCCACGGCATTTTCAGCCGTCTGCCTCCGGTGCGGGACGGCCTGCCGCGGCGGGGCGCCGGTAGCTCTCGGCGACGATGAACGCCAGGTCGAGTGCCTGGCCGCGGTTGAGCCGGGGGTCGCATGCCGTCTCGTACCGCTGGTGCAGGTCGGCGGCGGCGATCTGGTGGCTGCCGCCGACGCACTCGGTGACGTTGTCGCCGGTGAACTCGATGTGGATGCCGCCGGGATGGGTGCCGAGGCTCCGGTGCACCTCGAAGAACCCGCGCACCTCGTCGAGCACGTCGTCGAAGCGGCGGGTCTTGTGCCCGCTCGGCGCCTCGAACGTGTTGCCGTGCATCGGGTCGCAGACCCACGCGACCGGCGCGCCGCTGGCGGCGACCGCCCGGACCAGCGGCGGCAGCGCGTCGCGCACCCGGCCCGCGCCCATCCGGGTGATCAGGGTGAGCCTGCCGGGCTGAGCGTCCGGATTCAGCCGGGCGATCAGCGCCAGGACGTCGGCGGGCTCGGTGTCCGGGCCGAGCTTGACCCCGAGCGGATTGCGGATGCCGCGGGCGAACTCGACGTGCGCCCCGTCAATCGCCCGGGTCCGCTCGCCGACCCAGAGAAAATGCGCCGAGGTGTCGTAGGCGAGGCCGGTCCGCGAGTCGGTCCTGGTCAGGGCCTGCTCGTAGTCCAGGACCAGCGCCTCGTGGCTGGAGTAGAACTCGACGGAGCGCAGCTCGTCCGGGTCGGCGCCGCAGGCCCGCATGAACGCGAGCGCCCGGTCGATCTCGCCGGCCAGCCGCTCGTAGCGCTGGCCGGACGGGCTGCGCGCGACGAAGTCCTGGTTCCACGCGTGCACCTGGTGCAGGTCCGCGTAGCCGCCGGTGGTGAAGGCGCGGCACAGGTTGAGCGTGACGGCTGAGTAGTTGTACGCGCGGATCATCCGGCCGGGATCGGGGCGGCGGGCGGCCGCGGTGAACTCGAGCCCGTTGATGGCGTCGCCGCGGTACGCGGGCAGCCGCTCGCCGCCGCGTTCCTCGTCCGGCGTCGACCGGGGCTTGGCGAACTGCCCGGCCATCCTGCCGATCTTGACGATCGGCACCTGCGCGCCGTAGGTCAGCACCACCGCCATCTGCAGCAGCGTCCGCAGCTTGCCGCGCACCGAGTCGGCGGTCGCGCCGGCGAAGGTCTCCGCGCAGTCGCCGCCCTGCAGCACGAACGCCTCGCCGCGGCTGACGGCCGCCAGGCGCTCGGTGAGCAGGTCGCACTCCCCGGCGAAGACCAGCGGCGGGAGCGCGGCAAGCTCGGCGGCCACCTCGCTGACCCGCTGCTGATCCGGCCACCCGGGCTGCTGGGCGGCGGGCCGGCCGCGCCAGCCGGCCGGATCCGGGCCCGCGAGGTCAGTGCTGGCGTCGGCGGCGTCGATGGCGTCGATCATGCCCATCACGCTACGCGCAATCCCGGGGCGGCCGGGCGGCCGGAGCGGGCTGATGGCGGCCGGCCGGGCTGGGGGACAATGGCCGGATGCTGGAGCCAGCGAGCGCATCCCGCCGTGACATCGTCCTGCTCGGCTCGACCGGGTCGATCGGCACCCAGGCGGCCGACATCGTCCGGCGCAACCCCGGCCGTTTCCGGGTGGCAGGCCTCGCGGCGGGCGGCGGCAACACGTCGCTGCTGGCTGGCCAGGCGCTGGAGTTCGGCGCGGAGGTGGTGGCCGTCGCGCGGGAGAGCGCCGCGGATGACCTGCGGCAGGCGGTGACGGCGCAGGCCGCGACGCTGGGGCTGCGGGCTGGGCAGCTGCCGAAGATCCTGGCCGGGCCCGACGCGGTCGCCGACGTCGCCGCATGGCCATGCGACATCGTGCTGAACGCAGTGACCGGGGCAGTCGGGCTCGCCGCGACTCTCGCCGCGCTCGATGCCGGGCACGTGCTCGCGCTGGCCAACAAGGAATCGCTGATCATGGGCGGGCCGCTGGTGACGGCGCGGGCCGCCCCCGGCCAGATCGTGCCGGTGGATTCCGAGCACTCCGCGATCGCGCAGTGCCTGCGCAGCGGGCACGCCGATGAGGTCAGGCGGCTGGTGCTGACCGCCAGCGGGGGCCCGTTCCTGCACCGCGACCGCGCGGAGCTCAGCGAGGTGACCCCGGAGCAGGCGCTGGCTCATCCCACCTGGAGCATGGGCCCGGTCATCACGGTCAACTCCGCGACCCTCGTTAATAAGGGAATGGAGCTCATCGAGGCGCACCTGCTGTTCGGCATCGGGTTCGACCGGATCGAGGTCGTCGTGCACCGGCAGTCGGTGGTGCACTCGATGGTCGAGTTCACCGACGGCTCGACGATCGCCCAGGCGAGCCCGCCGGACATGCGGATCCCGATCGCGCTGGCGCTCGGCTGGCCGGGCCGGGTGGCCGGCGCCGCGCCGGCGATCGACTGGACGGCGTCGCATGCCTGGACGTTCGAGCCGCTCGACGAGGACGCCTTCCCGGCGGTGGAACTCGCCCGGCAGGCCGGCCGGGCAGGCGGGGCCGCCCCGGCGGTCTACAACGCGGCGAACGAGGAATGCGTCGGGGCCTTCCTGGCCGGGCGCATCCCGTTCACCGGGATCGTCGATACGGTGGCGCGGGTAGTCTCGGAGCAAGCCGGTTCGCGGCGGGATATCACGGCTATCGATGACGTCCTGGCCGCCGACCACCGGGCCAGGCAGCGGGCACGCGAGCTGACCGGCGCCGGGCCCCGCGGCGATCGTGACGCTGCGGCTGGGAGACACGGGAACGGGGAGGCGGCCGGATGAGCCTGCTGCTGGGCTGGGTCATCTTCGTGGCAGCCCTGCTCATCTCGATCATGCTGCACGAGTTCGGGCATTTCGCCACCGCCAAGAAGTTCCACATGAAGGTCACCCAGTTCTTCGTCGGCTTCGGGCAGACGCTGTGGTCGACGACGCGAGGCGAGACCGAGTACGGCATCAAGGTGCTGCCGTTCGGCGGCTTCGTGAAGATCACCGGCATGACGGCGCTGGAGGACATCGACCCGGCCGACGAGGCGCGGTCGTTCCGCCGGCAGCCCGGCTGGCAGCGGGCGATCGTGCTGGCGGCAGGTTCCTTCATGCACTTCGCCCTCGCGTTCGTGCTGCTGGTCGTACTGGCCATCGGCGTCGGCCTGGCGAACGACAACAGCACGAGAATCGGTACCGTCGCCAGCTGCGTCCCGGCCAGCGTCAGTGCCCTGGACCGGGGCTCGTGCACGCACAGCAGGGGCGAGGCCCCGGCGCGCAAGGCTGGGATCCGGGCAGGTGACCAGATCGTCGCGATCGCCGGGAAGCCCGTGCACGGCTGGACGCAGCTCGGCTCGGCCATCCGGGCGCAGCCAGCGGGCAAGCCGGTGGCCATCACCGTGCTGCGGGACGGCAGGCGGCTGGTGCTGCACGCCGACCCGGCGCTGGTCCCCGGCCGCACGGGGTCCTATCTCGGCATCGAGAACGCGGTGCAGTATCAGCAGCTGAACCCGCTGCGTGCAGTGTCCTACGCCGGGTCGACGTTCGGCGAGGTGCTGACCGGCTCGGCGGCGGCCGTGGGGCACCTGCCGGCGGCGATCCCTGACCTGTTCGCCAAGGACCGGGCGAAGACGCCCGCCGGCCAGGTGTCCAGCGTGGTCGGCGTGGGCGGGCTGACAGCCCAGATAGTCGCGGCGAAGGACAGCTGGCGGATCAAGGTCGGCTACGTGCTGCTGATCATCATCTCGCTGAACATCTTCGTCGGCGCCTTCAACCTGCTGCCGCTGCTGCCGCTGGACGGCGGGCACCTCGCCGTGGTGATCTACGAGCGGGCGCGGGCCGGGCTGGCGAGGTTGCGCGGGAGGCCGGACCCCGGCCTGGTGGACATGCGTAAGCTGGTGCCGCTGAGCGTCGGGGTGTTCGCTGTGCTCGTCGGGTTCGGGCTGCTGCTCATCACGGCTGACATTTTCAATCCGATCCACTTCGTGCAATGACATCCGGTTAGCTCCCGCCATCCGGTTCACGTCCGCAATGAGATTCACGTCCGCAACCTGGTTCACTTCCGCAATGAGGCGATCACCGTCATGAGTGTCGATCTTGGCCTTCCGCAGCTGCCTGCCGAGCCGCTGGCACCCCGCCGCAAGTCCCGCCAGATCATCGTGGGCAAGGGCAAGCACGCGGTCCCGGTCGGCGGCGGCGCGCCGGTCTCCGTCCAGTCGATGACGACCACGGTCACCGCGGACGTGAACGCCACGCTGCAGCAGATCGCCGAGCTGACCGCGACGGGCTGCCAGATCGTGCGGGTCGCCGTGCCGTCCCAGGACGACGCCGACGCGCTGCCCGAGATCGCCCGCAAGTCGCAGATCCCGGTGATCGCCGACATCCACTTCCAGCCGAAATACGTGTTCGCGGCGATCGACGCGGGCTGCGGGGCAGTGCGGGTCAACCCGGGCAACATCAAGGCATTCGACGACAAGGTGGCCGACATCGCCCGCGCCGCCGGTGACGCCGGGGTGCCGATCAGGATCGGCGTCAACGCGGGGTCGCTGGACAAGCGGCTGCTGGCCAAGTACGGCCGGGCCACCCCGCAGGCGCTGGTGGAGTCGGCGCTCTGGGAGTGCTCGCTGTTCGAGGAGCACGGCTTCACCGACATCAAGATCTCGGTCAAGCACCACGACCCGGTGATCATGATCAACGCCTACCGGCTGCTCGCGCAGCAGTGCGACTACCCGCTGCACCTCGGGGTGACCGAGGCCGGGCCCGCGTTCCAGGGCACCGTGAAGTCGGCGGTGGCCTTCGGCGCGCTGCTGGCCGAGGGGATCGGCGACACGATCCGGGTGTCGCTCTCCGCGCCGCCGGTCGAGGAGGTCAAGGTCGGTGCCGCGATCCTCGAATCGCTCGGGCTGCGGGACCGCGGCCTGGAGATCGTCTCCTGCCCGTCCTGCGGGCGCGCCCAGGTGGACGTCTACAAGCTCGCCGACGAGGTGACCGCGGCGCTGGACGGGCTGGACATCCCGCTGCGGGTCGCCGTGATGGGCTGCGTCGTCAACGGCCCCGGCGAGGCGCGGGAAGCCGACCTAGGCGTCGCCTCGGGCAACGGCAAGGGCCAGATCTTCGTCCGGGGTGAGGTCATCAAGACGGTCCCTGAGTCGCAGATCGTGGAGACCCTCATCGAGGAGGCCATGAAGCTCGCGGCCGAGATGGAGCCAGCGGACGGCTGATCTGGTTCAGCCCCGGCTGGCCGGGGTCTGTCCGGCAGGGCGAAGGTCAGCCCGGCAGGCGGTCGCGCACGGCGGGGGCGCGGCGGCCGTCCGCGATCACGAGATGGCCGACCCGGTCGGCCAGCAGCGCGCGGGCGTCGGCCGGCATCTCGCCGTCGGTGATCAGGGTGTCCACGTCCTCAAGGTCAGCGAACGAGCTCAGGCCGACGATTCCCCACTTGGTGTGATCGGCGATGACGGTCACCCGGCGGGCCGAGCGGACGAAGGCGCGGTTCGTCTCCGACTCTGCCAGGTTGGGCGTGGTCAGGCCGGCGGCCGGGTCGATGCCGTGACAGCCGATGAAGAGCAGGTCGAAGTGCAGTGACCGGATCACCAGGTCGGCGACCGGGCCGACCAGGGCGTCGGACGGGGTCCGGATCCCGCCCGTCAGGATCACCGACGACCGGTGCGGCCCGCTTGCTGCGGGCCTCGTCCCTTCCATCAGGCTCGCGGCCCGGATCGAGTTCGTGACCACAGTGAGCCTGGGGATCTCGCGCAGGAGCCTGGCTAGCTCGAAGGTAGTCGTCCCGGCCGAGAGCGCGATCGCGGTGCCGGGCGCTACCAGGGCGGCAGCGGCCCGCGCGATCGCCTCCTTCCCCGGCCGCTCGAGCACGGACTTGGCCTCGAAGCCGGGCTCGTGACTGCTCGGCGCCCCCGGCAGCACCGCGCCGCCGTGCACCTTCTCGACCAGCCCCTCGCCCGCGAGCACCTCAAGGTCACGGCGTATGGTCATGTCAGAGACACCGAGCCGCCGGGTCAGGTCGCTCACCCGAGCGCTCCCGCTGCGCCGGACGTCCTGCAGGATCAGCGACTGCCGGTGCTTCGCGAGCATCCCTCGGCCTTCCCGCGCCGCGATCAAGGGCCCGCCCGCAAGGGCCGTGCCGGGCACCGCCAGAGCGCCAATATCACATGTTCATATCTGGTGAGAGTTGTTCATTGACGAGGAAGTCTGTCTGTTCTAGCTTATGGCATCACAGCTCTGTCGCCACTCGGGTGACAAGTAAGTGAATGCCCGCCTTTGTCGGCGAGTCCTGGTTGTTCCAGGCGCGTCGCGGGGGGCCCACTTCCTTGCCCTCGCGTGCGGCCGGGCACCGGACAGCTCCGTCGACGCCCGGCCTCAGGGGGTGGATCCCTCGACGGATAGCCACGACAAGGAAGTCAGGTGGCCATGGGTCACGGCGCAGTCTGCCCGGCCTCAGTGACCAGTTCCAGGCTCGCGCCATGACGCGGCCAGCCGCCAGCGGCGGCCCGGCCGGCATTATCCAGAAGCAGTCAGCCCGGCGCCACGCCGGGCAGTCTGCTGCCCAGCGGAAACTATCCGGAGGTTCATAATGGACAAAGTCCACCCTAAGGTCGAAGAAGCCGTCGAAACGCTCAACATGAAGGACAGCCCGTCGCGGCGCAAGCTGCTCAAGGGCACCGGGCTAGTCAGCGCGACCGCAGCGGCATCAGCGCTGCTCGCGGCGTGCAGCTCGTCCAGCAGCCCGGCCGCGGCCACGACCACGAAGGACACGGCCGGCAATTTCCCGAAGACCCCCGCCTGGCAGTTCTGGTTCGTCAACCACGTCACGACGAACCCGTTCTTCGTGCCGACCCAGTACGGCTTCGCGGACGCTGCCGCGCTGCTGGACATCCCGGTACCCAAGTGGGAAGGATCGGCGACCTCGACCGTGTCCCAGATGGTCGGCGCTATCAACGACGCGGTTGCCGCGAAGGCCGCGGGCATCGCGACGACGGTGATCACCTCCACCGGCTTCACCACGCCGATCAGCGCTGCGATGACCGCCGGCATCCCGGTCATCACCTACAACGCTGACGGTGCGGTCAACGCGAACGGCACATCGGACATCGGCAGCAACCGGCTCTGCTACGTCGGCCAGGCGCTCTACACCTCCGGGCAGCAGATGGGCGAGCGGATCAAGGACCTGATCCCGACGCCCAGCGACATCGTGATCTTCATCGCCACGCCGGGCACCGGGAACATCCAGCCCCGCGAGGACGGCGCCGTCGCGATCCTGAAGCCGCTGGGCTACACGATCCACGAGGCGGCCACCGGCGCGCTGACGTCTGCCGAGCTCGGGGCCATGAAGGCCTACCTGATCGGCAACAAGAACATCAAGGGCGCGTTCGCCGTGGACGGCGGCTCGACCCAGTTCCTCGGCCAGGCGCTGAGCGAGACCGGGCTGGCCGGCAAGATCCCGTCCGGCGGGTTCGACACCACCCCGCTGACCCTCACCAACATCGAGAAGGGCCTGACCGACTTCACCATCTACCAGGACCCGTACCTGCAGGGCTTCCTGCCGACGATGTACATGTACATGTACAACCTCTCGGGCGGCACGCTTGGCCCGTCGGACACTGACACCGGCCTGACCTTCATCACCAAGAGCAATGCCGCTCCGTACACGAAGACCAGCCGGTTCCAGGGCTCGACGACCAAGGAGCTGTACATCCCGCGCCCGTCCGGCGCGATCAGCAACCCGCCCGCGACCACCGACTCCTGACCGGCCTGCCCGGGGTACCCCCGGGTAGCCGGCCAGCGCGCCGGCAGCGGCAGACTAGACCTGGCTTGCCAGGATCTGGCAGCCGCTGCCGGCGCGCCGTACGAAGACGGCAGATACTGGAGGCAAGGTGAGCGACATCACGGTAGGAAACCGCGATTCGACCAACGTGGGTCCTCCAGACGGCGGGCGCGGCGGGGGCGGGCTGCGCACCGGCATCAGTGTCCTGGCCCGGCAGCGCGAGGTCACCGTCCTGGCGGTGACAATCGTCCTGCTGCTCTACTTCGGCCTCAAGTACCCGACCACGTTCGTGTCCAACGTGAACGCGATCGACCTTCTGTCGGAGAACGCCGCACCGATCATGATCATCGCAATCGGTGAGGTTTTCCTGCTGATCTGCGGCGAGATCGACCTGTCGGTCGGCTTCATCTACCAACTCTCGCCGTTCATCATGTACTTCCTGATCACCTACTACCACTTCCCCGCGTTCCTGGCGATCATCGCCGCGCTGCTGATGGGCGCGATTGCCGGCTGGGTCAACGGCTTCCTGACGGTCACGCTCGGGCTGCCGTCGTTCATCACGACGCTCGGCACGGGCTTCGTCCTGAACGGCATCGTGCTGACGACATCGCACGCTTACCCGGTGGAGATTCCCGCGAAGGCGGAAACCCTGGGCAGATTCATCGGCACCGACCCGTACTCCCAGATCATCTGGGCGGTCATCCTGGTCGCGATCTTCCACATCGTGCTGACTCAGACCCGGTGGGGCCTGCACACGATCGCGACCGGCGGCAACCTGCTCGGGGCGCGGGAGTCCGGGATCAATGTCGGCCGGATCAAATACGGCAACTTCATGATCACGGGCGTGATGGGAGCGCTGGTGGGCCTCCAAGTTGCCTTCTACAACAACACCGTCGACCCGTCGGCCGGCGGCTACAACCCGATGTTCCTCGCGGTGACCGCCGCGGTCATCGGCGGCACGGCCATGCTCGGCGGGCAGGGCACGATCCTCGGCGCTTTCCTCGGCGCGATCGTCATCTCCACCATCTCCGACGGCTTCAACATCGCCGGCATCAGCGCCAACCCGCAGCCCATCATCTACGGCGGTGCCATCCTGATCGCGATGATCGCCAACGTGCGGCTCGCGCGCCTGCGAGCACAAGGGAGCGGCGTATGACTACCGACCCGGCACCGGCCCCGGCGGCCGATGACGACGCCCTGCGGGTGGAGCACGTCAGTAAGCGGTTCGGTGCGGTGACGGCGCTGACCGACATCAACCTGCGCCTCGGCAAGGGCGAGGTACTCGCGCTGCTCGGCGACAACGGCGCGGGCAAGTCGACGCTGCTGAAGATCCTCTGCGGTTTCCAGCCGCCGGACTCGGGGCGGATCCTGCTCAATGGCGAGGAGGTGGTCCTCAAGTCGGTGGACCACGCCCGCACGCTGGGCATCGATGCCGTCTACCAGGACCTGGCGCTGATCAACCAGCTCAGTGTTTATCACAACATGTACCTGAACAGGGAGAAGATCCGCTGGCCGCTGCTGAACAACCGGCCGATGCGGCAGGAGGCCAGGCAGCACCTCAAGGCGATGGGGGTCAACATCCCGTCGGTTGATGTCCAGGTCGCCAGGCTGTCGGGCGGCCAGCGCCAGGCGATCGCGGTCGCGCGCTCCGTCTACTCCGACGCGAAGATCCTCTTGCTCGATGAGCCGCTGGCCGCGATGGGGGTCAAGGAGGCGGCGATCATCCTGGACCTGGTGCGGGACCTGAAGGAGCAGGGCCAGGTGTCGGTCATCATCATCGCCCACAACTACGGCCAGGTGCTGGAGGTGTGCGACCGGGTGAACCTGCTGCAGCAGGGCAAGATCACCTTCGACAAGAAGAGCTCGGAGACCTCCGTGGTGGAACTCACCAACCTCGTCGTCGCCGAGTACCGCGCGGCGCTGGAGGCACGCCACCGCAGTGCATGAGGCCACCGCGCAGGCAGCGCGAGTCTGGAAGACCAGCGGGCGGCTCGCTGACGGGCGCGAGATCATCTACTTCGACGAGTCGCCGGGATCGGGTCGCGCGCAGCTGCGCGACCCGCGGGATCTGGGCGACGATGCGGGAGCTGACGCCGGGCCCGTGTCCAGCCTGCGGTGGGATCCGCTCGTTGGCGAGTGGGTGGTGATCGCCGCCCAGCGGCAGGGCCGCACGTTCCTGCCGCCCGTCGAGCAGTGCCCGCTCTGCCCGTCGGGGCCCGGGCGGCAGACCGAGATCCCCGCTGCCGACTACGACGTCGTGGTGTTCGAGAACCGCTTCCCCTCGCTGCGCGGGGCAGGACTAGCGCACACTGCGCCCGGCGATGGTATGGCTGACGGGACAGGTGCGCCGCTGCCCGGCGAGGACCCGCTGTCCGCCCGGCGCCCGGGGACCGGCCGGTGCGAGGTGGTCTGCTTCACCGCCGATCATGATTCGTCCTTCGCCGGCCTGACGCCCGGCCGGGTCCGCACGGTTCTGGAAGCCTGGGCGGACCGCACCGCCGTCCTCGGCGCGATGGACGGCATAAGCCAGGTGTACTGCTTTGAGAACAAGGGCGAGGAGATCGGCGTCACGCTGCATCACCCGCATGGCCAGATCTACGGCTTCCCCTTCGTGACGCCGCGGACCTTGCAGCTGATGGGACAGGCGCGGGCGTACGCCGATGGCGGTTACGGCAACCTGTTCGACGACCTCGTCGCCAGGGAACTGGCGGACGGCGCCAGGGTGGTGGCCGGCAACGAGCACTGGGCGGCCTTCGTGCCCGCCGCGGCGCGGTGGCCGTACGAGATTCTCCTCTTCCCCGTCAGCCGGGTGCCCGACATCCCGTCACTCGGCGACCCGGCGAGGGAAGCCTTCTGCGGTCTTTACCTGGACGTGCTCCGCCGTCTCGACGCGCTCTTCGGCAGCCCGCCGCCCTACATCGCCGCGTGGTACCAGGCGCCGGCCGCCGACGTCCCCGGCCGGGACGAGTTCGGGCTGCACCTGCGGGTGATGTCGGTCCAGCGGGCTCCCGGCAAGCTGAAGTACCTGGCCGGGACGGAGTCCGGCATGGGTGTCTGGATCAACGACGTCGTCCCGGAGGCGGCGGCACTGAGCCTGCGCGAGGCCAGGTACCGGTGACCGGCCATCCCTCGGCTGGCCGCGCCGCCGCCTGGTTCCTCGACTGCTACGGCGCTTCGGCCGAGGGCGCGTGGCATGCGCCTGGCCGCGTCAACCTGATCGGCGAGCACACCGATTACAACGAGGGATTCGTGCTGCCCTTCGCGCTCAGCAGGGGCATGCTGGCGGTGGCCGGCCGCCGGGATGACGACGTGCTCGAGCTGCGCTCGCGGCAGGTGCCAGGCAGCGCTGAAGTGATCCCGCCCGGCGCCCTGCGGCCCGGCGCGGTGGCCGGCTGGGCAGCCTACCCCGCCGGGGTCGCCTGGGCGCTGCGCTCGGCCGGGCACCCGGTCGGCGGGTTCAGCATGATCATCGACTCGGATCTGCCCAGCGGCGCCGGCCTGTCGTCGTCGGCCGCCCTGGAATGCGCGGTCGCGCTCGCGATGACCGAGCTCAGCGGGCTGGCGGTACCCAGGCCCGAGCTGGTTACGATCGCCCAGCGCGCGGAGAACGACTTCGTCGGCGTGCCCAGCGGGATCATGGACCAGTCCGCCTCGCTGCTCTGCCAGGCCGGCCAGGCGCTGCTGCTGGACTGCCGCACGTCCGAGTCGGCCGCCATTCCTTTCGACCCGTCGGCCGCCGGGCTTGAGCTGCTGGTCATCGACACCCGCGCCCGGCGCGAGCTCGCCGACGGCGATTACGCCGGCCGGCGCGACGAATGTGAGCAGGCTGCGCGGGCTCTCGGCGTGCCAGCGCTGCGGGACATCACCGACGTGTCGCAGCTTGCCCGGCTCACTGATCCCGTGCTGCGGCGCAGGGCCAGGCACGTGGTCACGGAGAACGAGCGCGTCCTGAGAGCCGTGGAACTGCTGCGGGCCGGCCGACTCGACGAGGCCGGCCCACTGCTGACGGCATCGCACCTGTCGCTGCGCGACGACTTCCAGATCTCCTGGCCGGAGGCCGACGCGACGGTCGACGCCGCGGCCGGCGCCGGCTCGCTCGGCGCGCGGATGATCGGCGGAGGATTCGGCGGATCGGTGATCGCGCTGGTCCCCGCGCGCGCGTCGGCCCGGGTCCGCGCCGCCGTCCGGGACAGATTCCGCCGGCACGGCTGGCAGGAGCCGGGCTTCCTGGACGCCACGCCGTCAGCAGGCGCGCGCCGCGTGCTCGGCGCGCCGGGATCGGGCAGGCTGGGCACTGGCCAGATCGCCGATCGGGCAGGCTGGGAAACGGCGGGAAGGGAACGGTGCGATGGATGAGGCCAGCATGGCTGTGAGCGATAACCATCCGGACGCCTGCGTTGTCGGGGTTGACTTCGGCACGCTGTCCGGCAGGGCACTGGTGGTCCGGGTGCGCGACGGCGCCGAGCTCGGCAGCGCGGTGCATGACTACGCGCACGGCGTCCTGGACGAGGCGCTCGCCGCCACCGGCGAGCAGCTGCCGCCGGACTGGGCGCTGCAGGATCCGGAGGACTACCGGGACGTGCTGCGGCACGCGGTTCCCGCCGCGATCCGCCAGGCGGGGATCGATCCCGGCCTGGTCATCGGCATCGGCACCGACTTCACCGCGTCCACCGTCATGCCAGTGCTGCGGGACGGGACCCCGCTGTGCCAGCTGCCGGGGCTGGCGGGCGCCCCGCACGCCTATCCCAAGCTCTGGAAGCATCACGCGGCCCAGCCTCAGGCGGACCGGATCAACGCGCTCGCGCATGAGCGCCGCGAGCCGTGGATAGCCAGGTACGGCGGCAAGATCTCGGCGGAATGGCAGTTCGCCAAGGCGCTGCAGTTGCTGGAGGAGGAGCCGGGAATCTACCAGCAGGCCGAGCGGTGGATCGAGGCGGCTGACTGGATCATCTGGCAGTTGACCGGCACCGAGACGAGGAACGCGTGCACGGCCGGCTACAAGGGCATCCGGCAGGATGGTCATTACCCCTCGCGGGAGTTCCTCGCCGCGCTCGACCCCCGGTTTGAGGGCTTCGCCGCCGACAAGCTGGAGCACCCCATTTCGCCGCTGGGCGGCCGCGCCGGATCGCTGACCGCGGGGGCGGCGGCCTGGACCGGGCTGCCCGAGGGCATCGCCGTCGCGGTGGGCAACGTGGACGCGCACGTCACGCCGCCCGCGGCGAACGCCACCGCACCCGGCCAGATGGTCGCCATCATGGG